>NZ_JBAHVL010000005.1:0-184800 GCF_037464985.1 Corynebacterium sp. PCR 32
AGACAAAACACTACACACCCCACCCACACACCACAAACCCCCAGCACACACCACAAAAACACACACCAAAAGCAACCCTCTCTCACACATTTGCCATCACATCGAGCTAGCAAGCCACCTGAAAGGGGCAACTTTGCAATAAACACAAAACGGGCCACATAAGTGACCCGTTGTCAGTCCAATGGAACGAAGCGCTACACAGTCCAATTAGGAACCCTCATCAGCCTTCCTTCCCAAACCGTGCACCAGCAAAAGATTTCTTTCCGCGGCGAAGCACTAGCCACTGCCCATGAAGAAGGTCATCGGCCGAAGGAACCCATTCCACGTCAACAACTCGCTCATTATTCACATAAGCACCGCCTTCCTTCACAGCACGACGGGCAGCCCCTTTTGACGGAGTAAGCCCGGATTCCACCAAGAGATCCAAGATCGTCGGCTCTGCTCCTTGCGGAAATTCTGCAATCGTAGTCTCAGCTAACGCCCCCATCAACGTACGATCATCCAGATCGTGTAATTCACCACGGCCGAAGAGCGCTTGCGAAGCTAGTTCCACCGACTTCGTCGCATTCTCACCATGGACAAGAGTCGTCATTTCCCGTGCAAGACGCCGCTGAGCTGCCCGCCTATGTGCATGTTCATTGGTTTCGACTTCGAGCTCGTGCAACTCTTCACGACTCAGGAACGTGAACCACCGTAAATAACGAATCACATCGTTATCTGCCGCGTTAAGGAAATACTGGTACCAGGAATATGGGCTCGTCATTTCCGGATCAAGCCATAGTTTTCCACCACCAGTAGATTTTCCAAATTTCTTCCCCTCAGAATCGGTCACAAGCGGCACGGTAATCCCATGAACAACCTCATTATCCAGTCGACGGTTGAGATCCACACCACCGATAATGTTCCCCCACTGATCCGACCCCCCAATTTGAACGCGGCAATCATGGCGCCGACGAAGCTCAACGAAATCGTTCGCCTGCAAGAGCATGTACGAGAACTCGGTGTACGACATCCCATCACCCTCTAAACGACGTTTCACCGTATCCCTTGACAACATCGTGTTGAGAGAAAAATTCTTACCAAGATCCCGTAGATAATCGATGGCAGACATCTGCGAGGTCCAAGAATAGTTATTCTCAAGAATCGCACCATTGCCCCCAGAAAAGCCTTCATCACCTTCGAGCGATACGAAACGACGAAGCTGAGAAGAAATCTTTTCAGCCCACTCCGCGACTGTTTCTTCAGCAAGCATCGACCGCTCCCCGACGTCACGTGGATCACCAATCATCCCGGTCGCCCCGCCCGCCAACACAATCGGACGATGCCCCGCCTCCTGGAACCGCTTCAGCATCAACAAAGGAACCAGATGACCGGCATGAAGCGACGGCCCCGTGGGATCAAACCCTGTATACAAGGTCATCATCCTCTCCCGACAGGCTTCTTTGAGCCGGTCCAGATCCGTCGACTGATTAATCAGTCCTCGCCATTCGAGATCATCGATGACTGCAACGCGATCATTCGCTTCATCCGAACGACCACTAGCTACGCCGTTACTCATTTTCGATGTACTCCTCTTACGACACGATCATCGGAATATTGACTAACTCGAACGACGACCCCACACCGCCGCCCTACCACTTATCCCTGGTAAGGAGTTGCCTGATCTACCAAAAGGACGGGAATTCCATCCTCAATAGGATAGGCAATATTCAAACGTGGATTGACGAGAATCTGCTCCTCCTCGTGGTACTCCAAGGTTCCCTTATCCTTCGGACACACCAAGAGCGAAAGGAGATCTTCATTGAGGCTCATAAGAGCACACATTACCCTGCCCCAAGGGCATCACGAGCACGGTGTCCTCGTAATCGCACAGCCAGACTGACCAGGACACCACACACATTCGATATAACAAATCACGCGGCTATTCAGAATTACGCGGACCACCGGGAATCGGCGAATGAGCAGCCCACCGTGCTCCACACGACGCATCTTCCCTCAACCGTTGAAGTTGTTCCATAACTCGTGGTCGAGCAGTACCGCCCTTCGTATCCCGCGACGCAACAGACCCCTCAATCGTCAACACCTCTCGAACATCTGGAGTCAACGACAAATGAGCAGACTGCAACTCATCATCAGTCAAGTCTTTTAGGCTGACCCCACGAGCCTCAGCTAAACGGACACACGAACCCGACGCCTCGTGCGCCTCACGGAAAGGAACTCCACGCCGTACAAGCCACTCCGCGAGATCCGTCGCTAATGTGAAACCTTGAGGAGCCAACTCGCGTAAACGCGCAGTATCAAAAGTCAGCGTGCGCACCAAACCAGTCAACGCAGGAAGAAGCAACAGAAGCTGATTAACCGAATCAATAATCGGCTCCTTGTCCTCTTGTAAATCACGATCATAGGCCAACGGCAACGCTTTACACGTAGCCAAAAGACCAGAAAGATTCCCGATCAAACGTCCTGCCTTACCGCGAGTCAACTCGGCAACATCGGGATTTTTCTTCTGCGGCATGATCGACGAACCAGTCGACCATGCATCATCCAAGGTGACATAACCGTACTCAGGTGTACACCACGAGATAATCTCCTCCGCTAACCGCGACATATCTACCCCAATCTGGGCGAGAACAAAAGCTGCCTCGGTGGCAAAGTCACGCGCGCTTGTCCCATCAATCGAATTGTCACACGAGGAATCGAAACCTAATTCGGACGCAATAGCATCTGGATCCAGGTGCAATGTCGACCCCGCAAGAGCACCCGATCCGTATGGGCTGACCGCCAAACGCTTATCAAGATCCTGAAGACGATCAATATCCCTCAACAGAGGGTGTGCATGAGCCAAAAGCTGGTGAGCAACAAGAATCGGCTGTGCCGCCTGCGAATGAGTTTTACCTGGCATAATATCGTCAGAATGTGCCTCAGCTTGGTCAGCGAGCGCAGTCACCAACGTGATCGTTTCGACTGCCACGTTTCGAATAGCATCGCGAACCCACATCCGAAACAACGCAGCGACTTGATCATTTCGTGATCGACCTGCCCGGAGCCGCCCACCGACCGTAGAACCGACAAGGTCGATGAGTCCACGTTCCATGGCCCCATGCACGTCCTCGTCCGTAGGCTCAGGGACAAAAGCCCCTGACGCAACATCATCGCCGAGCTGTGTCAGCCCCTGAACCAGGATGCCGTAGTCATCATCGCTCACAAGGCCCCGGCCGTGTAGAACTTTCGCATGCGCCTTTGAAGCCAACACATCGTATGGAGCTAGTACCCAATCGATATGCGTCGATACCGACAAAGCAAACATCGCCTCGCTCGGCCCAGCTGAGAATCTACCTCCCCACAATGACCCCTGATTTGTTGTGTGCGCTGCGATTCCCATGTACGCTCCTCCGATGCCTACCGGTGCTACGTTCACTGTCGAGATTAGTTTTCTCGGTCCCGCCTGCATGCGATCTTCGACGACAAACCATGCAACTCCACGAAACCACGCGACAATGTCTGATCAAATGTGTCACCAGTGTCATATGTCGCTAAATTGAAATCGTAAAGCGATTTCTCAGAACGACGACCATTGACCATAATCCGCCCCTGATGGAGAACTAAACGAATATCACCGGTGACATTAACTTGTGTGGATTCGATGAATGCGTCGAGCGAACACTTGAGCGGCGCAAACCATAATCCGTCATAGACCTCCTCCGACCAGCGGGCATCGACACTCCGTTTATACCGCGCTAATTCCCTCTCTACCGTAATGTCCTCCAACGCTTCATGCGCACGAATCAAAACCATCGCACCAGGAGCTTCATAAACCTCACGAGACTTAATTCCCACTAGCCGGTCTTCGACCATATCGAGCCGACCCACACCCTGCGCACCGCCACGCCGATTCAATTCTTCAATAGCCTCGAGAACCGACACTGGACGACCATCAATCGCCACCGGTTTACCGCTGACAAATGAAATCACCACCTCGTCTGGCGCGTTCCCCAACGATGGTTCTTCCGTGTAGGCATAAAGATCTTTTGTCGGCCGGTTCCACAGATCCTCTAGGAAGCCTGTTTCTACTGCCCGCCCCCATACATTTTGATCAATCGAGAACGGTGAGCTCGCAGACTGCTCGATAGGTAGGTCAATCTCTTCAGCAAATGTAATGGCCTTGTCACGAGTCCAGGCATAATCACGTGCTGGGGCTATTACCTCCAAGTCAGGTGCCAAATCAGCAAAACCAACCTCGAACCGCACCTGGTCATTCCCCTTACCAGTACAGCCATGGGCGACATGGGTTCCCCCATGTTTTTTCGCGGCCTCCACTAAATGCTTCACGATCAAGGGGCGAGACAATGCAGAAACGAGAGGGTACTGCTTCATATACATGCCATTTGCCTTGATCGCCGGCAAACAGTACTCGTCCGCAAATTCGTCCTTGGCATCCACAATCACTGACTCCACAGCACCACACGCAAGCGCACGTTGCCGGACTGATTCCATATTTTCGCCACCCTGACCCAAATCAATGGACACGGCAACAACGTCACCACCAGTCATTTTAGCCAGGTACGGGATGGCGACCGAGGTATCAAGGCCACCAGAGTATGCCAGAACGACACGATTAGTCATTTGAAAAGTTCCTTATCTCAGAGACAAGCACAACGGACAGTGAACACGGCCGAGACCAACCGACAAAACTACGACGGCACTCCAAGGCCTCGGCCCGCTATCGTCGTACCTGTTGCAACTGTTCGCTGAACTCCGCCCCTGGCATAGGCTCGCGCACGAGCAGAAGGACGGTATCGCTACCAGGAATCGTACCGACAACCACCGGCATCACATCGCAACGGGAGATATAGGGCGTCTGAGGTATCTCGATGCTCTCATGCTCCAACAACACCGCCTCCTTAGGTTGGCTACCAACACGGCGACACTGACGAATGTTAACCTTCCTCGCCCGATCTGCCGAGCATGTGATCTGTGGAGCCATGTTACAAAAGCTTAGCAGAATATGCGTTGCAAGTCAGAATATACATTCTGCATGTGAAACATTATCATCACCATCAGTACAAATGTCGTCAATCACCATGAACCGCAACTGATACTTTTCAACAATCCACACCAGTCTCCCATCACCAACTAGCCGACTGACCATAGTCCACTAGGTTGGGCAAGCGACACCCTGTGGATGCCCACCCCGCACCACAACGACACCATAGCGATTAACCCTGCGTCACAACGTGAGATGCGACGCAGGGTTTTCGACACGGTTAAACACCGCAATCAGCAGAAACATCCCGCCTATGAGGCGACGATCCGGGTGCCAGCAGCCCCGTCAAGTGACGCTGCAGCATCCTTTAATGAAGAAATAATTGCGACGCGTTCCGGGTGCCCGTCAACAAAATCCACACATGCCTCGACCTTTGGCAGCATCGATCCCGGCGCGAACTGCCCATCGTCTATGTAGGTGCGAGCTTCTGCCACCGTCATCTCGCTCAGGTTTTTTTGTTGTGGTGTGTTGAAGTTGATGGCAACATTGTCGATTGCCGTCAAAATCAGCAATCTATCAGCATGGATCTGATCGGACAGAATCCCAGCGGAGCGATCTTTATCCACCACAGCTGGAACACCAACAAGATTTCCATCTTCTTCAACGACGGGTACCCCGCCTCCACCAGTAGAAATTACGATGTACTGTGATTCCACTAAGTTCGCAATAAGGCTTCCCTCGACGATCTCAAGTGGTTTCGGGGAGGCTACCACCCAGCGCCAGCCACGGCCACTATCTTCGACGAAATGATGATCGGTCTCAGCCATGATCGTCCTGGCTTCCGCCTCGCTGACAAATCCGCCAACGGGCTTCGTCGGATGATCGAAAGCAGAATCGTTTTTGTCAACCAATGTCTGCGTAATAATGCAGGCACACGGACGGTCAACGCTCCGCTTTCTCATTTCGTTCTCCAGAGCCTGCTGTAGATGGTAACCGATGTACCCCTGGGACATCGCTGACACTTCAGGGAACGGCATATGAGGCGTGTTTCCGACAGCTTTATGTGAGTTGTCGAAAGCAACCTTGATGGTCCCAACCTGCGGACCATTACCGTGGGTGACGACAACCTCATGACCATTTTCAATGAGATCTACGATCGCACTCGCAGTGCCTTTAATGAGCTCTATTTGCTCCTGGGGTGTCTGGCCCAGGGCGTTGCCGCCCAAGGCAAGAACGACACGGTTAGCCACTGGCTACTCCTCCTTTCGGATAAGTACTTCTGGATGTGATGACAGTGATACGGATTACGAGAGTGTGGCGTACATAATCGCTTTGATGGAATGCATGCGGTTTTCTGCCTCTTCAAACACACGAGAACGGGGACCCTCAAATACCTCATCCGATACTTCCATCTCAGTGATGCCGTACTTCTCCGCAATCTGCGCTCCCACGGTTGTGTTGGTGTCGTGAAAGGAGGGCAGACAATGCATGAAAATTACGTTGTCGTCAGCTTTATCGATAACGTCCTGAGTTACCCGATACGGTTCGAGGAGGCCGATACGACGCTTCCATAGATCCTCAGACTCTTCCCCCATGGAAACCCAAATGTCGGTATAGATAACGTGTGCGCCGGAGACAGCGCCGTCGACGTCATTGGTGAGCGATATGGAGCCACCGGCTTCAGCAGCAATCTCGCGGCAGGTCTCTACGAGGCCGTCCGACGGCATCTGATCTTTCGGGCCACAAGCAACAAAATGCATACCCAACTTTGCACAGACAACCATTAATGAGTTTGCGACGTTATTCTGGGCATCACCCATGAACACAAGTTTGAGTCCTTTGACTCCTTGGGGGAAGTTCTCCTCCACCGTCATGATGTCAGCGATCATCTGGGTCGGGTGGAATTCTGTCGTCAAGCCGTTCCATACTGGAACACCAGCGTTTTTCGCCAAATCTTCCACTATGGATTGGTCAAAGCCGCGATACTCGATGCCGTCGTACATCCGGCCTAACACACGAGCCGTATCTTCAATGGACTCTTTTTTGCCCATCTGTGAGCTGCCCGGATCCAGGTAGGTGACCCCCATGCCAAGATCCATTCCGCCCACTTCGAATGAGCAGCGAGTACGGGTCGAGGTCTTCTCGAAGAGCAAAACTATGTTCTTCCCCTCGAGGTAGCGGTGAGGAGTTCCTGTGCGCTTGAGGTCCTTGAAATTCTTGGATAGCGTGAGCAAGTAGCGGATCTCGTCTGGGGTGTAGTCCAGAAGCTTTAAAAAGCTACGACCGCTGAGAGATGTAGGCATATTCTTGTCCTTTCTTGTGGAATTCGCGTGCGAAACACGAAATTTCTTTTGTTCTGCCAGTGGCTGGCAAACCGTCCTCAATTAGCAATGGCGTCTCAACTGACGAATGGAAAGTCGAGCTTTTAGTAGTTGACAGGCTCACGCACAATCGGACAGGTCATACAGTGACCACCGCCACGGCCTCGGCCGAGCTCACTGGATGGGATTTCGATAACCTCGATGCCAGCGTCACGTAAGCGCTTATTGGTATGTGTATTGCGATCGTAGGCAACCACAACGCCCGGTTCGAGGGCTACAACATTGTTGCCGTCATCCCATTGTTCGCGAGCTGCAGCATATCCATCACCACCTGTCGGAATGATCGTCATCTTCTTGATGCCAAGAGCATCAGCAACAACGTCGATGTAATTCCGATCCTCAGTGGTGATATCCACGTCGCGGCCCCCCTCACCGGGCCGAAGAATAATAGGCCGGATCGTATCAACGACGTCTTTGTACACCGTTACCTTATCCAGATCCAGGAACGAGAACACTGTGTCGAGGTGCATCGAGGCCCGGTCTGGAGCCATAGCGGCGATAATGACTTGTTCAGCAGCTCCCGCTGAGAAAAGGTTACGAGCCAATTGGGAAACACCCTGCCATGTCGTCCGCTCCCCCATTCCGACGAGCACAATGCCTCGGCCCAATGGCATGATGTCACCGCCTTCCATGGTGGCAAGACCATGATCGTCATCGGTGTCGCCATACCAGAAGGAGAACTCCTCGTTAGCGAAACGTGGGTGGAAATGATAGATCCCACGAACTAACTGTGTTTCCTGCTGGCGGGCTGGCTTCGTCATCGGGCTTAGTTCGACCCCGCCGAAAATCCACGCTGAATTGTCGCGAGTGAACTGAGTATTCGGCAACGGCGAAACGATGAATTCCTCGGAGTCATGCGCTATTCCCAGCGTTGCGGTCGCCCCACCGGAAAGTTCAGCCGGTAGTTCTGAGTACGGAAGACCTCCTATGAGGAATTGCGCTGCTTTCTCCGCCGTCATCTCGTCAAACCAGCTTCGCAACTCGGTGGAAATACTCGGGCCTACCATCTTTTCACTAAGTTTGCGATCAAGAATAAACGCTCGTGCCTCGGGAATCTCTAAGGTTTCCGCGAGCAACTGGGTCATTTCAAGGACCTCGACGCCTCGGTCAGCCATCGCCTGACGGAATTCGGCGTGATCCTTGCGAGCTTTGCCGACCCATAAAACATCGTCATACAATAAATCCTGACAATTAGTCGGAGTCAAGCGTTCATGTGCCAACCCCGGTGAACAGGTCATCACCGTACGTAGTTTGCCGACTTCGGACCATGCACCGAGTGGGGTTTTCGACATCATTTTCAAACCTTTCGAACATCAGTTGTAGTGGAGTGTGCGGAGGACAGCTGCGTTACCCGACCGAAATTGTTCCATTGACAATGTTGCAGATAGCCGCAATAGCAGCGATGACGAGGACCGCGAAGATAATCCACTCATATGGACGGAAAAGACTCTGGTCACCCTTTTCTCGTTTCGCCCAGACGTAGAGGATGACACCAGGCAAATAAATCAGCGCAGCAAGCAAAAGAGCTTGCCAACCAGCAGCGTAGAGCAACCAGAAACCGTAGAGTGTTGCAACAAGGGCTGCGACAAAGTTACTGACCCTACCTCGTGCTTGTGTCTCCACATAGGTTTCCCCACGCGCAGTAACCAACAGGCCATAACCGGCCGAGAGGAGATACGGAACGAGGATAAGGGACGCAGATAGGGTGGCCATGAGGTAATAAACATCCTTCGAAAAGAAGGAAGCGACGAGGATAACAGTGGTGACGATATCCGTTAGCCAAAGGGAGTTTACCGGCGCTTTCTTCTCATTCATCCGGCCAAAAAATTTTGGCATAACCCCGTCTTGTCCGGGAACCATCAAGGTCTCTGCGGCGAGCAGAATCCATGCAAGAAGCGCACCTACAAGGGACAGGATGACACCAATTGAAACAAACCAGGCTCCCCATTGAGAACCAACAGCGTGTGCAAGAACATCTGCCATGGACGCGTCACCCAAGCTAGCAACATCTGCTCGCTGCATAATTCCTAATGACAGAAGGTTGACCGCGACGAGAAGGGCAAGGACAACTAAGAATCCAATAACGGTTGCCTTACCTACATCTGAACGTTGACGGGCCCGCTTGGAAAAAACATTAGCGCCTTCAATACCGATAAACACCCAAACGGTGACCATCATCATATTTTTGGTTTGGGCTACCACCCCCCCGAGGTCTGTTGATTGGCCACCCCAGAAATCGGCAGCAAAAAGGTTGTACTTAAATCCAACTATACAGATGATGATAAATGAAAGAATCGGAATGATCTTTGCGGCTGTGGCTATAATATTGATAAATGCAGCATTTTCCACACCGTTAAGGATTAAAAAATGAACAGACCACAGAAGTATCGATGCGCACACGATGGCAGGAATCGTATTTCCACCCTTAAATATAGGGAGAAACTTACCTATTGTTGAAAACAATAAAATAACGTATCCTACGTTGCCAATAAGTGCAGACAGCCAATACCCCCACGCCGAGTTAAAACCGACAAAATCACCGAATCCACTACGCGCATAAGCGTATACACCATTATCTAGCTCCGGTTTACGATTGCTGAGAAACTGATAGGTAAAGGCCAAGCAAATCATGCCAATACCCGTTATACCCCACCCGATGATAATAGGCCCCGCCGACGCTGAGACAGCAATGTTTTGTGGCAATGAAAAAATTCCGCCACCAATCATTGAGCCAACAACGAGTGCCAAAAGAGACATAAAAGGAAGCCCAGATTTTTCCTTAACCATGTTTGGCACAGATGTACTCGAAACGGCCCCGGTGGAAGAGTCTATTTTCTCCACAACGGTCCTTTCCCTTGCGATAGTGCCCGTTCAAGACGCCGTCACCGTTCGAGCATGGTCGCAAGTGCAATCAAGCTAATAGTTCTACATAGTCACAGAATATATTAGATATCAACACGCATTCACTGCATTAACCCTCATTCTGTGAACAACTTTGACTTTAGACCTTGGGGCGAAAAAATCCAGAACCGATTTTTTAAAATTGAACGATCGCAAGGAAACTATTTCAACCATGGCATACTTATATGTAGTCGGGATGAAAGTTATACACACTTACCAGCATCACCCTCATTCGTCATGCTGCAAACATTGACTTTTGCACGTTGCATTTATTCCACCCATTGTAATCTGCGATGAATTTAATTCATTATGTGAGTTACAACACTACAAGTCTATTTATGTGTCAGCTATCACATAGTTGTTGTTGTGACACACTCACCTCCATGACAAGGCAGGCTCACCGGCGGCTACACCACCCGTGAACACACAACACCTCGGCCCATAACCGCCCACAGGAAAAGCCCCATAGGATCATGCAGATCCTATGGGGCTCATGAGACGCCGCACCTTGCGACTAGTACCTAGCCACGTGCCTTTTACATGCGTTCAGGCGCGGAAATCCCCAACAGCGTCAATGCGTTCTCAAGAACTTGTCTAGTTGCAGTAGCGAGAGCAAGGCGAGCAATGTGGATTGACTCCGTCGTCTCCCCCTCCTTCGGCAAAATTGGACAGTTATCGTAGAAACGATGGAATATCGTAGCCAGTCGTTCTGCGTACCTCGTAAGCCGATGGGGTTCACGCAAGTCAGCAGCCATTGTAACGATTTCAGGGAATTCGCCGAGGGTGCGAATAAGGTCCCCCTCGTAGTCCGTTGTCAACAACGAGACATCAGGGCCATCCACCGTTATCCCTAATGATGCTGCTCGACGCAGCAACGAACACAGACGCGCATGCCCATACTGGACATAGTAAACCGGATTATCTGACGATTGCGATGTCCATAACCCGAGGTCAATATCGATCGAAGTATCGACGGACGAACGCAGCAACGAATAACGACTTGCATCGACCCCCAATGCCTCAACGAGATCCTCGAGAGTCACAACAGTCCCTCTACGCTTTGACATGCGCACCGCTTGCCCATCACGCACAAGATTCACCATCTGACCAATGAGGACCTCAATTTGTTCTGGATTGTACCCCAGGGCACCTGCAGCCGCCTTCAAACGTTTGACATACCCATGATGATCCGCCCCAAGCATGTAAATACACAGGTTGTGCCCCCGGTCAAACTTATCGGCCGCGTAGGCGATGTCACCAGCAATGTATGCATGGTGTCCATCAGACTTGATAACGACACGGTCCTTTTCATCACCGTACTTGGTCGTCTTCAACCACCATGCTCCCTCAGCCTGATAAAGGTTACCGTTGTCCTTCAGGTGACCGACGGCTTTATCGACGGCGCCGGACTCGTAGAGGGAATTCTCATGGAAAAACACGTCGAACTCAGTTCCAAAATCTGATAACGACCGCTTAATCCGATCAAACATCATCTCGACGCCGAGACGTCTAAAAGTTTCCTGACGTTCTGCCGGATTCTGGTTAAGCGCCCCTGGCTCTACCTTCACGACTTCATCGGCAATCTCTTGGATATAGTCCCCACCATAGCCATCATCAGGGGTTGGCTCGTTGAGCGCTGCTGCGATCAACGAACGAGCGAAACGATCAATCTGAGCACCGTGATCGTTGAAATAGTACTCACGCGTCACCGTGGCGCCGTTCGCGGAAAGAACACGTCCCAGAGAATCCCCGACGGCAGCCCAACGGGTCCCCCCGAGGTGGATTGGCCCTGTAGGGTTTGCGGACACAAATTCTAGATTCACAACGAGGTCCTTATAGCGGTCATTGTGACCGTATGTGTCTCCTCGGGCAAGAACCTCCTTGACAATTTCACCCTGGGCATCTGCTTTCAGCCATATATTCAGAAAACCGGGGCCAGCAATGTCAACTTTGTCGATAGCATCAGATGCTGTCAGCGCATCAGCGATCCACTGCGCAAGGTGACGGGGTTGAACACCAGCACGTTTCGCCACCTGCAATGCAACATTCGTGGAATAGTCGCCATGGTCAGGATTACGTGGACGTTCGACCGTTACTTCCTGAGGAATCAGTGAAGTGTCTAAACCATGCTCTGTAAACGTTGTGTGCACGGCGTCCGTCATCACATGCGAAAGTGTCAGTGGAGTCATAGCTCAGAATTATACGCGGACAGACCCCATACCCACGCGGTCGGGGATGTCCACCGATACTGGTCTCCGACCGCTACACGCCGTCACGCTGCCCTAGTTGTCCGTCTCATCAAATGTCACCACCCCACGGAGGACCGTTGCAATAACCCGGGTGTGAAACTCCATCCCGCCAAACGGTGTATTTACCGATTGCGATGCAGAATCTTCCGGTTCCACTATCCATGGAGCATGGGGGTCAACAATCGTCAGGTTGGCAGGTTCACCCTCAGCAATAGGACGACCGTGCCCTGGTAGCTGAGTGATCTCTGCAGGTCGCTCAGACATTACCTTGGCAATAAACCGCCAATCGGCCCTACCAGAGCAAACAAAAAGCTCCGCGACAATCGCCAGTGCGGTCTCCAGTCCCAACATGCCAGGGCGAGCATGTTCAAATTCACATGCCTTGAACTCAGCAGAGTGAGGCGCATGATCGGTAGCAACCACATCGATTGTCCCGTCAAGAAGTGCCTCACGTAGCACGTCAACGTCATTGCTTGTACGCAACGGTGGATTAACCCGATTGACGGAATCATAGTCACGGAGACGCTCATCAGTCAGCAACAGATGATGCGGCGTAACCTCAGCAGATACCGGAAGGCCTTTTGCCTTCGCCCCCTTAAGCAATTCAGCAGTACCAGCTGTCGAAGCGTGGCAAATGTGAATCCTAGCACCATAATCACGAGCAATCAGGATATCTCGGGCGACAATCATCTCTTCCGCCATCCGAGGCCAGCCCTCAAGCCCAAGTTCCGCAGCAACCACTCCCTCATTTGCCACCGCATCGGAAGTCAACGTTGCTTCCTGAGCATGCTGAGCCAACAGGACGTTGATACCCTGTGCATACTGCGCTGCACGACGCATCAAGGACGCCGATTGAACGCACTTGCCGTCATCAGAAAACATACGGACTCGTGCACCGGACGCAGCCATCAGACCGAATTCATTGATGTGTTCCCCCCTTAGTCCCTCGGTGATAGCACCAACCGGGTGGACATCAACCAGGCCGCACTTCTGTCCTTTCTCCCAGATAGCTTCAGCAAGCATCGGGGAGTCGGTCACAGGTGTGGTATTCGCCATGGTAAAAACGGCAGTAAATCCACCGCGGGCAGCTGCACGCGAGCCGGTCTCGATAGTTTCAGCGTCCTCATTACCAGGCTCACGCAGGTGAACATGCATATCGACCAGCCCCGGCAACAACACGTTGCCACGGCCATCAATCTCGCGATCGGCGCTAGTATTTTTATCAGCGCCAAGAGTCTCAATCACACCGTTGCGTACTAAGACGTCGACCGGCTCCCCCTCACCGTAGGGACACACGTTCCGGATAAGCAGAGTGCCCTCGCCCGGATGAGCAAGCTGGCCGGTGACTGGATATTTATTAACAGAAGTCATGGAATGCTCCTCGAAGTGGGACGGGAATCGGATTAGTCGGCAGAACCAATGAGAGTGGCATACAGGACAGCCATACGAGACAGAATGCCGTTGTGGACCTGCTCCAGCACGACCGAATTATCGGCATCAGCAACGGCGTAATCGATCTCCACCCCACGATTCATCGGCCCGGGGTGCATAACCAACGCGTTTGCAGGCATCTTGGCGTAGCGTCCCTTCGTCAGTCCGAACATTGATGTGTATTCACGCAGTGATGGGAAATACCCACCATGCATGCGCTCACGTTGAATACGAAGCATCATGACTACATCTGCGTCAGTAATTTCTGCATCAAAATTGTGCGAGATCCGAGATGGCCACGCCTCTGCTCCCACTGGAATGAGCGTCGGCGGTGCAATAAGAACCACCTCAGCCCCCAAAGTGGTGAGCATCTGAACGTTGGACCGAACAACACGGGAATGTTTGCAATCGCCGACAATGAGGACCTTACGGCCCTCCAAATTCCCCAGGTGTCGACACATGGTTACCGCATCGAGGAGAGCCTGGGTTGGGTGTTGGTGCGCACCGTCACCTGCATTGATAATCGAGGGGCCATCACCGTTAGGCGACAACCACTCTGCGAGAAGATTAGGTGCACCCGACAATGGGTGACGCATGACGATAGCCTCGGCACCCAAGGCCCGCAACGTAAGGCCGGTGTCACGAAGTGATTCGCCTTTTTGCACCGATGATGACGAGGCAGACATGTTCACAGTGTCAGCACTCAGTGTCTTCGCCGCACGTTCAAAAGAAACCCTGGTACGCGTGGAATTTTCGTAGAAAAGGGTAACAACCGTCCGGCCACGTAGTGTCGGCAGCTTTTGCACCTCACGTCCGTGGAGGGCCGAACGGAACTGTTCAGTTTGCTCAAGTAGAAAAGTGATCTCATCTTTCGTAAGACGAGAGGCATCGATAAAGTGCTTCATAGTGATTTGCTCCCCAATGTATCTGCGCAGAAAAACTGGTCAGAGTGCGAGTTAGAGGTTTAATGCAGGTCAGCATCGACATGACTAGTTGTCGACACGCACGAGTAGAACTCGGTCACGACCATCTAATTCTTGACATTCAACGACAACATTCTCGCGAAAATTTGTCGGCAGCGATTTACCCACATAGTTGGCTTTGATGGGTAATCGACGGTTTCCCCGATCAACAAGGACAGCCAATTGAATTGCATTCGGTCGCCCCAGATCACGAATGGCATCGAGTGCGGCACGTATGGTACGACCTGAAAAAAGAACATCATCGACGAGGATGACCGTCGAATTATCAATCCCAGATTCCGGGATGCGAGTAGGCTGAAGCGCTCGATGGGGAGTCTTACGTAGATCATCTCGATATAGTGTGATATCGAGAGCTCCACTGTGGACTTCGACGCCTGAAAATTGGGAGATATTACGCGCGATCCGCTCGGCGAGTGGAACACCCCCAGAGGGTATACCCAGTATCACCACTGGATCCGCGCCCGAGGAGCCAATAGCTCGATTCTCTATGATTTGGTGCGCGATGCGCGCGACGGTTCGGTTGACATCGTTGGCATCAAGGATTTCCACCTCACTACCACTGTCAGTGCGGGAGCCGTTTGTGCTCATCGTGACCTCCTTCCCCGCCTCACTGGACGGATTGTTAAAGGACGTTCACTTATATTGGCCCGAGAAACAAGTGCGGTTCGTTCTCCGTAGACCACAAATGATCGTAGCACCCCTAAGCTGTCAACGGCTACGTATTTGCCCCCTTCATTAAATCTGCGAGATCCTTTCCCGTCAGTGGTTCACGAGCAAGAACAAACACTGTATCGTCACCAGCAATACACCCGAGGACTTCTTCGAAGCTGACACGATCAACGAAACTTGCCAAGTACTGCCCCGCCCCGGGGGGAGTACGTAGGACAGCAATAGGTCCTGAGTAATCGATATACACCACAAGTTCACTGATCATGCGCCGCAGTTTTTCCTGAGCAGCGGTATGATCTTCGCCAAAAGTATCCTTAATTCCACTGACTGCGTAGAAGGATAACCCTTGTTCCGGCCGGATTTTCCTGGCCCCCAGTTCATCAAGGTCCCGCGACAGTGTCGCCTGTGTGATCTCGATACCTTCGGCCGCAAGAAGTTTGGACAATTGAGCCTGCGACGACACGCGAGTGTTGCGCAAAATTTCAATAATCTTTCCTTGACGGGCAGATCGTGAGTTACCCACGGCCAATCTCCTCGAGACGGTAATACGCCTGATGTGCGGTTTTATCGATTTTTTTACGTACGTGCTCAGTATACAATTCCTGGAATTTTGGGCATATTCATCATTGACTGAACCGCACATGACAGACACCCTGCATTCATGCCACTATCCCTCACACAGCAGGTGCACTCCTCTTCGTGATGCCCTCATCGACATCGTCGAACACTGCCCACAAGCGGGTGATCGCTTCGTCAATGTCCTCGTCGGAGATCACGAGTGGCGGCGTTAATCGCACTACATCCTCCGACGTAGCGTTGAGAATGACACCGTGTGATAAACCAGATTTAACCGCTTGTTTCGCGCACGCGTGTGTCAATACGACTCCCAACATGAGGCCTCGACCACGGACCGCCGAAACAACCCTGTGAGACGACAACCCGTCGATAAATCGCTGCCCTTTCACTCGGATCCGGTGACAAAAGTCACTATCAATCGTCGACAAGACAGCTCGCGCTGCCGCACACGACACCGGATTCCCACCAAACGTTGTCCCATGACTTCCCGGTGTAAATAAGGTCGCGGCCTGTCCCCGCGCGAGAACAGCGCCGATGGGCAGGCCACCCGCCAGGCCTTTTGCCATTGTCACAACATCTGGCACTACGCCATCATCACTGTGGGCGAAAAAGGTTCCTGTTCGCCCGACACCAGTCTGGACTTCATCGACAATCATGAGGAGACCAAACTCGTCACATAGTTCACGAACCGCACGTAAAAATCCGGCAGGCGCGGGGATCACACCAGTCTCCCCCTGAATAGGTTCGAGAATAATAGCCGCAGTATCAGCCGGATTCACCTCAATAAGCGCACGGAGATAACGCGCATCTCCATAGGGATAAAATTCAACGCCGGGAACCAGCGGCTCAAACGCAGCACGCTTGTCCGGCTGGCCAGTCAGCGATAATGCGCCCATCGTGCGACCATGAAATCCACTAACCGCAGCAAGGATGCGTTTCTTCCCCGTAAGCCGGGATAACTTCAATGCAGCTTCATTTGCCTCGGTACCGGAATTACAGAAGAATACTTTTGCATCGTTCTGGCCGAAACGATCAATCAACAACCTCGCAACATCCAGCTCCGGTCGATGAGTAAAGAAATTCGACGTATGCGTTAAGTGTCTAATTTGTTCAGTGACCGCCTCGATGATAGCTGTATGCCCCTGCCCCAGGGACGCCACGGCGATTCCGGCAAGAAGATCGAGATACCTATGACCTTCAGCGTCTATTAGCCACGCTCCTTCTCCCGAAACCAATTCGAGAGAAAAATCCCCATACGTATTCATCAGATCATCAGCGGGCGGCATATTCGTCATCCTTCCTCAAAACAGTGCCGTCAGGATAGTTAGACCGTATGTAGCTATCAGGGAAAACCATGGTGCCAATTCCACCCATGGTGAGAAGCTCAAGAATCACAGAATGCTCAACTCTTCCGTCAATAACGTGAGCTGCGCGTACCCCCCCACGCACCGCCCTCAAACAAGCGGTCATTTTCGGGATCATTCCGGAATCCAGACGGGGAAGTACCTCCGACAAAGGAGTCGCCTCAATCTTTGACACCAAGGAATCCTTGTGAGGCCAATCCGTATACAAGCCTTCAACATTGGTTAGCACCACGAGACGTTCAGCGCCTATCGCCTCCGCCAATGCACCTGCAGCAGTGTCGGCATTCACGTTATATACGTCACCATCTATTCCAGGCGCTATACCCGACACGACTGGAACTCTGCCATCCTCGATTAATCCGAGAACATGCGTAGGATCAACATCCCTAATGCGCCCCACTTGGCCGATATCCGTCGCTACTCCATCGACATTAACCAACATTTTTTCGGCAGTGAAGATATTCGCATCCTCCCCCGACACCCCCACCGCATACGGCCCCATCGTGTTAATAAGCCCGACGAGATCACGGCCAACGTGACCAAAGAGCACCATACGCACAATATCCATAATCTCAGGTGGAGTGCGTCGGTAACCGCCAACAAATTCGCTCGCAATACCAAGGTTGCGGAGCATATCACTAATTTGCGGGCCGCCACCATGCACAACCACTGGCTTGGCCCCAACGGTTCGCAGCAACACGATGTCCGCAGCAAACGCTGTCTTCAGGTCCTTATCGATCATGGCGTTGCCACCGTATTTGACCACTACGACCTTGCCATTAAAAAATTGCAGCCACGGCAATGCCTCCGCGAGAACGTGCGCCCGATCCGAATCACTCAAACCCATACCAGCCTCTTTCTTGGCACATCCTAGGTGCTATAAGCGGAATTGATCTCGACATACGCGGACGACAGGTCTGTCGTACGGACAAACGCAGACCCTTTCCCCGATGTCCCGAGATCAACCTCCACAGTGATCTCAGGGCCCGAAAGATCCACTGCGCGAGCATCAGACATTCCTGTCGAATGCCTACACACCGGATGTCCGTTAAAAGAAACACTGATGTTGTCCGGGTCCATATCAGCATCAGCCATACCCACCGCAGCAACTACGCGCCCCCAGTTGGGATCTGAGCCGAACAAAGCGGTTTTCACCAAATTATCCCGGCCGATAGTACGAGACGCACTGAGAGCCTCATCATCGGTGCGCGCTCCCGTGACACTGATCCGAACCCGCTTGGTCACTCCTTCCGCATCCGCTTGCATGGCATCAGCAAGATCTGAGCACGCCGCAAGAATTGCGTTATCGAGTTCATGTTGACTGGGTGTCACACCGGAAGCGCCGCTTGCCATGACAAGCACGGTGTCATTGGTCGAGGTCGCGCCGTCAATATCAAGGGTGTTAAAAGTCGTCGCTGATGCCCGGACCAATGCCTGATGTAACGATTCAGAGCTCACCGCTGCATCCGTTGTGACGAGAACAAGCATCGTTGCCAGAGATGGCGCCATCATCCCGACACCCTTACCCATCGCACCGACGGTAAACCCGCTTCCCTCGACAACAACTTCTTTTGGAACAGTGTCTGTCGTCATAATGGCCCGCGCCGCCCCTGCCCCACCGTCCGGAGTGAGCCCCCTAAGAAGGGCGGCAATGCCGGTATGCATTTTATCCATCGGAAGGCGCTCGCCTATCAATCCGGTGGAGCACACGCCAATATCGTCAACTGCAATTGTCGTCGCAGAGGATACCTGTTCAACCGACGCAGCAACATCATTGTCGCCAGCAACCCCGTTACAGGCATTAGCGTTGCCGGAGTTGAACAGAACTGCCTTCATTGTGCCATTGGCGATGATATTCCGAGTATGTTTCACAGGTGCTGCACAGATTTTATTCCTGGTAAACATCCCGGCAGCATGAAACTGGGGTCCTTCGTTGATAACGATAGCCAAATCTGGTTTACCCGAGGGTTTAATACCTGCGGTTGTTGCTGCAGCAGTAAAACCCACCGGCTGGGTCACAGACATAAGTCCTCCTCGCTAGAGATTATTATTCACTCTACCGCTATATGCATTCACTCGCAGATTATTCATTCTTTATATGGCATAGAACACCATCTGCTATTAGCGCCATCGCGGTGCCACCCCCAATCAACCCACCGTCATGGAGCAAGCCCAACCACACTCAAGCCAGCAGACTCCTCCCAGCCGAGCATCAAGTTCATACATTGGACCGCCGCACCCCCGGTTCCCTTCGTCAGATTATCGATCGCCGAGGTAGCCACTAGTCGACCCGCCCGCCCATCGACTTCAACCTGCACCTGACACACATTCGCCCCAGTAACACTGCGTGTGTCCGGCTGACACCCCTTTGCCAAAACCACGACAAACCGCTCATTACGGTAAAAATTCTCATAACCACAACGAGCCCTGGCCGCATCAACATCGTCAGCAAGCGGCGCCGTAGCAACCGTCAAAATACCCCGCGACAACGGTGCCCGAACAGGAGTGAAACTAACAGATGATACCTCACCCATCTCGGAGAGATTTTGAATAATTTCCGGAACATGCCGGTGAGTACCAGCTGTCTTATACGCCGTAACTGACCCCATTGTTTCCGCACCAAGCAACGACACAGCCGCTTTCTTCCCCCCTCCAGACACCCCCGTAATCGAGGTGATCGCCACATCCGGCACGATGAGTCTTTCAGCAATCGCTGGAAGCAATGCGAGCGTAGCACCTGTGGGAAAACATCCAGGAACAGCCACACGTGACGCAGACCTAATCGACTGACGATGCCCTGGAATTTCAGGAAGCCCGTACGGCCACCAACCCGCGTGCACAGAGCCGTAGTATCTCACCCATTCATGAGAATCATGCAACCGGTAGTCCGCAGCACAGTCAACAACCTTGACTGATTCTGGCAACTGACGGACAATGTCCCCCGATTTTCCATGAGGCAGAGCGAGAAACACCACATCATGCTCCGAGAGAACATCGATCTCCGTGGGCTCAATTACCCTCTCCCGCAGCGAAACGACCTGGGGCATCAGTTCGCCGAGCCGACGACCGGACGACGAATTCCCTGTGAGAGCTCCAACCTCAAGCTCCCCACCGAGATACGCCGGATGCCCAAGAAGAAGTCGAAGTATTTCTCCACCCGCGTAACCAGACGCCCCTGCAATAGCTACTTTGATTGCCATACAAACAGAGTACAGTTTATACGCGTTAGCGTAAACTATACAGAGTGGTGCCGAGGGGCCACGAGGCCACTTAGCCCAGTCCCCCTACGCATCAACGCATATCATCAGCGTCGAAGGACAGCCCCCAGCTCGGAATGCGCACACGCGACAGCCGCCTCCCTCGCCTGATTGCACTCCTCATCAGTCAACGTCCGATCTGGCGCCCTGAACTTTAAAGCAAATGTCATCGACACTTTACCCTCACCCAACGCCTCGGAGCGATAGACATCGAACAATTCAATTGACTCCAACAACGCGCCAGCGCCAGCCATCAGCGAGCGCCGAAGCTCCTCTGAAGCCACGGAATCATCGACAACAACAGCAACATCCTGAAGCACGGCCGGGAAAGGTGAAAGCTGAGGCGACACAGCCCTCTGCACAAAAGGAACCGCGTCAAGATCAATTTCAGCAGCAATAGTCCGTGAAGGAACACCCAAACGTTCACACACTTGAGGATGAAGCTCACCCGCAAAACCAACCGCGTCCTCAGGGGTATAGCCCGCAGATCCCTGCAAGAATACACCAGCACATCGTCCAGGATGCCACGGCATATGCTCAACGTTCGCAAACTCAAAGGTCACACCTATCGCACGCCCCACAACACGAACCAGCTCAATGGCATCCATGGTCTCAACCGCACGCCCAGGCCCCCACGGCCCGTTCGCCGTCCACAAGCCCGAGGCAATTGCAGCCACGTGCAGCGGTTGTCTCGGCAACGAACTGATTAACTGCTCAACCGCCTCATCACTCGGACGAGCCGACACATCCAGCATCGGTGACGAGCCCCCACTACTATTAAATGACACCTGCTCCACACCGTAGAGTGCAACATCTACCTGACCACGGTCAATATTCCGTTTCAGCGAGTCGAGCAACGATGGCAGAAGAGTCGTTCCAATTGAACTGTGATCAAATTCCAGCGGATTGAGAACCTTCACCACATTACGTCGTGGATCATCCCCCTTAAGTCCCCATACATCGAATGTATCGTCCGCAATGAACGGACTCGGCAGCATTTCGGTCCACCCATTCCATGCCAATGCATGCCCTACTGCGCGACGACGGCGCTGACGGGGCGTCAATCCGCACCCCGACGGCGACTGAGGAACAACCGAGGGAATATCCTCAATCCCCTCCAGACGCACAACTTCTTCAGCCAGGTCAGCCTTCATCGCCAGATCTGGCCGCCACGTCGGAGGAACTACCGACAGAGATACAGGCCCTTCCTCCACCGACTGGGACACAGTAACGTCACACCCAATTTCCTTCAGGCGCCTTTCGGCCGTCCCCTGCGGATAATCAACACCCGCCACCATCGAAGGATAATTGTCACCCATCTCGACTGTTGACATGACAGGAACATCACCAATAAGCGTCCGACCAGCGGAAATCTCACCACCTGCAATCTCTGCAATCAGCGACGCCGCAATATCAAGGGCCACCTCCACCACACCAGGATCCACACCACGCTCAAAACGTCGAGAGGCCTCCGTCGAAAGCTTATGACGTCGAGAGGTGCGAGCAATCGTCATGGCATCAAAATTCGCCGCCTCAAGATAAACAGATGTCGTCGAATCACTAATTTCTGACGTCGAACTACCCATGACACCAGCCAAGGATTGAATCCCCTGATCATCCTCGATAACGATATCGTCAGGATGGAGTGCCCTCTCGACGCCGTCCAACGTCACCAGCGTTTCACCCTGCTGGGCGTTTCGAACAGTAAACCCACCGCTAATACGGTCAGCGTCAAAGGCATGCATCGGTTGACCAAGGAGGAGCATCACATAATTCGTCACATCGGTCGAGAGGTTGACCGGCCGTTGCCCACACACCATCAGCTGACGCGCCAGCCAAAATGGAGTGGCAACCGTCGAATCAATATTCCGAATTTCACGAACTCCAAATCGTTTCACTGCAGCCGTGTTGCGAACATCAACCGACAAAGCCTCGCCATCAACTGGTGGTACCTCAATCCGAAGTCCTGCGACAGACGGATCCTCCGCAGGATCAACGTAAGTGAGGCCAAAACTGGACGCAATTTCCCTCGCTAGGCCCCGTGCGGAAAGAGCATAGCCACGGTCAGGGGTGATATTGACGTCAAAAATGGTGTCATCTAGCTGAAGGAATGGGCGTGGATCATCACCAGGCTGTCCTGCCTCCGCCGGAAGAACAATGATGCCTTTATCCTGTACCTTTGAGAGTCCTAATTCCATAGCAGAGCATAGCATCCCCTCCGACACCTGCCCATATGTCTTTCTCTCACTAATCGTAAAACCACCAGGTAGGACCGTTCCCGGGAGAGCCACCACGACGGTATCCCCCTCAGCAAAGTTTCGAGCACCGCAAATAATATGCTGTAACTCGCCAGTACCATTCGCCCCGCCGACATTAACATCGCAGTAACGAATAGGCTTTTTAAAGCCCTCAAGCTCATCAACCTTTTCCACCCGCCCTAACACAAGCGGCCCCGCAGTGTCGGGAATACTGTCATACCCCTCGGTCTCGAACCCGACCCGAACAAACCCTGAATCAAGTTCCTCCGCAGTCACTGACCACCCAGGGTGAGCATGATCCAGAATGTCGGTGATCCACCGTTGAGGCATGAACATAGAGAACTCCTTGATAAAAAATAAATAACAGTCGAAGAATAATGGTGTTCAGAACCTATGCTCTGATGCCAAACGGCCTAGTAAAACGAATATCCCCCTCAACCATGTCCCGCATATCGGGAAGATTATTTCTAAATTGCAGTGTGCGCTCCAACCCCATACCAAACGCAAACCCCGAGTACTCGTCAGGATCAATGCCCGCTGCACGGAGAACATTCGTGTTTACCATCCCGCAACCACCCCACTCAATCCAGCCTGCTCCACCCTTCTTCTCCGGGAACCACACATCAACCTCCGCTGAGGGTTCGGTGAAAGGAAAGTAGTTTGTACGGAACCGAGTTTTCGTATTCTCTCCAAAAAGAACCCGAGCCAAATGGTCCAAAGTCCCATGAAGGTGGGCCATCGTGAGCCCCTTATCGACAGCCAACCCCTCCACCTGATGGAATACTGGAGTGTGGGTTGCATCAAGTTCATCTGTTCGAAACGTACGCCCCGGACACGCGATGTAGATGGGCACATCCCGTGACAGCATCGCCCGCATCTGCACTGGACTGGTGTGGGTACGAAGCACCTGTCCAGAACCTTCTGGTGCAATATGGAACGTATCCTGCAGAGTTCGTGCAGGATGATCAGGCAAGAAATTCAACGCATCAAAATTGAAATATTCGGCCTCAACTTCCGGCCCATCAGCAATCTCCCACCCCATACCAACAAAAATATCTTGGATATGCTCAGATATCTGCGTAATAGGATGCATCGCGCCATCATGGCGACGCGTTGATGGAATGGTCACGTCCACACGCTCCGATCGGAGCACTTCCTGGTTACGTTCTTCTTCGAGAACCGCTTTGCGTTCCGCATACCGCTTTTCGACACGCCCACGAGCCATATTGACGTTCCGACCGGCATCTTTACGCTGCTCCTTAGGCAACGATCCCAACGCCCGACGCGCCATAGGAATCACACCGCTGTCCCCTAAATGCTCTCTACGTACATCGGCGAGCTCCGCCAAAGTCGACGCATCATCAAATGCACATATTGCCGCACCAGCAGCGGCGTTCAGCGATGCTTCAGAAACATCAATATCTGACACGGAGGTCAACCCTTTCACGAAAGACGAAGAACATATGTTGAAAAAGTGGTGGCCACACGCAGGCTGCGTGACAATATCATTCAGAGTGTAGCAACACCATGCGGAGCGCCCAGAGCACGCGAGGCTTCATACAACGTGATTGCAGCTGCCGCGGACACATTAAAAGACTCAGCACTCCCCTTGATCGGTATCCGGATTCTGTAATCCGCAGCCTCAGCGATATCATCCGGCAGACCATGCGCTTCGTTTCCGAAGAGCCATACGCTCGAACGAGCTAAAATCGGCACATTGCCACCACCAAGCTCCTGGCCAGAAGGTTGGCCCGAAACATCCAACGGCACCGTCATCCGCGCACGCCAATGAGCAGCCAAATCAGCTTCCTTATCCAAGGAGGTCTCACCATCAACTGTCGTAGCTATCATTTGGAAGCCCCTGGAAGAAAACCGATCAAGCGAGTTCTGAACATGTCGATCACGTCCAATGGAGATACGAAACACGGAACCCGCAGAGGACCTCACGGTCTTCCCGTTATGAATATCAACGGACTCACCGAGGAACACAACACAATCGGCCCCCACCGCATCCGCGGTACGAATAAAAGTGCCAGCATTACCGGGATCTGACATATTGACCGCAACCGCAACCAATCCGCGCCCTTGTTGTGCCTGACGAATGCACACGTCCACTGACGTCGACAACAGGCCACACACAGCAAAAACACCGCTATACGTCACCGTGGCTGACAACGACGTTGCAGCCTGATGGTCAATGAGACTCGTCGTAATTCGTCGGTTCTGAAAACGTTCCCGTAGATCAGGGAACTTCTCCCATGCACTCTCCGTCAAAAACACTTCGTCAACAAGACCTGCCTCTAACGCACCATCCACCCCGTTATAGCCCTCGACAACGAACTTCTTGCTTTTCCGCCGGCCCGTTGCTGTGAGTAACTTTCGTGCCGCAATGATCCTCGGGGTCCTCGTTGTGAAAACCTGACCAGGGCGATCACCCGTTAAGGAGTGACTATGGGTTCCTTTAGACTCACCGTAGGCGTGAAAGTGGTGCTCGCACATGACTCAACAGTTCTTTCCGGTCACAACAATACTTGTATCAATATATAAAGAAAACGTCGCTCCAAGAATGGAGCGACGAGAAAAACCTGGTGGGATTATTTAGCCGGAGCGTTAACATCCTCGGGCAGGGCTTCTTTGGCAGCTTTGCACAACGCTGCAAATGCCTGCTCGTCAGAGACAGCGAGCTCCGCGAGATTCTTGCGGTCGATGTCCACACCAGCAAGACGGAGCCCCTGGATAAGGCGGTTGTACGTCATATTGTTCTGGCGGGCAGCCGCATTGATACGCGTGATCCACAACTTGCGGAAATCACCCTTGCGGGCCCGGCGATCCCGGAATTCGTAGGTCTTCGAATGGAGCATTTGCTCCTTAGCCTTGCGATACAGGCGGGAGCGCTGACCGCGGTAGCCCTTCGCTGACTTCAGAACTTCGCGACGCTTCTTCTTGGCATTAACTGAACGCTTCACGCGAGCCACAGTGTTTACTTCCTTCTATCTAGTCGGGGGTGTTGTCGAGCGGGTGAGCTTTAGCCCTCGCCCAGGAGCCGCTTAACACGCTTGGTGTCGTTAGGAGAGACGGAAGTATCGCCCTTCAGACGACGAGTGCGGGTCGATGGCTTGCCCTCGAGAAGGTGGCGGCGGTTAGCCTGCTCGCGGCGGAGTTTGCCGGAGCCCGTCTTCTTGATGCGCTTCTTAATTCCGCTGTGGGTCTTCTGCTTCACTGCCGATTTCCTTTGCACAAATTGAATGAGGTGGTCTTGCACACTATCGCAGGTAGCGAGTGGATGAAACTCGCTACATCACGACTTAGGGCACACAACACAACGCGGAGGAACACCTAAGCGCTTCCCCACCGCGCACAGTGCACCCATCCAAGGTAAAAAGGGCTACTTTTTACCCTTGCGGCGCACAGGACCGATAACCATGGTCATGTTGCGACCATCCTGCTTTGGCCGAGACTCAACGACGCCAACTTCGGCGACATCATCAGCCAGCCGCTCCAGCAGCCGGAAACCCAATTCCGGACGAGACTGCTCACGACCACGGAACATGATTGTGACCTTGACCTTGGATCCTTTTTCCAAGAACCGGACAACATTGCCCTTTTTCGTCTCATAATCATGATCGTCGATCTTCGGCCGAAACTTTTGTTCCTTCACGACGGTCTGCTGCTGGTTCCGACGAGATTCGCGAGCTTTCTGTGCCTGCTCATATTTAAACTTGCCGTAGTCCATAATCTTCGCCACTGGCGGCTTCGCGCGGGGCGCGACCTCCACGAGATCAAGATCGGCATCATAGGCAAGTTTGCGAGCATCGTCGGTACGCACAATTCCAACTTGTTCGCCACTAGGACCAACGAGTCGAACTTCGGGAACACGAATTCGCTCATTAATGCGGGCTTCAGCGCTGATGTGAGACTCCTCAATAGGGATGAACATTGACTGGTCTGGCCGCACTGACGTACCACAAGCGCTGAATAATCCCCACGCAACCCCTGGAATGCTTTGACAACACATGAACATGCATGACACTGCTGACGAAGCTATAAATCTTCACGCCAAGTAAAAATCCCCGTGCCACAGAATTCAACTGCACAACGGGGATCCCTCACGCTAAATCTTTACCAGAGTCCAACCAAAAGGCGGTCACGTGGTGGGAATATCCTCCGCTTGTAGCCCGCGTGGTTGCACACCACGACGGACGGTCGTGTGATGAAGATTAGCAGAGATGCGCCAAACCACCAAACGACACACAAAATCCACCCTAATCCAGTGCCTCCACGAGGTCAGCAATGAGGTCCTGAGCCGACTCCAA
Source organism: Corynebacterium sp. PCR 32 (assembly GCF_037464985.1). Lineage (NCBI taxonomy): Bacteria > Bacillati > Actinomycetota > Actinomycetes > Mycobacteriales > Corynebacteriaceae > Corynebacterium > Corynebacterium sp. PCR 32. Next base: position 27,367 of record NZ_JBAHVL010000005.1, read on the forward strand.
CCCGACAGAAAGACGAACCAAATCGGAAGGAACCTCCAGGACAGAACCCGCCGTCGACGCATGTGTCATTGCCGAGGGATGCTCAATCAACGACTCAACCCCACCCAAGGATTCAGCAAGAGTAAAAATCCGAACCCGACCACATAGCCGCTGTGCAGCCTCACGATCATTCAGCCGTATAGAAACCATCCCACCGAAGCCCCTCATGTGTCTAGTAGCAACTGCATGACCGGGGTGAGATTCCAACCCCGGATAGATGACATCCTTCACAGCTGGATGCTCTACCAACCGAGTAGCAATCGCTAATGCGTTAGCACTGTGCCGCTCCATCCGTACAGGCAAACTCCGCAGCCCCCGCAACGTAAGGAAAGAATCGAATGGACCAGCAATCGCACCAGCAGAATTCTGCATGAATGCCACAGCCTCGTCGATTGTTTCGTCAGCCGTCACGACCGCCCCACCGACGACGTCAGAGTGTCCACCGATATATTTCGTCGTCGAGTGAACAACGATGTCCGCTCCCAGCACCAGTGGCTGCTGCAAGGCAGGAGTAGCGAAAGTGTTGTCGACAACCAACCGAGCACCGACGCTGTGAGCAATCTCCGCCACACCCGGGATGTCAGCAATCGTTAAGAGCGGATTTGTAGGGGTCTCAACCCACACAAGTTTCGTTGATGAGGTGACCGCTGCCTTAACAGCCTCCAGATCACTGATAGGCGCGGGAGTGTAATCGATCCCCCACTGAGCAAACACTTTGTCGATTAAACGGAAAGTTCCGCCGTACACATCATTCGGAATAATGATGTGGTCACCTGGCTTCAACAAAGCGCGAAGAACCGAATCCGTCGCTGCCATTCCAGAACTAAAAGCACGCCCGTATTTACCGCGTTCAAGTTCAGCGAGCGCCTGCTCCAACGCAGTACGCGTGGGATTCCCAGTTCGGGAGTATTCATATCCTCCACGCAGACCACCCACTTTGTCTTGAGCAAACGTGGATGTCGCATAGATCGGTGGATTCACCGCTCCGGTCGACGCGTCCGGAGCCCATCCAGCATGCACAGCAGACGTTTCTATTCCGTGGTCGGATAGAAGTTCTTGCCCGTTATTACTCATTGCCTGTCCTCCCATGTCATGGTCGTACGGACTAGTCACTGCCCGTGGTACTTGTACTGGCCGTGGTAGAGAATCCAAGAAGATCCTGACGCGTGACCACTCCAATAGGAACTCCGCCAGCAAGTACCATCAGTGCATCCACTCGAACGAGCCGTCGGACAGCCGAAGATACTCGCTCTTGATCACCAATGAGTGGCATCGGATCTTCCATCACCGACGACACTGAGTCCAACAGCGAATACCCATCCTCGTACACCGCCTGCAACAATCCTCTTTCAGACACCGCTCCACGGACATCACCAACAACTATGGGTGGCTCTGCACCTACAACAGGCATCTGAGACACATTAAATCTCCGCAGCACCCCCACCGCGTCGCGAATAGTTTCATTTGGATGGACATACACAACCGTTGGCAAACCATTCCCCGCATCGTTTTTTCGACGGATGATATCCGCAATCGTCAACTCGTCCTCATCGCGGAGATGCCCCGTATCAAATCCGTACGAACGCATCCACTCATCGTTAAAAATTTTGCCAAGGTAGCCACGGCCACCATCAGGCAAGAGAACAACAACTTTCGAGCTCGGATCGCGCTGAGCAACTTTCAAGGCAGCAACAACTGCCATTCCCGACGAGCCACCTACCAACAAACTTTCTTCTCGGGCCAAAGGACGCGTCATCGAAAAAGCTTCCGCATCCGTAACGGAAATAACCTCATCGACAAGACTGCGATCATAGGTGTCTGGCCACATGTCCTCGCCAACCCCTTCTGTAAGAAAAGGACGTCCTGAACCACCTGAATACACAGACCCCTCCGGATCAGCCCCAATGACTTTGACACGCCCATGCGATATCTCTTTAAGGAATCGGCCAGTGCCTGTGATCGTTCCTCCTGTACCAATACCAGCGACGAAGTGGGTTATTTCTCCGGTAGTATCCCGCCAAATCTCGGGGCCAGTTGTTTCATAATGACTTTCCGGGCCATTCAGGTTTGAATACTGATCAGGTTTGAAAGCCCCAGGTGTTTCTGCGACCAAACGATCAGATACTGAGTAGTACGAATCCGGACTCTCTGGTTCTACAGCACTTGGGCAGACAACAATGTCGGCACCGTAGGCACGAAGAACATCGATCTTGTCTTTTCCCACTTTGTCAGGGCACACAAACACGCACGTATACCCACGCTGCTGAGCAATCATCGCTAGCCCGACTCCAGTATTGCCCGACGTCGGTTCAATGATTGTTCCACCCGGCTGAAGCCTGCCGTCCTTTTCTGCTGCATCAATAATCTTCTTCGCAATACGATCCTTGGAACTCCCACCCGGGTTGAGATATTCAATTTTCGCCGCTACCAGGCCCGCCCCATCAGGAACAACGGATCGTAACTGCACTAATGGTGTACCGCCGATGGCCTCGGTGATATGTTTCAGCAGTGTCATAATTCCGAGTATAGGAACAGCAACCCCACATAGTTAGACCACTTGGTCTAGAAATAATGTGGCATTGAGAAAATGCTATTACCCAGAAAGCGCCTCAGCCAGGTATGCAGCTGTATAAGAGCCCGTTTCTTCCGCCCTGCCCGCAACATCCTCTGGAGCACCCTGATCAACAACACGACCACCACCAGAGCCACCTTCAGGGCCCATATCGATAATCCAGTCAGCCATTTTGATGACATCCACATTGTGTTCAATCACAATGACCGAATTACCTTTATCAACCAGCCCCTGAATCACCACCATGAGCTTCCGAATATCCTCAAAATGTAAACCTGTCGTCGGCTCATCCAAAATGTACACAGTTCGACCCCGTGAACGCTTCTGCAGTTCAGACGCAAGTTTTACACGCTGCGCTTCCCCACCAGACAATGTTGTCGCCGACTGCCCCAAGCGAACATAGCCAAGGCCAACGTCGACCAGAGTGGCAAGATACCGGTGAATCGACGTAATCGGCTCAAAAAAGTCAGCCGCCTCGGAAATAGGCATATCAAGAACCTCAGCGATGTTCTTACCCTTATAGGTGATCTCAAGAGTCTCACGGTTATACCGCGCCCCATGACACACTTCACACGGAACATACACATCAGGAAGGAAATTCATCTCAATCTTAATCGTGCCATCACCACGACACGCCTCACACCGACCCCCCTTGACGTTGAACGAGAACCGACCAGCTTTATAGCCACGCACCTTCGCTTCCTGCGTTTCCGCAAAAAGACTACGAACCTTGTCAAACACGCCTGTATACGTCGCAGGATTTGAGCGCGGTGTCCGACCAATTGGACTCTGGTCAACCTGGACCAACTTGTCGAGGTGGTCGAGACCTTCCACTCGACGGTGCCGACCTGGCACCACTCGAGCACCGTTGAGATCACGCTGAAGCGTCGATGCGAGAACACTATTTACCAGGGACGACTTCCCGGACCCAGACACACCTGTCACCACAGTTAACACGCCAAGTGGAAACGACACGTTGACATTCTTCAGGTTGTTTTCCTGCGCTTCAACAACCGTGATCGTGCGATCGCTGTCAATCGGGCGCCGAGCATCTGGGACAGCTAAAACCCGTCGCCCAGACAAATAATCTCCGGTTAACGAATCCCTACATTCCTCGACTCCTGCAGGCGGCCCCTGATAGACCACCTCCCCACCAAATTCACCAGCTCGCGGGCCGATATCCACCAACCAGTCAGCTGTACGAATGGTTTCTTCGTCATGCTCAACAACAATCAGGGTGTTTCCAATATCTCGCAGATGCTCAAGCGTAGCAATAAGGCGTTCATTATCTCGCTGGTGAAGACCAATCGATGGTTCGTCTAGCACATACAACACACCAGCAAGCCCGGAACCGATCTGCGTCGCCAACCGAATACGCTGAGCTTCCCCACCAGAGAGCGTTCCTGCAGACCGCGACAGCGACAGATACTCCAACCCAACATCAAGCAAGAAGGTCAGTCGCGCCTGAACCTCCTTGAGCACACGCCCTGAGATCATTTCTTCGCGGGATGACAACGTTAAAGAACGCAAAAACACCGATGCCTCAGAAATGGATAGCTCGCTGAGTTCCGCTATCGACAACTCACGATGCGCTCCTCTATCGTCATCACCAGACACCGTTACCGACAGAACTTCCGGCTTTAAGCGGGCACCATGACACTTCAGACATGGCACGTCACGCATATACGCAGTAAACCGCTGCTTTTGTGCATCAGAGTCAGCATTTTCAATCCGCCGATGAAGGAAAGGCATGACCCCTTCAAACGGCGCGTTATATTTCCTCATCCTCTTATACGCGTTGCGATATCGAATTGAAATCTGATGATCAGATCCGTGCATGATCACGCGCTTCTGAGACGCCGTAAGATCCCTCCACGGGGTTGAGGGTGACACCTCTAATTCTTGAGCAATAGCCTCAACCATCTTCGAGTAGAAAGTAGAGTGATTACTTGCCCACGGCGCAATGGCATCCACAAGTGGCTTTGTATCATCAGGGATAACAAGTGCCTCATCAACGGTAAGGGTACTACCCAATCCATCACACTCTGGGCACGCCCCATACGGCGAGTTGAACGAGAACGTTCTCGGCTCTAACTCGTCAATCGCCAACGCATGCCCATTGGGACAGGCCATTTTTTCACTAAACCGACGGAAACGGTGCAAATGACTATCATCGAGACCGACAAAATCAAAAATAACGACACCGTCAGCGAGATTCAATGCGGTTTCCACAGAATCTGTCAGGCGCTGTTTCTGGGACGGTTTTACTGATAGACGATCAATGACAACCTCGATGTTGTGCTTGACTTGCTTCTCTAATTGAGGAACCTCAGAAATATGATAGGTCGTCCCATCAACGCGGACGCGAACATACCCCTGAGCAGATAGATCCTCAAAAAGATCGACAAATTCCCCTTTCCGGGTTCGAACCACAGGCGCGAGAATCTGGAATTTCAGCCCATTGTCCATATCAAGAATCTGATCAACAATTTGTTGCGGAGTCTGCCGCTCGATGACCGCCCCACACTCCGGGCAATGGGGTACACCAATGCGGGCATACAGGAGACGAAGATAATCGTAGACTTCCGTGATCGTCCCCACGGTGGAGCGTGGATTATGATTGGTGGATTTTTGATCAATCGACACCGCCGGGGAGAGACCCTCAATAAAATCAACAGCGGGCTTATCCATTTGCCCAAGAAATTGACGGGCATACGAACTCAACGATTCGACATAACGCCGTTGCCCCTCAGCAAAAATGGTGTCGAAAGCTAAAGAGGACTTCCCCGATCCTGACAACCCCGTAAAAACGATAAGTTCGTCGCGAGGCAAATCAATATCAACACCCTTTAAGTTATGCTCACTGGCTCCACGAACGATCAGTCGATCTGCCACAAATTTCCCTTCTTACAACCGTATTCTCAGTGTCGTACACATCACGCCTATTATGCGAAACTAATACCAATCCATTCTAGGACCAACCCCGCCCCGCTGCACGCCCGACGAGTACACATCTAGGGTGGACTCATGAGCACTCCACCCACCAATCAGACACCACCGATGTACTCCACTCACAGCGAAGGTCATCCGCCTCGCCGGACCAAACGCCAAATTCCTCTTAGCTCATACACCGGACATATTGACAAACCACGGCAAGCCCAGCGGCTCACGTACAACAGCCCCTACACTCCGGACAGCGATGCCTCCGACATTCCACCTGACAACAATGTGTCCATCATCAAGACATCTGTCGGCCCGATGGACAATTCGTGCTATCTCCTAGCAGTGAATGGTGACGCAGTCCTGATCGATGCTGCAACCGATGCACCCTTTCTGCTTGACCTCGCCGACGCCGCAGAACTCACCATCACCGATATCATCACAACCCATTCCCATCACGATCATGTTGGTGCGCTCCGTGAGGTGATCTACCAAACAGGGGCACGACATCACGCATCACGCGGAGATGCGCCGGAACTCCCGGCAGAAGTCAACCGCACGGTCGGCGACGGCAGCCCACTTGACCTCGCTGGCTCTTCTCTCCACCGCCTTCAGTTGCGTGGCATCACCCTCCATGGCCACACGAGTGAAGGTCTAGCCGTCGTCTTCGACCCATCCTTGTCATTAGGGATTACGGCACCCACACACATCTTCACTGGTGATTCACTGTTCCCTGGCGGCGTCGGAAAAACAACCTCCCAGGACGATTTCACGCTCCTCTTCAACGACGTCACCACAAAGCTTTTTGATGTGTATGCTGATTCAACCTGGGTTCATCCGGGACATGGTGATGATACAACGCTGGGCACAGAACGCCCTCACCTCGACGAGTGGCGACAACGCGGCTGGTAACGCTGTATCTTCTCCCCTGACAATCACAAGCGACCACCCTCTACGCATAATTGGAGACGCTGTGGGAAAGCCCACAACCGATGCTGAACACACCGCTATTGCACAGGAACAACACATTCTCGACGTGCTCTTCGATTACGTCGATACTCAGCGCCGACTCACTGAGGACACCATGAGCTCGGTGCTTCGGCGCCGTACCCGCGACCCCCGTGGACTCCTCGAAAGGGAAACCGACTACAGCACACTGCATGATCGGTTGACCATGTTGTCGTCCGCAGAGATTGGTTTATGCTTCGGACGAATCGATGTCGTTGACAACGACGATGAAGGCCCTGAAAATCCTTCTCCTGATAATCCCGAATTAGATCGCCGGTACATCGGTCGCATCGGAATATCAGATAAAGATGACGACTATCGAACACTCCTCATGGACTGGCGAGCTCCCGGCGCGCGGCCGTTCTATTTGGCGACAACAGCGCACCCTGAGGGAGTCTCCCTTCGCCGACATCTGCGAACGAATGGACGCACGGTCACGCATGTCACTGATGAATACCTTGATGTCGACGCCGCGGCAGCCGAGAATCAGGGTGTCCATGTCACTGTGCACGGCGCTGGCGATGAGTCCCCTCTCCTCGCCGCCCTCAATGCCGCCCGGACTGGGCACATGACCGACATCGTCGCCACTATTCAACGTGAACAAGACACGATCATCCGGGATCCTTACCGGGGAGTCACGGTCGTTGAAGGCGGCCCAGGGACTGGAAAAACCGCGGTAGCCCTTCACCGCGTCGCATACCTTCTCTACACCTGGCGTGATGTACTCTCGGCTACAGGTGTATTAGTTCTCGGCCCCAACCGGACGTTTATTGACTATATCTCTCACGTGCTACCTACCCTGGGAGAGGGAGGTGTCGTCCTGTCGACGGTTGGCGATCTCTATCCTGGGGTCACAACCTCACGTATCGACTCTGAACTCGGTAGAGAAGTCAAAGGGTCGATAGCCATGGTCGAAATCCTCACCAGAGCCGTAAGGAATTATCAGCGAGTACCAGAGCACAGTATCGCTCTCAACATCGACGGGCACCGCGTGACCGTCACACCCGCGATGGTACGGACAGCACGCACACGGGCCCGTCGATCGCGGAAGCCGCACAACCGAGCCCGCACTGTTTTCCATGACACTTTTCTTGACATCCTCACCGATACCCTGGCAGACCACATTGGTGAAGATCCGCTAGGTGGTCGTAACCTCCTCTCTGCTAGCGACCATGCAGCACTACGCGATGACCTCAAAGAGGAAACGACAGTAGTCGAGTTAATGGACAGTCTGTGGCCAGAACTCGATCCGATCAACGTGCTTGCACAACTATACAGCGATAGCGACGCCTTACTCAACGCAACCCGCGACTACGACGACCTGACCCGTGACGCTCTCCGCAGATCCGAGGGCCGGGACTTTTCCACCTCCGATGCTGCCCTCCTCGACGAACTTGCCACGATTATTGGGGTGGCCGACGTTGAGGAAAAACGCGCTCGCGACGAGCGCGAACGATCTCAACGCATAGCGGAAGCACAAGATGCACTCGACATATTGGCTGGATCCGCCTCTCAAGATGTCGATGATGGGTTTGATCCCGAAATCCTCATGGCCTACGACATCCTTGATGCTGATGCACTCGCCGAACGCCAGCGGGTACGAGATCAACGAACCACAGCTGAGCGCGCCTACGAAGATCGATTGTGGTCCTACGGTCACGTCGTCATCGATGAGGCACAGGAGCTCTCTGCAATGGAATGGCGGATGATTATGCGGCGGTGCCCAAACCGCTGGATGACGTTGGTGGGCGATACCGCGCAAACAGGAAGCCCGGCCGGCGTGGAATCGTGGGCAGAAACATTGGAGCCATTCGTGAAATCACGGTGGCACCATCATCGACTCACCGTCAATTACAGGACCCCCAAAGAAATTACGGATATCGCAGACCATCTCCGTCATACAGTCGCACCAGGGATCAAACCGGATACCGCAATCCGATCCAACAATCGTCACCCGCGATTCATCACCGTCCCTGAACTAACCTCATGTCGTCTCATCAGCACTCACGATGGCCACTACACTGAACCGGCCACACCGGCGAGCACTGCGCTCTCACGCGTCCGCAAGAAACTACGCCACCTTGTCATGGAAATTGCCCGCACAACAGCCCCAGAGGGGACCATCGCCATCATCACCGCCGAAGATAACACCGGCCTTCGTTCCCACCTCACCAGAGCTGTCGATGGTATCGATATCCCACAAACACTCACCGTCGTAGGCACCTCGGGCATCAAGGGACTGGAATTTGATGAAGTAATCATTATTGAACCCGAAGATATTGCATACTCGGCAATCCAAGGATTCCAAGATCTCTACGTGGCCACCACACGAGCGACACAGGGCCTTACCATCTTGTATTCTGGACAACCGATTTTCCCGATCAGTTGACCTATACGTGCCTGACTACCCCGTGTGCAGCCCCCGTACTATGTCCGACGACGCTCACCCATCCCTAATCCACGGTGTGAACAATCATGACGTCACAGTTGGACTGACGAGCAACATCAGCAGGCACTGATCCTAAAAGACGACCAGTCAACGAATTAATCCCGCGGTTGCCCACCACCAAGAGATCCGCATCAACCTCTTTCACAATGGCCATAAGAGCGTCGACCGGGGTTCCTTGACGAACAGTGGTCTCAACCTTGGTAGCACCAACCCGGCGCGCTGTTTCGACCGCGGTTTCTAGGTTTTTACGTGCGGGATCATTGCCAAGGACAGTCACCGAATCTTGACGGAGGGTTTTTGAGGCTTGTTCTTGGTTTTCGTAGTAGGCGCATCCGATGACAACTGTGGCATTGAGCGCAGCGGCTATCTCGGCTGCTCTTTCCACTGCGAGGAGTGATGATTGGGACCCATCGGTACCCACAACAATTGTTGAATATTTGCTCATGTCTACCTTTCCACCCTGATGCGTCGACGTTGTCGACGGTCGCGTTAGCTTTATGGTACGTCACTGAGCCGTACTTCACTCTGGATTCGTTGGCCTATTCCACACCTGCTTCGGTGATTTCTTTCAGTTCTTTTTTGACGCCTACGAGTTCGTCACGGAGCCGCGCGGCGAGTTCAAATTTGAGGTCGCGAGCTGCGTCGGCCATTTGTTGAGTGAGGTTATCGCGAAGAGTGACAAGGTCGTCGCGTGTCATTTCTGTGTAGTCGGGGTCATTGTCGCCGGCTAGTGCTGTGTCAGACCCTAGTGATGGCGTACTCGTGTCGTCGGTAGTGCTCTGATCTGCGTCGCTGTCATTGTCGTAGACCTGGTCGAGAATGTCTGCAATTTTCTTTCGCAGTGGCTGCGGGTCGATGTTGTGTTCTTTGTTAAATGCGATTTGTTTGTCTCGCCGTCGCTCAGTTTCGTCGATGGCTTGCGCCATCGAGTCGGTGACGGTGTCTGCGTACATGTGGACTTCACCGCTGACATTGCGGGCTGCACGTCCGATTGTCTGGATGAGGGATCGTGTGGATCGGAGGAAGCCTTCCTTGTCTGCGTCGAGGATGGAGACGAGACTGACTTCAGGCAGGTCAAGCCCCTCACGGAGGAGGTTGATGCCGACAAGGACGTCATATGTCCCAAGGCGTAGGTCACGGAGGAGCTCGACGCGCTGGAGGGTGTCGATGTCTGAATGGAGGTAGCGGACGCGGATTCCTGAATCTGACAGGTAGTCTGTGAGGTCCTCGGCCATCTTCTTTGTGAGTGTGGTCACGAGGACGCGCTCATCCTTGTCCGTTCGTTGCCGAATCTCTTCCATGAGATCATCGATCTGGCCTTTAGTGGGTTTGACCACGATTTTTGGGTCCACCAGTCCGGTGGGCCGGATAACTTGTTCGACGAATTCTCCACTGGTTGATTCGAGTTCGTAGTCGCCGGGGGTCGCTGACATATAGACGCATTGTCCTTTGCGCATGTCGAATTCATTCCAGGTCAATGGCCGATTGTCGAGGGCACTGGGAAGTCGGAATCCGAAGTCGATGAGGTTCCGCTTCCGTGAAGCGTCCCCCTCGAACATGCCGCCGATTTGTGGAACTGTGACGTGGGACTCGTCGATGATGGTGAGGAAATCCTCCGGGAAGTAATCGATGAGGGTCGCTGGTGCGCTGCCGGGCTCACGCCCATCAATGTGGCGTGAGTAGTTCTCAATGCCCGAGCAGAATCCGACTTGTTGAATCATTTCAAGATCGAACTCGGTTCGCATCCGGAGCCGCTGTGCTTCGACAAGCTTTCCTCGATTCTCAAGGTCGGCTAACCGGTCTTTGAGCTCTGCCTTAATCGCGTCTTGAGCCTTCTCCATACGTTCTGGCCCTGCTACATAGTGAGTCGCAGGGAAAATTCTGAGATGATCATGACTGTCGATGACCTCCCCGGTCAGCGGGTGGATAGTATGAAGACTATCGATCTCATCGCCAAAAAACTCGACGCGCACACCCACCTCTTCATAAGCGGGGATAATATCGACAACATCACCTTTCACCCTGAATGTTCCTCGGGTAAATGCGACATCGTTCCGCGTGTATTGAATGTCAACGAGCACACGAAGGAACCGATCCCGGTCAACATCATCTCCTACACGAAGCGGAACTGACCGATCCAAGTACGACTGCGGTGTACCCAAACCGTAGATACATGATACTGAACTCACGACAACGACGTCGCGTCTCGATAGCAGATTCGAGGTTGCTGAGTGGCGGAGACGCTCAACATCCTCATTGATAGAAGAATCTTTTTCGATATATGTGTCTGTCTGGGCGATGTAGGCCTCAGGTTGGTAGTAGTCATAGTAACTGACGAAGTATTCGACGGCATTATTCGGCAAGAGTTGTCTCAGCTCATTCGCAAGTTGAGCTGCAAGCGTCTTATTCGGTGCCATCACGAGAGTCGGGCGCTGTTGCTTTTCGATGAGCCACGCGGCAGTCGCTGACTTCCCTGTCCCGGTGGCGCCCATCAACACAACATCGCGCTCTCCACGACGAAGCCGTTTATCAAGCTCGACGATTGCCTGAGGCTGGTCACCAGCTGGGGCATAATCACTGACAACCTCAAACGGCTTCTCAGTACGCTCGATCTCACCGACCGGGCGAAATTCGGAGTGTGACAGGATAGGATGTTCCGCAGCAAAAGCCATAATCGCGAGTGTAACCTGCACGACACGCTCATGTCGTTCACAATCACCGGAAGCGAACACACACGGTGAGAATTACTGGCAATTGCCCCCGCACTATTAATATCGAATTACTGCAGGATTTATCGGATCGCCGCTCACCCAGACACTGCCATATTGTCCGGACCTGTCAGACGCATATCTGTGTCCTTCCCCGGACATGTGTACACAACCTAACCATGTCAATTTCTCGCCGACAGTGGTGCGAGCTCGACCGGCAGCATGATACTCACAGGCTGACCCTATTCCTACACCCGCGGCAGCGCCGTCACCGTTTTCCTCCCCATCATTGACTCCGTTCAACGTCACAATGACAACACCGTTGTGGTCAACAACGACGTCGTTGTCCGCTGTGCTGCCAGATATCCACTCAGCCCGGCGCCTCCACAAACGTTCCCGCGCCGTCACAGAAGCGGAGACACGCTCCCACAAATCACCACCGTGCCCCACATCGACATCGTTGACGTGTCCCCACTGCGCTAACCGTCGGTTCCACAGCGAATCCACTGCTGTGAGGAGTGCGTCACGTGAACCTGAGTTGTCCACAACGACGTGAGCGGAGCGGGCTCGCTCCGTGTCCGACAATTGCGCCCTGATTCGCCGTCGGGCATCATCGACGTCGAACCCTCGGTTGCTGACGAGCCTATCAATGCGAGTCCTAACATCAGCCGTCACGACGACGACAAGTCCGCACATCTGATCCAAATCATTCTCGATCAACAATGGCATATCGAACACGACAATCGAATGATCAGGAGCTGCGCGAAAGAGCTCAAAAGCGCGGTCATGAATCCGAGGATGCATGATCCGGTTGAGTGCTGCGGTACGGTCGTTAGAACTGAAAGCACGGTGGGCCAACATCTTTCGGTCTAATGAACCATCATCCATCAGAATGTCTGAACCGAATTCGTCGGATAACTCCACAACAGCGGGTTGTCCAGGTTGAACGATTTCACGAGCGATCTCATCACCATCGACAATTACTGCACCGTGGTCAGATAGCCTCGCAGCCACAGTGGATTTACCTGATCCAATCCCACCTGTCAGCCCAACCAGTAGCACTGCTACTCATCCTCCCGCTCGCATCGGTGCTTTATCGCTCAATGATCGCGGTGACACCCTGACCACCCGCTGCACAGATAGATACCAATGCGCGGCCGGATCCTTTGTTCTCCAGGAGTTTCGCAGCAGTTGCAATCAACCGACCTCCGGTTGCAGCGAAGGGGTGACCTGCTGCCAACGACGAACCCTTAACATTCAGTTTGGAGCGATCGATCGCACCCAAAGGTTTATCCAGCCCTAACCGCTGTGAGCAGTATTCGGGAGACTCCCACGCAGCGAGAGTCGCCAGTACCTGTGACGCAAAGGCTTCATGGATCTCATAGAAATCAAAGTCTTGAAGAGTCAGCCCGTTGCGACGCAGCAACCGCGGAACAGCATACGTCGGCGCCATTAACAGGCCATCCGGAGTCAGACGTCCGCGGCCATGGACAAAATCGACAGCAGCAGTCTCAGAATCAGTGAGATACGCACGCACGGGTAAGTTGTGTTCCTTCGCCCAGTCTTCAGAAGACAACAACACTGCCGAAGCACCATCGGTAAGTGGGGTGGAGTTTCCAGCTGTCATGGTCGCACGTACACCATGACGGGCAGCGTCTTTTTTACCGAAGACCGGCTTCAACGTCGAGAGCTTTTCCACGGTCGAGTCTGGGCGCAGATTGTTATCACGATTCAATCCCAAATACGGGGTTACAAGATCATCGAAGAAGCCCTCCTCGTACGCCGCAGCGAGCTTGTGATGACTATCGGCAGCGAATTCGTCCTGCTCCGCACGAGAAACACCCATCTCACGGGCAGTGATCGCAGCATGATCCCCCATAGACAGCCCCGTTCGTGGCTCACCATTGCGTGGTTGCTCCGGCACAAGCAACTGCGGGCGGATCTTCCCGAGTAGTTTCACTCGCTGGCCTGCGGTTTTTGCTGTCGAGGCCTTGATCAAAAGCTTCCGCAAATCATCGTTAACGGCAATCGGCGCATCCGAAGTGGTATCAACACCCCCGGCAACACCCGCTTCAATACGGCCCAAGGAAATCGCATCTGCCACCTGAATCGCAGCAGCAAGTCCTGTCCCACATGCTTGCTGGAGATCAAACGCTGGAGTGTCCGACGCCAAATGTGAGCCAAGTACGCACTCCCTCGTTAGATTGAAGTCGCGAGAGTGTTTGAGCACAGCCCCAGCCGCAACCATTCCTAAGCGCTCATTTTGCAGGTGATAGCGACTGACCAGACCATCGATGGCTGCGGTCAACATATCTTGATTAGTTGCGTTAGCGTAACGGCCATTCGAGCGTGCGAACGGGATTCGGTTTCCACCAACGATTGCTACCTTACGAGTCATGGTTCGTCCCTCTCTGAGATTCGTATCACTAAAACTCTCTCATATTGTGTATGTTCACCGTAGGCTAATTGAACAGAAACTCGTAAAACGTTGACCCGGAGGGATCTTCCATGGCTGATACCTACTCACGTTTCGTTAATTCGGGCGCTGGAGCGTTCGTCGCATCCAAACTCGGATTGCCTAAACCGGAAAACCTTCGCCGCTTCAAGCCTGGCCAACCGCCCTTGAACGGCCCCATCATTATCACAGGAACAGGCTCACTGGCCTCCCCCCTTCGAGAATTACTCGACACGACGTACACCATCATCGACACTAAGGACGATGGAACCCCAGCAACTGACGGTAAAGTGGCCGGTCTCATCATCGACGCTACTGGGTATACAACCCCTGCTGAATCGTTTGAACTATATGAGACCATCAATCCGATTGTTCGACGTCTTGGCCCCTGTGCACGTGTCATCGTGATCGGGCACAACCCGGACACTGCAGGCTCTACCGCGTCTCGGATCGCGCAACGAGGCCTCGAAGGTTTTACACGTTCGTTAGCGAAAGAAATGCGCCGCGGAGCCACTGTTCAGTTGGTCTACACTGAGCCATCCACTCCCCTCGCTAGCATCGAATCCACCCTCCGATTCATTCTTTCGGGGAAATCTGCGTACGTCGATGCCCAAGTCTTCCGCCTCAACGATGCCAAGGCTCCGTCGGTCAACTGGGATACTCCACTCGAAGGAAAAATCGCGGTCGTCACCGGCGCGGCCCGCGGCATCGGAAAAACTATCGCGGAAGTTCTGGCTCGCGACGGTGCACACGTGATCTGCGTCGATATTCCTGCCGCCGGAGAAGCCTTGACGCAGACTGCAAACGGCATCAACGGGACATCTCTTGGCCTCGATGTCACCGCACCCGACGCCGGAGACCGCCTTGCCCAGCATGTCAAAGAGCGTCACAACGGCGGGATCGACATTATCGTTCATAATGCCGGAATTACCCGAGACAAAACTATGGCAGGCATGGATGATGCCCGTTGGAAGTCAGTGATGGCCGTCAACATCACCGCACCACTGACCATCACAGAACGGCTCCTCAAGCTGGGGGCGATCAATGACAATGGTCGCATTATTGGCGTATCGTCGATGGCTGGTATCGCCGGCAACCGCGGACAAACCAATTACGCCTACAGCAAGGCAGGGGTCATCGGTTTCGTTGATTCTTTTGCTTCCTCGGCTGGCCATGGGATCACCGTCAATGCTGTTGCACCAGGTTTCATCGAAACGCAGATGACCGCGGCTATTCCAGTTGTCACTCGCGAAGTAGGGCGTCGCCTCAACTCACTTCAACAAGGTGGACTCACGGTTGACGTTGCAGAGGCCATCGCCTACTTTGCATCACCCGCGTCGGAAGCCATCAACGGTAATGTCATCCGCGTCTGCGGGCAATCATTCTTGGGGGCATAACGTGAATTCACCCACGGCCAGTGTGCATTCCATCGACATGGCGTCCTCGACCTCCCAGGCGAACGGACGTTCCCTGGATATGAAGACAATCGTCGAGCTCGACACCATCCCCATTCTTGGTGACGAATACCGGAAAGCGTTAGCCGGTTTTGTACCACGCCCAACAATTCCTGGAGGACGCGGCTCCAGAGGGTCTGGGAAAGATCTCGCGAGCCCCTCGACAGCATATAGGGTCAACAAAGTTCAGATTAATGCCACCAACCTCGCCGAATATTGTGGGGCGTGTGGGCTTCGTGTCACTAGTGCTGTACCGATTACATATCCCTACGCAGTGACATTCCCCCTCGTGATGACCGCAATGAATGCCCCGGATTTTCCCTTTCCGGCAGTGGGAACCATTCATCTCCGCAATATCATTGAGCAGTACTCCCCTATTACCGTCACTGACACGATGGACGTCGTCGTGTACGCCGAATCGTTGCGGCGGCATCCCAAAGGCCTCCTGATCGATATTGTGACGGAAGTACACCCAACAGGCGACGACGAAACGACAACATGGCGCCAGCGATCCACTATGCTGTCAGTCAGAAAAACCCCAGATCACCTTCCCAAAGATGACTACACGCGGCTCAGTATCTGCCTCCCCGACGATCCCACCACAACTACCCGGGTGTCGTCGTCGGATATCAAGAAATATGCCGCCGTATCAGGGGATAAGAACCCCATTCACGTGTCTAAGCTGGGGGCCAAATTGTTTGGTTTCCCCTCGACCATTGCTCATGGCATGTGGAGCGCAGCATCGTTGTTGAGCACGGTTGAAGGCAGAGTCCCAGACCGTGCACGGTATGTCGTGGAATTCGGTAAGCCAATTATCCTTCCAGCGTCCCTCGCAGCATATACTTCACAGCATCCGCACAATAACTCACACTCGTACTGGGACTTGCGTTATACCAGCGCAAAAGATTCTTCAAACGTCAATGTCACCGCTCAATTGACCGAAATCTAGGACGTTTCACGACGTGCACCCCGACATTGGTCCTCCGCTCAACCACCTGGTGCGGAGTCCGCGTCGGGGTTGTCACTATCACAATAAGATGGGTGTTTGAGGCCGGCGAATAGCCTCCTGACCTCACAACGATAATGAGAGCTCGCTATGTGAAGAATCAGTTATGATACATGCAGCGTTGAGGACTGGTTCTCGTTGATTGTCCTCTGCCCAGTGACCTGTTCTTGTGGGGTCAGTTTGAGAAGATCATCGCCATAGGAGATGTCGCCGTGTGCGATCGTCTCGATGCCTCCCACCTTCTTCCAGTTGGTGATAAGTACTGGGGTGATAGCCGGATGTCCAGCGCTGATAATCGTTTCCTTATCGAACGCCATTAGTCTCTGTCCCACGGTCACACGCTCACCACGCTTAACGAACGATTCGAAGCCCTCGCCTCTCATCCCAACCGTGTCAATACCAACATGAATGAGGAGATCAACGCCAAGGTCAAGCCGTACACCAATAGCATGTCCCTGCACCGCGACGACTTTCCCGTCACCAGGACTAACAATCACGTCACCTGAGGGTTCAATAGCGACACCATGACCGACTGTTCCTCCAGCGAAAGCCGGATCAGGCACCTCCTCCAGCGGAACCACAGTGCCGGCCAGCGGAGCGCCCAACACAGCGGGTGTGGTAAGTACTGGACGAATCGTATGTTTAGATGCCGCTGCCTGTGGTTGTGCTTCTGATTCGTGCACAGCCTCGCCGTTCGTCATGGCCTCGTCAACGGCGATCTTTGCCCGGACTTCCACGCGTTCTTCCTTCGACCGGTAGTCAAAGAAAACGACCATGAAGAATGAGGTGAAGAAGGCGACAACGATGCCAATAGCGTATCCCAACGACGGTTGGAGCGCAGGAATCGTCAGGATTGAGGTAAAGACGAAGGCATTCGCCTTCACATTGAATATCCCCATGACTACGCCGCCGGCGAAACAACCAACGAGAAGCCGCGGATATGTTTTTGTGAAACGAAGCACAATGCCATATAAGGATGGCTCGGAAATTCCACCAAGTAGACCTGCCGCTAGTGCACCGATTGACACCTGCTTCATTGCTTTATTGCGCTCACGAAATGACCGGTAGAGCACACCGGCGACTAACCCAAAACAGGCGAAGTTCCAAGCCCCCATAGGGCCCTGGATGAAGTCATACCCCAGCGAATTGATGTTCTGGATCATGACGGCGTTCAGTGGCCAGTGTAAGCCCAGCGGAACAATAAACGGGTACAACAACGGAACAACAACTGAGAGAATGAACGGAGAGAAATCGTTGATAGCTTTCAACGCATGTGAGATGCCGTTGCCAACTCCGATTCCAAATGGTCCTAACAAAAACGCCGTCGCCGGAATCATGATCACTAGGGAGAAGAAGGGGACAAAAACCATCTGAACGGCCTCTGGGATGGCCTTCTTGAGCCCTTTTTCCACCCAGTAAAGCGCGATAGCAGCAATAAGCGGTGGAAATACTTGACCACTGTATTCGTTCAACACGAGAGGAAGCCCGAAAACATGAACGACGTCTTCTCGACTACCAAGGTTCGCAAACTCTGGGCTCATCAAAGCACCAGGAATGGCAGCACCAACCCATTCGTTCGCACCTAGTTTTCGGGCTGCGGTGGCGCCCACCATGATCGGTAAGAAATAGAAGACCGACTGATACATGGCATGCATAAACTGGTACGTCGGCGGCTGATGCTCTGCCCTGAAATCTTGGATCCCCATCGTGTCAAGGAGAACTAAAATCGTGATGATCAGGGACGCGCCAAGGAGGGCCCACAGGATAGGACGGAAAGTATCAGAAAGGAATTCGAACGCATAGTCCACCCAGGTAAATCTGCTGCGGACTCCTCCGTATTCCTTGTTCGCAGAATTCTGAGGGTTGTCATCATCATGGGCGTTTGTAGCAACACCCGGGAGTTTAATCATCTCCTGGTAGTAGTTTGCTACCGCTCCCCCCATAACAACCTGAAGCCCATTGCTTCCTTGGGGAACAACTCCGAGAACTGAGGCATTGGTATCAAGAGCTTCTGTATTTACTTGTGATCGATCATTCAACTGGAAACGCAGGCGGGTTGCACAGTGAGTCACCGACGCGATATTGTCCGCGCCACCGATATTGTCCAGGATGAACCGTGAGGTGGTTTCGGTTTGCGAAGCCATCACAATCCTTTCGCATATATGTCCGACTGTGTCTATTCGGACCATGTTCGCGATTATCGTACCCTGGAAGTCCGTGCATTAATAGCGGCGGTTTGTGATCGTCTCCACACTAGGGGCTGCGAGTTACCCATCACACTACAACCTGCCATCATGACCTGCTCACAGCAAACCCCCTCACCCAGGTGGGCAAGGGGGTAGATGGTTAGGAGTCACCATACTGCCATCACAACAATATGGCTGCCTATCTATTAATTTTCTCCACCGGCGAGTTTCTCACGCAGTTTGGCAAGCTGCTCATCGGATGCCAGCGAGCCGGCATCATCAGCGTCATTCTGTGCAGCCGGAGCGGACTCACCCTCAGATTCGGAGGAGTAACCAGACTCTTCAGCTTCCTTGGCTTCAGCAGCACCTGCGCGGTGGCGCTCGATCTGTGCGGTGTGCATCTCGTGACGACGCTCCGATTCAGCGTAACGAGCTTCCCACTCTGCCCGCTGTTCTTCGAAACCTTCGAGCCATTCATTAGTCTCAGGGTCGAAGCCCTCGGGGAAGATATAGTTGCCCTGCTCATCGTAGGAGTCAGCCATACCGTACTTCGACGGATCAAACTCTTCGGTGTAGTCCTCGTCAGCCTGCTTGAGGGACAGCGAGATACGACGACGCTCGAGATCGATGTCGATAACCTTGACCATGGCTTCTTCGCCAACGTTGACAACCTGGTCCGGAACCTCCACGTGGCGCTCGGCCAACTCGGAAATGTGAACCAAGCCCTCGATTCCCTCTTCGACGCGAACGAATGCACCGAACGGAACCAGCTTGGTGACCTTGCCAGGCACAATTTGGCCAATAGCATGGGTCCGGGCAAAGACGCGCCACGGATCTTCCTGGGTGGCCTTGAGGGACAACGACACACGTTCGCGGTCCATGTCAACGTCGAGAACCTCAACGGTAACTTCATCACCAACGGCGACAACCTCAGACGGATGATCGATGTGCTTCCACGACAGTTCAGAAACGTGAACGAGACCGTCAACACCACCAAGGTCGACGAACGCACCGAAGTTAACGATGGAAGAAACAACGCCCTTACGGACCTGTCCCTTCTGAAGCTGGTGCAGGAACTCAGAGCGAACCTCAGATTGGGTCTGCTCCAACCACGCACGACGAGAGAGCACAACGTTATTACGGTGCTTGTCAAGCTCGATGATTTTAGCTTCCAGTTCCTGGCCGATGTACGGCTGGAGATCGCGGACGCGACGCATCTCAACCAAAGAAGCGGGGAGGAAGCCACGAAGACCGATATCGAGAATCAAACCACCCTTGACAACCTCGATAACGGTACCGGTAACGGGCTCATCCTTTTCCTTGAGTTCTTCGATGGTGCCCCACGCGCGCTCGTACTGTGCACGCTTCTTCGACAGGATCAGGCGACCTTCTTTGTCCTCTTTGGTGAGAACCAGAGCGTCGATCTCGTCTCCGACCTCAACGACATCATTGGGGTCGATTTCGTGCTTGATGGACAACTCACGGGAAGGGATAACACCTTCCGTCTTGTATCCAATATCAAGAAGAACCTCATCGTGATCAATCTTGACCACAGTACCCTCGACGATGTCACCATCGTTGAAGTACTTGATGGTGGAATCGATGGCAGCGAGGAAATCCTCAGTAGAGCCAATGTCATTAATGGCTACCTGAGGGGTTGTAGAAGTGGGCATATGTTAAGTGCTCCGAAACGGATTGAAATCGAAATGCGGACAGGAACGAGCGCATCACACATACGAGAAGCCATTCCGTTTCGCGAAGACTCCTCACATGTTTAACCTCATTTCCTCTACTTTGGCTGGCGGTAACACCGCAGTCACAGGCCCGGCCGCTACGTAGGCTATGTCCCGGCCAAACGTGGTAAGAAAAGGAAAATAAAGAGGCGGACACACACGCGATACTAGAATTTATCGCATTTTACCTGCACAAGCAAACGTTACGCCGATACATTCATGCCGTTCGTCGTCGGCTCCGAGGCAACACCACGAACCACGATCACACTAATGTGCTGCCGCGTTCCAATCAGCACCACACCCGACCCCCACGTCGAGCGGTACTGCAAGCTCTATGGCCTCTCCCATCTCCTTATGCACTATTTCCGTGACCTGCTCTAATTCACCGTCAGCAACCTCAACATCTAACTCATCGTGAACCTGAAGAAGCACGCGCGACGATAACTTCTGCTTCCTCAACGCTGCATCAACCCGGATCATCGCAACTTTAATGATGTCGGCTGCCGTTCCTTGAATCGGAGCATTTAACGCAGCACGTTCCGCATTTTCTCGAGCCTGTCTATTCATGCTTGTGAGATCAGGCAAGTATCTCCGCCTCCCCAGCATGGTCGAGGTGTAGCCATCTTTTCTCGCTTGATTGACAACGTCCCTGAGATATCGGCGTACACCGCCAAAGCGCTCGAAATACTTCACCATAATGTCTTTGGCCTCACGCACTGAGATATCAAGCTGTTGCGATAGCCCATACTCAGATAGTCCATAGACGAGCCCATAGCTCAAGGCTTTAACACGCCTCCGCAACTCAGGAGTCACATCAGACACTGGTACATCAAAGACTTGGGACCCCACATAATTGTGAAGGTCTTCCCCACCGCGATACGCCTCAATCAATCCAGCGTCCTGAGACAGATGTGCCATTACCCGCATTTCAATCTGCGAGTAATCGGCGGTCAACAGCGCTTCATATCCCTCGCCAGGCACGAACGCCGCACGAATCTGTCGACCCTGTTCGGTGCGGACAGGAATGTTCTGCAGGTTGGGATCTGTCGACGACAAACGCCCGGTAGCGGTAGCTGTTTGGTTAAACGTCGTATGCACACGCCCGTCCGCCGAAATCGCTTTGATCAACCCATCAAGCGTACTCACTCGCTTCTGATATTCACGATGCGCAAGCAGGTGATCAAGAAACTCATGTGGATGCTTCTGCGCAAGCTGTTCGATTGCTTTGGCCGCAGTCGAATACCCCGTCTTCGTTTTCTTTGTCTTTGGCAGCTCCAATTTAGTGAACAGCACCTCTTGAAGCTGTTTGGGACTGCTCAAATTCAGGTGTGGCATATCAACGAGGTTGCGGGCTGCGTCAGCCTCCCTAGCGAGTTTTTCGGCTGTGGAATCACGCAATGCAATCATGCGCGCTTTGTCGGCGTAGATTCCTGCGTGCTCCATAGCAAAAAGAATGGTAACGAGTGGGACTTCAAGGTTTTCGTAGATAGAGTACAGCCCTGCCCGGTCAAGCTTGACGGCAAGTTCTTCTGCCAGCTCAATGGGAGCTTCGGCCTCATCTGCTAGCTTCTCGCATGCTGGCCAAGAGATGCCTGCTAATGAGCGATCATCATCGCTACTCTCGGAAGCATCCTGGCCGACATCCAATGCCATCTGGCGTCCGGAACGGTGTTCCTCTTCCCAGGCAATGACGTCCCCACTGTAAAGTTCTCGGCCAAGATAACGGCGCACTGTACTATCGAGATCAAAGCTCGTAAGGTCGGGGCGGAGCAAATACGATGCCAGTTTCGTGTCATGTTCAATATTGTCGAGCGTGATTCCATGGCCGCTCATCATATGACACAACCTCTTACCGTCGTGGACCACGACAGGAACCTGTTGATCCTGTAAATATTCCTTAAGAGCCGAGAGATCATCATCCGACATGTGTTTCGGATTAATAATCGCCGTCTCGGTACCCTGCACCACGGCAAGAGCAGTCATCGTTGGCGACGAGGGGGTGGCCTCTCCCAGCGCTGCAACTCCCCTCAACCCCCCACCAGCGCCCTTATCCAACCACTGACGAACACCGCCTTCTTTAAGGCCGATCCGTGAATAGGTTGTTCGCTGCAGCCTGGAACGATCCTCTCCACCTCCGCCTTGCGTTGGGATCACGGAAAAGACACGTTCACGAAGATTCGTTCCAAACTGGAGTTCATCGAAGAAATCATTAATGTCGCGTCGCGACGGTGGACGAAGTGCGCACTCCCCCGGTGTGTATGTGATAGGTACGTCACGAACCATTTCCGTCAGCTCGCGAGCTTGGATCACAGTATCGATGTTTCGCCGAAGAGCATCACCGACTTTGCCACCAACATCGTCCATATTCTCAATAAGGTTGGCCAGGGAACCATATTTATTTATCCATTTTTGAGCGGTCTTGGGACCTACGCCGGGGACTCCCGGCATGTTGTCAGAAGTGTCTCCACGAAGAGCCGCTAGATCCGGATATTGCGCCGGGGTAACACCATATTTCTCCTCGACAGCTTCTGGAGTGAATCGCGCAAGATTACTCACCCCTCGGAGCGTATACAACACTGTCACATCATCAGCGACAAGCTGGAGTGAATCGCGATCACCAGTGCAAATATAGGTATCGAAATCATTGTTGTGCCCTTGGGTAGCAAGAGTCGCAATAACGTCGTCGGCTTCATAGCGCTCATAGTCGACAGTGACGATTCCCATGGTCTGTAAGGCTCGCCGGATAAGGTCGATTTGCCCCTTGAATTCTGCAGGAGTCTCCGGTCGCTGGGCTTTATACGCGGCGAATTTCTCAGACCGGAAGGTCGGCCCCGACATATCAAAAGCGGCGGCGATATGCGTCGGCTTTTCCTGATCGAGAAGGGTCACCAACATGGAAATGAACCCGTAGACTGCATTCGTATGTTGCCCCGACGCGTCGGTAAAATTCTCCGCTGGAAGGGCATAAAATGCGCGGAACGCCAACGAGTGGCCATCAAGAAGCAGTAGTTTCTTCTTAACATTCTCATCGCCTGTGCCAGACACCATAAAATCTGACTCCTTAGTGTTATTCAGATAGCAAGAACAAAATCGTCGACACGATGGTCACTGACAGTGCGATCCCATGTGTGTCACACTAACGCAGCACCACGCCGTAGCCAGGATGATGACCACCCCTAGGTCCGATCAGGACCAGTAACCATCGACCGTTCCGTTGCTGAGTACTGTGACCATGACCCTGGATACAAACGACTATGAATGCCCGCGTGTGCCAAGGCTACAATCTCATGCGTCGCTGTCACACCTGACCCACAGTAGATAATGGGAGATTCCGCATAAGGCTGTGCGGATGTATCGATGCCAGCGCTTTCCACGTGCGACACGATGTCTCTTGTATCCAAGAAAAATCCGTGACTATCGATGAATTCACCATGGAAAAGGTTGTACGCGCCCGGGATATGACCTCCACGACTATCGATCGGTTCATCCTCACCCTGGTAGCGTTCAGGAGCACGGGCATCGATGACGGCTTTATCTGGCGTCAACGCAGCTACGCAAGTCTCCTCTATCGACGCGATCCAATCAGCATTGAAGGGCCGCACGGAAAACGCGCCTGCATCCTCTGGCACTGTCAGATCTTCCCCTGATTCAAGCACGTGTCCACTCATGTTGAGGCGGCCATCTGGGTGCGAACCAGTTGACTCCAATGACGAAATATAGTCAATCCACGCGTTAAGACCACCATTGAGGACAGCAGCCCGATGTCCACTGGCTCGGAGTAACCACACTAACCGTGAGGCTGACGCTCCCCCCGCATCGTCGTATGCAATCACCACGGTGTCATCTGCAATGCCACTGACTTCCATAGCTGCCGCAAAGCTTTCTTCGAGTGGCAGTGGATGACGGCCTTCTTCCCGAGTTGCGGGCCCCGCAAGCATGGTATCGAGATCAACGAAGACCGCACCCGGGATATGCCCGTCGAGATAAGCAGCATTGCCGGACTTACCGTCGAGGTACCATCGGACGTCGGCGATGACGACAGGACAGGTTGCCAACGGCTTCGTCGACGCATCATTGTCATCCTCATCTGCATCGTGGAGATACCTGTCAAGGCGTTCCCGCTCATCCTCAGACAGGTCATCTAAATTCGCTAACGACGTATCAACCCAATCAGCTCGTTGGCGGGCTGCCTCTCGTTCAACAGCCCGTTGTTTCTCATGAGCAGCGGACTCTCGCTGAAGTTCGAGAAGTTCCTTTACAGAGATTACCCAAGGCAGCTCATTCATCATGATGCCATAGTACGAAATGGGAGGTGCGAACTCTATCGTAGGATGATTTGGATGTTGTTTCGTCTGCGATCGACGAGCTTGTGGAAGGAGTGTGCCGGTACAGCGAAGTGCCAACCGAATTTCGCGAACATTAAAAACTACGCGGTCAATGGGGCGGTACATTACGCCAATGCGTTACTGCACCACACGAACTACACGGGCATCATCGCCATTGGGGTAACTGGCTGGCGTGATGATTCTAAGAAACTACAGCTTACTATCGGGGTATACCGCGTTTCCAAAGACAATCTTAGTGCACGCGCGAAAATTGGGGACTACACCGACCTATCATTTTTGAAGCAGGACAACTTCGATGCCTCCATGGATACAGTCGACCGCCCCCAGCTCACTGAGGTTCGGCAAAAATGGGCTATAGCATGTACGACCACGCCACCATCACGGCGTTAGCAGCGGCGTTAAACGCTTCCCCAATACAGGCTACAAGGGTGCCGAGCACCCCATGAATGCGCCACCACTATATTCGCCGCTACCACCCAGTACATCCCGCACGATGCGAGCCCCGGCACAAATCCCATCCCACATGTCGCTGACGACGAAATGAATGATTTCACCACGATGTGCCACAGATCGAGGATTCCATGCACATGCCAATAAAGAAGCCTCAAAAGTCGTCTTAGACAGCTTGGCCTAGAAGAGTCCCCTTCTCCTTACCAAGATTGCCCGTGCCCTGGTTAATCGCAGTCACAACGTCCTGGAACAACACCCTGCCGTCATTAATAGATTGCATACCGTCGTCCTGAAACATGCGCATGGAGTCATCGAGGTACTTCGTGGCGTTAACTCCAGCATCCCCCATCTGATTAAGGTCTTCGCCGGTCATCGTGCCCTGCACGCTGTTCTGCTGCCTGACGCGGCCCACGTCGATGCGTGACCCCTCAGCAATTGAGGATACGTTGGTGAACGCGTGTATCGGGCCGTTCATGGGCTTACCCATAGTGACGCCAGACTGGGCAAACATGGCCGAATAGTTCGGCGCGTTGAATGTCGTTGAGGCGCTTAAATCCGGCCCCGAAAATCGCGAATGCGCCAGCTAGACCAGCGAACGCCTCACCAATCCGGGTAATAGGCCCGTGCACAAAGCTAATCGCCGTCGAGAAGCCGACAGCCCGGCTCTTGCCCCTGGAGATAACGCCACTGATCCCCCAGAGTTAGCTATTTTTCCAACCAAGCGCCTGTGCATTCACCTTAAACCCAGTGCCACCCAGGAACATCTTCACCGCGACCTTCACCGTTGGATCAGGAGTTGCCGCCAACGTCAGGTTGTAGGCGTGCTCATCCTCAGCAGAGAACGACAGTGAATCCACCTCACTGATCTGGCCGCGCGGCACGTACCACGCTTTGAAAGAACTCCTAATCCCCGAGTCGTCACGGCCCACAATGAGGAACCGGTAGTCCATGGTGGCCAGGGTGGTGGAGTTGGCGACATAGGACCAACCTAGATAAACGCGGAGGTGTACTTACGGATCGCCGCCGCGTTATCCTTCTTTACGGCGTCAAAAGTGGTTCCTGCGATGTTTGATACCCCTTACCTATAGAAAAGGCACCCTGGGTGGGATGCCAGAAAAACAACTAGGTTAATGAGGGATGTTGGCATCGGCTTCGGCCTATCCAACGGTCTCCCGCCGACGCCTACGCTGGCCTTATTACATTTAAACCACCCCTCCCTTTTCGACGCTGACTATCACGAATACTTAGTGGCTTGACCCTGGGAATCGCCAAGTCACTAAGAAAAATCCGCGTATTTACTGTCGAGTTTTGAAATGCTGAAACCAGATCGCACAGAGTAAAATACAAAATAGACCCAAGCTCACCAGCCGGGTAAACATCGACGGTGCACCAAGCGCAACACCTATAGCAAACACGACGGTGGGGATACCGTAAAACATAGTTGCTCGAAATTTCTTAACTATTATCAAGTAGGCTATTCCAACCAAGCCGACAGTGAGCGGAATAATCCACAAAAACAGATAGGATGCCGACAAGTAATCGTCGCGCTGTTTATAGACTGACAATAACGTACATCCCGAATAAATCAGTATATAAGCAACCGTCGCGAGAACCGATTGAACCTTTGTTATCACCTGCAAGCACGACCCCTTTTCGCAGCCATTGATACATTCCAACGTCTTAGCAGTAGTCTGCATAAACGGGAGGGTAATCCCAGTGAACTCCAATCTTTAGCCCTCGGTTAGTTGCCGCTGCACTTACCGCTCTTCCACCGATCTCAACAAGCGAAGGAGCACTTGCCAGTGTAAGAACACCGCCGATGGCAGCGCCGACTGGCCCCCAAAGGCAGAAGATGCAGCCTCTAAAGCAGCAGCAATAGCTGCAGGCCTAGCGTCAGCTGCAGCAACGATAGTCACCCCAGCACCAACCGCAAGGTCTTCATGACTGAAACACACTGCTTTACCATCTACGGAGGCTCGGGGAGTAACCACATTGCTTTCATCAAGAGCTTGCCTGACTGGCTTCCCCAAAACGTCCTGATGAAGACGATGGATTTCCTTGTTATCGAAGTTGTACTTGTTCTCCAACGTTTCATCGGAAACTGAGAGAGCAATCTTGCCATCTTTCTCGACGAACACTTCACTAGCATCGCCAACATGCGCGATGAAAGCCGCATCCTCATCACTTAACTTGCCAGATTGGATCGTGATGGTGCCTTCATTCTTGAGAGAGGAGTAAGATGATAATGTCAGGGGAGCTTCACGATCGGATTCCTCACCATGTATAGAAGGAGCCGCACCTACAGAAATTGTAAGTGTTATAAATGTAGCCACAGAAGAGAGCCAATTTAACTTTCCCGTTTTTCACCCTTCCTACCCTTTCAAGATAAAACTCGCCATATAGGACCATCCGATAAGGCGCTAAATTCTACATGCTTGCATCATAACCAACAGACTTCAAAATTTCAATAGAGGCCATCAAAATTGTTATTTCGGCTTAGAAATTAAAATATGTCTTTATATTTTTCCTCCCAGCTTATTGATACCGTACATCATTATGGAACTGCTGAGACACATACCTCTCATCCAGATCATCCGAGGACAGCCGAACACCAGACTAGATACACCAGCTAACGTCCACCCGCACAGACACCAGTTGAGAACTGAACCACAATGCTCTTCACACGCCGGGACGCCTCCCATGCTTTCGACCTGGTTTTCACCCAACATGTCACCATCACCTCATCGCGATCAGTGATCCGGTCATCCGATCCACCAACACGCTGCACCCGCACAAAGACCTCACCAGACTCCAGCCACTTCTGGGTATTCTCCGGTAAAATCATCACCGTCGTGCCCACAGAAGCGACATGTCAGCCGCCAGCACCTCAGAATCAGGAAAACCCCTCATACCCTCACAACCCGCGGGTTCGAACCACGTCGTGGAATGTCATACTTCATCCGCCGTCATCTCCGCGAGGCGAACCTCCAGACCTGCCCCCAGTGATAGGGTTCTTCCATCGGCAGAACGCCCATTCACCGTCCACAATGAACCACCGGCGAGCCCCACACGGTCGGTTGAGCGGATATCCGCGTCTGCCGACATGTAGAAAGAGATCACACTCAAGATGACCGTCTTCGACCGTGTTATAGCTTTATTCGCGTAGATGGCTTCTGTGGTGATGTTCCAATTTATCCCACATCCGGACACTGTGAACTCGCGGGCAGGTTAGTGGTCGCTATAATGGTCGGCCTCTCCGTTGCGGACGACCGTCACCGTTTCACCATGCGCAAAGTGCATAGCTGACCACCCCCTTTTAGCAGATATCCACGGTAACAATGCCAGGAATCGTCCGGTACAGGCGCAACGCGATCTAATCTTGAGACGACAGCCACACCCCCCACCCCATAAACACGAGGCATAGTAGGTAGTCAACGAAAAAGGGCCTTGTCTGCTGCAACTAGGAATCCGCTGCCGCCTCCGTGTCCCCACATGAAATCGCGCAGGCCACCGTCCGGGCCACAATGATGGCCACCGCATCGGGAGCCTGGGCGAACGTTCGACCTTTATACCCATGAATGAGAGCTTCCGCGTCGGCGGCGATGACGTTGGATACGTATTCGGCTCTGTTTGATGATGATTTGGATGTTGTTTCGTCTGCGATGGACGAGCTTGTGGAAGGAGTGGGCCGGTTGCGGGCGGTCTGATTTTTTGGCTCTATTTTGGCTGACATCCGTTTTAAATGATTATAAAACTGCTGGTCAGACCACTATGGCCTAGATCACAAAAACCGCCCTCCCAGGGTGCAAAACCCCTGGTCAGGCGGTAAAAATAGGGTGTGCCCCGGGTGAGACTCGAACTCACACTGGACGGGTTTTGAATCCGTTGCCTCTGCCAATTGGGCTACCGGGGCAAATATGCCCGGACCGATACGGTATACGCCGTACCCGGCTGACACGAGGAAAAAGTATACGGGACTCCATATACAACAAAGAAATCAGCCGGTCAGGTTAGATTTCTGCCCACTAAATGTGGGCAGAAATTGCATCAGCCATCTTTTGCTGCCCTACAGCGGTCGGATGCGCGGGAAGCGTATTATCCACAAGCCCCCACATGGAACTACTCGGTTGGGTGCCAATACCACCGTCACACCACCCTTTGTCTTCATTCGGCGGAGCAACATAGGTCACGCCAGTTTGATCAGCAGCCTCTTTGACAACTCCGTTAAGATCCTCAACGGATTCGGCAATATATGCACGCTCATCCCGTGTCAGAAGACCATCATTGAGACACCAGTTTTCTGGCTTGGAGGCATTCATATATCCCGTCACAATGATTTTTGCATCAGGTGCACGATGCTTGACATCCTTAATAATGTCCACCTCGCGCTGCAACAACGTACGACCATCAACACCAGGATCATGAATAAGCTTCTGAATGGTCGCTTGGGTGGTAGATCGACAATCCGGGCCAAGGCCCGTCAAAGCTCGAGCGAAGCACGCCGGGAAGGCATAGCCCACCCCCGCATCGTTACCGCCAAGGGTGATGGTGACCAGCTTCGTGTCCGGAGTGAGATGCTCACGCTGCCCCGTCAGTGCGGTGAATGGGAGGGCGTGGTTCTGAGGGTGATCATAATTGAAGGAGAAGGCCCATCCACACGTCGCATCATCCAGTTGAAGGCCACGCGCTTGGGCAAGCTTGTGAGCATAGTTGTCAGTAGATGCTCCACATGCAGGATTCTTCAACTGGGGCGTCGTCAATGACCCAACTGCCGCATATGAATCACCCAACGCAACATACTTATCTCCCGCCTCAACAGCATGCACAGACGGGGCACACACTGCTGCACCCAACGCCGCCGCAGAGGCAACAACAATCGAGGCAAGACTTCTCGTTGCTAACTTCATACGATCCTTCTTTCAAGGGTCAAGGGGTAACTACATGTGGCAAAACAGTACCACTATAAAAGTAAAGATGCAGGACATAACGCATCCATCACGTTAAAGAACTGTCACCAACCATTATCTACGTATATCGCCGCCACTCAACGAACCATTACTCAACTCTGAGTACACAGAGTGTCTTTTATATATATCAATTGAATCCACTTCAGACACACATATGCATGTCATTAGAGGAACTGAATTATATACACAGCACATGGTAGCGCTACATACGCTCATCTATGAGCTAGATTCCAGATAACGTCAATGGCCACATTAACCGACAGTGTGGTCACCCCCGCAGATATTTACCTGCGAAGCACACCACACGGCCACTGTCAATTTTCCATACGAAAGGCTATTGAGTACATCAGTTCTCTAGATTGAGATGCGCAGAAATTGCATCCGCCATCCTTTGTTGACCAGCAGCCGTAGGATGAGCCGGTAAGGTATTATCGGTCAGCCCGAGCAAAGAATTACTCGCTTGAGACCCAATACCATCACACCACCCTTTGTCTTCATTCGGCGGAGCAACATAGGTCACGCCAGTTTGATCAGCAGCCTCTTTCACAACTTCATTGACTTTGTCAATCGCCTCAGCAATAAATTCTCGTTCATCCTTCGTAAGGAAACCATCTTTGAGACACCAGTTTTCTGGCTTGGAGGCATTCATATATCCCGTCACAATGATTTTTGCATCAGGTGCACGATGCTTGACATCCTTAATAATGTCTACCTCGCGCTGCAACAACGTACGACCATCAATACCAGGATCATTTCTGAGATGTTCCAAGATGCCTTCAGTTGTCGTACGACAACTGAGACCAAGCCCCGTCACTGCCCTCAATAAGCATGCTGCAAATCCGAGACTTGCACCCGCGTCGTTACCACCAAGGGTGATGGTGACCAGCTTCGTGTCCGGAGTGAGATGCTCACGCTGCCCCGTCAGTGCGGTGAATGGGAGGACATGATTCTGAGGATGATCATAGTTGAATGTTAACGCCCAGGCACACGTTGCATCATCCAACTGTAGACCATGCCGCTGTGCAACTTTATGAGCGTAATTGTCCATTGATGCTGAACATATAGGATTCTTCAACTGTGGTGCAGTGAGAGACCCTACCGATGCATATGAATCGCCCAACGCGACATATTTATCCCCAGGCGCTAGTGCGCTTGCAGGCTGCGCAAACGTTACTGCACTTAACACTATCGTTGAAACAGACAAAACAATTGAGGTGAAGCTCCTCATTGAAAACTTCATATATTCCTTCTTTCAAAAGCAACAGGAGGTACCTGTTTCCCAAGATCATAACACCACGACAAAAAATCCACCGCCACGCTATAGTTTTGATATAGTATCCCAAATACTGCACAGACTTACCTCGTCATATTAATGCTTTTTCTGTTTTCTGTCCGCTGAATGGTCCATTCGGTGAGAAAAATCGATATTCTGGTGACGGGCCCACGATTCATCAGCAGCTAGCCGTGCGATTACAAGGCCAGCGGCAATGGCAAAAACTTGCAACGAAGCAGTCACCATGTGCGTCACTGCAGCATTAATATTCCCGTAGTTGAGGTAGTAGATCCCACGAAACATGTCCGCTCCTGGAATCATGATGACGGCTGCTGGAATCGTTACTGTAATACGCGGGATATAGGAACGATCTCGAATAGCGTTCGCTAGCAATCCGACACACAATCCGCCGATCAACCCCGCAATCTGAATCGGTGCCCCCAAGAACAAAACAGCGAATTTCACAACGTTCGCTATCGCTCCGACCACAGCAGCGATGGCGATCATTCGCCGAGACGAATTAAACAAAATAGCAAATCCGGCGACACCGCACACACTCGAAATCCCCACAACAATGAGCCACGACCACTCCGTCGTGCCACCCTGAGCAGGAACCGACGGCTCCAAACCAGTACACGCGGAAACAATCCAGGCGGCCATCGTGGCTGACACTATAATCTCAAAGGCATAGACAAAGCGCTCACATCCTGCAGCAATGTCTAATCGTGCAAGGTCAACAAGCGCGGTAAATAGCGGAAATCCAGGTATCAAGAATAACATCGCGGCGACATATCCCTGACCCAACATGGGCTGAGAAGCTCCCCACGGAGTTATGACGAAGAACTGGCGCACGCCGAAATACACTAGGCATGCACCGGCCCCTGACACTGCCGTTGTCCCTAGTTGATTGAAATTTCTACTCCCCACATACATTTTGGCCGTTTGCCCACACACAGCGCTCAATGCAACCGCCACCGCTGATACCAAGCTGAAGTGATTGAGAACCGCAAACGCTGCACAGGCAACCGCCGCTGCTACTGCCCGCGAAACATAGCTCCAGCGGATTCGCTGGTTGCCTTCGATCGCATCAAGCTTGTCGTGAACCCATTCCGCCGTGATCTCGGCAGGAAGATGATGTGTCAGGTCCTCAATAGCCTCAATAAGGGAAGAATCCACTCCATACTTCTTTAACGTGCTCACTTCCGTCCGAAAATTGTTACCCCGCCGCCCTGTGAATCGAATACTTGTCATGGTGACCGAAGCGTCAAAACGATCAAAGCCCAACGATCGAGCCGTTCGTTTCATCGCCCGGATCACCCGGTACGCACCAGTGCCAGCAGAAAGTAATAACTCTCCCACACGCAAGACAGCATCAGCATCGACCCCGATATGCGGATCACGCTCATGCGACGTCATCTGTTGACCATCAGTGTTCACTAGTCATCGCCTTTTTCTTATGGCGGATCACATACCGTCAAAGCTACGTA
The DNA here is from genome assembly GCF_037464985.1 of Corynebacterium sp. PCR 32. Classification (NCBI taxonomy): domain Bacteria; kingdom Bacillati; phylum Actinomycetota; class Actinomycetes; order Mycobacteriales; family Corynebacteriaceae; genus Corynebacterium; species Corynebacterium sp. PCR 32. Next base: position 60,440 of record NZ_JBAHVL010000005.1, read on the forward strand.
CGCTGAGGTTGTTGCACCCGTATCTATTTAACACCCACCCATCATGAGATGCAGGATTGTCATGATCGGCGGATACGTCAATCAAGGTCGCATTCACTTCCGCCACGCGCTAAGGTTTTCGCACGTGAGTACTCCCGTTGCCCTTCCTCTCGCTCCGTTAACCACCCTTGCTGACGGAACCATCAAGCAGGTCAACCCTTTTACCGGCACCGAAGTCTGGACAGTACCGGGCCGTACGCATCAGCCGCTATCCCACCCTGTTGACAGTGACCACACCCTCACAACGCACGACCACCATCACGCGTGTGCTTTCTGTCCAGGACGATATAAGGAAACACCACCAGAAAAAGCACGTGTGATCGTTGAGGACGGCTCCTGGAGTACTCTCTATCGTCTAAAGGAAAGCCAGATCACCGACACGATAGCTGAATTCAGGCGCATACCGAACCTCGTTGAGATACTTGGGTACGACTACTGGCGAGCTAACCACGGCTTCGCGATGGACCCAGAGACAGCGGCACACATGAATGACTACCTCAGCGAGCCTGCCGGTCGACAGCATGTTCTTGCCATTATCGCGACACGCCTTCGCGCCTCTGGTATACCCGAATCAGAAATCAATGAAATGTCTGAAGGGGAACTTCTCACACGCGCCCCGGCCTATTTTGCAGGTGGACACGATGTGATCGTAGCTCGGCGTCACTACAGAGATAGCGCGACCACCAGTGGACAACTCGCGTCAAGTGGTTCTTTAACTCCGGAGGAACACTATCGATTCATCGCTTTTACTGCTGATGCTATGCGCGATCTTTACACGCGGAATAGGTATGCACGGTATGTCGCGGTGTTTCAGAATTGGCTCACGCCTGCTGGAGCGAGTTTTGAGCACCTACACAAGCAACTGGTCGCGATCGATGAACGCGGGGCCCAAGCTGAACTCGAGATCGCACGGCTGCGATCCAATCCCAATATGTACAACGAATGGGCTGTTGACTATGCCGGCTACCACAACTTAATCATCGCTGAAAACACCCATGCTGTCGCGTTCGCTGGATTCGGTCACCGCTACCCCACCATTGAGATCTATTCTCGATCGGCAATATGTGAGCCGTGGAAGCTCACAGAAGAAGAAATGCGCGACATGAGTGATCTCATTCATGCCTGCCACGCGGCGACTGGCGCAGAAGTCCCATGCAATGAGGAATGGCACCACAAACCCATTGACTTGGATATCCCAGTGCCTTGGCGTGTGATGATTAAATGGCGGGCGTCAAAACTCGCTGGTTTCGAAGGATCAACCAAAGTATATCTAAATACCATTTCACCGGAAAATATTCGACACCGAATGTCTCACCGTTTGACTCAGCTTCGCAGAGAGGGGCGACTCGCTGATTCAGTCCGTATCGCCGGCGAACTGACGTATCGTCGCAACTCATTGAAGTATAACCCAGCCCTCCGCTAAAAAATTTACACGCCCGCAACATAATATCGATGATCTCGTCGCACCACGGTGGCACAGTAGCCACTAGATGAAGTCCGCGTCGGTGACGCTCCGTCCAACACTGGGGTTCTCAACAACACGTTGCTCACCACCTCCCGTCGGCGGCGAACGTCCACGTTCAGAGGCGTTCATGACGACACCAGCTGGGACTTATCCACCTGTTCCCAGGTTTTGTCACGCGATATAAGGAGCTGAATCGATGAATCTTTCCCCCCGTGAGACAGACAAGTTGCTCGTTTTCCTTGCAGCTCAAGTGGCGCAGCGTCGAAGAGAACGAGGAGTGAGGCTCAACCAACCCGAGGCGGTCGCGCTGATCTCTGATTCCGTTATCGAGGCAGCCCGAGACGGGAAGAGCGTAGCAGAGGCAATGCATATCGGTACGACAGTCCTCACAGTTGATGAGGTCCTCGACGGCGTACCAGAGATGGTCTCATTAGTGCAGGTGGAAGCTACTTTTCCTGACGGCACAAAACTTGTCTCAGTCCATGATCCGATTAGGCATTAGTCCGGAGTTGACCATGATTATTCTATACTGCGGACGTGAAGCTCAGGATGATCACCTCATTCGTGCGGCTGTAGCACATCGTCACCATTACCGTCTCATCGAGGTTGATGAGATCCCAGTCCCCACAGATGGCAATCCAGTCCACAGCAGTAATCACGAGCCTGTGGCCATCGTTCACTCCGCGACTGACCTGTCAGCTGTTCTCAACGCTGTACATTGTGAGAAATCCGTGGATGACACTCATGATCCCACAGTCATTATTCCTATGACTGCGGGTCGAGATCTTCACAGCATCACAGTACTAGCGCAGGCGGTCCTATGGTGGAAACGGAGTAATCCCGCGGCTCGCATCATCATCTCTCGTCCAATCGGTAATAGGACGACGCGGGTATCTGCCTTACGAGCCAACATGCGCTCCAACCCTGCGCTCTCGTACGTTATTTTCTCAGTTGCGCTGGATCCTTTTTTCGACGCGGATCTGTTCCGTGACGCTCGCCTGGCGTGGCAATATGGGCATGCGGACATCTCAGTAGCGTTCGACGGGGCAGCCCCCAGTTTGAGTAAGGCTATCCACCATGCAGAGATCATTCTCGACGACGCATGCGCTCGCAATAGCACCCCAGGGGGCAAGTGGCCTCGTTGCATGGAGACCACAGCCCCCGAGATTCGCGTCAGCCAGGGCGACAGCACCACCGTCTCAGAACGAATCGTTGTTGTGCGGGCAGACCTCATGCCGGCCACTGATAATGAGTTACATCAGGGCGGCCAGAAATATAGAGAAGTTCCGTTATGGACGCCATCGGCCCTGGCGGTGTTGATCGAACAGAATATTGCCGACGCGCGCGCGGATCTCTCTGGGTTCGATAGCCAGGATACACAGAGGGCTCACCATGGTGAGCGGACAGAACACTATGGACGTCGCCCGGTCCCAGTTATTGGGATGGAGGCAGCACTATGGGCCGATCATGACTCTGGCTTCGCCCATAGCCATGGAGACGACGATGGTCATCACACTCACTCACATCATCACCATCCCCATACTCACATGCACAGCCACAAGTCCTTCCACGCTGATCATCATCACCGGCACTAGCCTCTATACGTGCCGCCACCACCCAATTGCCTCCGAGGATGCCATGAATGCTGCACGCACGTACATCTGTGCCGATGGAAACATCACCATTAATCCAGGGAAGAGAACACTAACGTTGCGGGTCACCAATACCGGTGACCGTGCAATCCAAGTGGGAAGTCATTACCATTTTTTCGAAGCCAATCGTGAGCTCTTGTTCGATCGTCCTCGGTCGTGGGGCATGCATCTCAATATCCCAGCAGGGTTAGCTGTTCGATTCGAGCCTGGTGATTGCAAAACAGTTCAGCTTGTCGATTTCGGGGGAACGCGAACTCTCTACGGTTTTAGTGGTTTAGTCGAAGGTTCACTCGATGACCCCGATATTCGGGAGCAAGGCCTCTGCCATGCCCAGGAGCGTGGTTTTCTCTCAGAATGTGTCCGAGACGATGACCTTCCCACCGATCCAGGCCCCTATTCCCTTTCACGATCGGAGTACGCATCTATCTATGGCCCGTCGACGGGTGACCGTATTCGTCTTGCCGATACCAACTTGATTATTGAGATTACTGACGACGCCAATTCGCGTTCGTATGGTGACGAATCTGTGTATGGCGGCGGTAAGGCCATCCGTGATGGGATGGCGCAAGATCCCCAAGCGTTAGACCCCGTATCCATCGATACTGTCATTACGAGCGCGATCATCGTGGATGCGGTGCTTGGAGTAGTCAAAGCTGATATAGGCATAAAAAACGGGCGTATCGTGGGGATCGGTAAAGCCGGGAATCCGCATACCCAGGATGGTGTTAATCCTAAGCTGATTATTGGCACAAACACGGAAGTTATTGCCGGTGAGCACAGGATTGTGACCGCGGGCGGCATCGACACGCATATTCACTACATTGCCCCTCAGCAAGCTGAGGAGGGCCTATCAAACGGAATAACGACGTTCTTCGGTGGAGGGACTGGCCCCGCAGAAGGAACAAAAGGAACAACCTGCACTCCAGGCACACACTCCATCGCGATGATGGTACAGGCCGCCGAGGACTTGCCGGTCAATGTTGGAATCCTTGGAAAAGGATCCGGGTCATTACCGGAACCGTTGGAGTCTCAGATTGCAGCTGGTGCAGCGGGATTGAAGATTCACGAGGACTGGGGAGCCACCCCCGCAGTCATTGATAATGCTCTCGCAGTATGCGACAAACACGATGTTCAGCTAGCTATTCACACAGACACGCTGAATGAGAGTGGTTTTTTTGAGGACACCCGGCAGGCGATTGGCGATCGTACCATCCATACGTTCCACTCCGAGGGTGCCGGTGGAGGGCATGCGCCAGATATCCTTCGTGTGACGGGAGTGCCATCTGTCCTACCTGCCTCGACGAATCCCACGCTCCCTTACACTGTGAATAGTGCCGAAGAACTGTTAGACATGGTGATGGTCTGCCATCACCTTTCTCATGACATCCCGGAGGACGTTTCGTTCGCCGAGTCCCGCGTGAGACCAGAGACGATCGCTGCTGAAACAGTTCTACATGATAGGGGGGTCATATCCATCTTTAGTTCCGACTCCCAAGCCATGGGACGTGTGGGCGAAACATGGGCACGAGCCTTTCAAACCGCCCATCACTGCAAGGCAGAGTTAGGTCCACTCCCCGAGGACAGAGCGTCAACTCCCGACGGAGTGTCACGTAACGATAACTTCCGGGTCCTCCGCTACGTTGCGAAGGTGACCTGCAACCCCGCCATTGTCGCCGGTGTGTCTGACTACATTGGATCCGTGGAAATTGGGAAAATCGCGGATTTAGTCTTGTGGCCGATAGCCTCGGTTGCAGCCAAACCACAGATGGTCCTCCGGAGTGGCTATGTGTGCTGGTCATTGATGGGCGATCCGAACGCATCTGTTCCGACACCAGAACCGGTTATGTATCGACCAATGTTTGGAAATCGGGGAAAGGCACTTGCGAAGAGCCGAATCACGTTCATGTCGGCCGAATCTATTGCACAAGGTATTCCAGACAAGCTCGGCTTAGAAAGTACCATTCTTCCGGTTCGAAACTGCCGTCAAATTGGAAAGAAAGACATGATCAGAAATAGTGAACTCCCAGAGATCAGGGTCGATCCAGATACCTATGAGGTTCGTGCTGATGGGGAACCGTTGACAATAGCACCAGCGAAAACACTGCCGCTGGCTCAATTGCATTACCTGTTTTAGAGGAGCCATCGTGTCACATGTTTAATGGTTCCGGGCTTCACTACCCCGGTCTCCCTATCGCTGTTATCCCGACGAATCCGTTATTAGGGTGATCCGAATTATGGCTTCTTCCAGTTCTTCCCCTTACGACAGGGAGCATCAGGCCAATGCTGTCGTCGACGGTAACGATCACGTGTCCGAGGACCTATTATTGCCTGGGTTCCTGGCCGCTCTCCAGTGGACTGATACGGCGTTCCCTTCAGGGATGTACACCTTGTCGCATGGCCTTGAAGGCCTTTCCCACTACGACTGGCTTGACCGGGCCTCACTCAGTCAGACGGTGCATGAGCTTATTACTGAGGTGGTCAGCCCGACAGATGGAATTGCAGCCGCTCTATCGTGGGATTGGGCGCACTCTCTCGACAAGACCTTCCCTAGACTTTCTCTGGCTACACCTGAGGAATTCGAATCCCTTCGTACTATCGATGAGCTTCTCTTGGCGACGAAACCAAGTGAGAACGCCCGGCGCGGCAGCGTACGTGTGGGGAAACAGTTGTTGTCGATGGCAAGTGATGTGGTGGCTCCCGAAGGGAATTCAGCGTTGGGAGTGGTGTGTGGGTTGATGCGTCGGGGTGAGTTGGTGGGAAATCAGGCGGTTGTTGCCGGTGTGATTCATCATCACCATGGAATGTCTCAAACGATGGCGGTTGCGTGTGAGTTGTTTTCGTTGGCGGCGGGAGTCTGTTCTGCGGCGGTCCGGTTGCGAGTGGCTGATCACATTAGCTCACAGGAGGTGTTGTGTGAGGTGAGGCCAGATATTATTGCATGTGCACGGCGGTGCTGTTCGTCGTCGTTGGATGATATTGGGACGTTGAGTCCAGCTCTTGATGTTGCATCTGCTGCGCATGAAACTGCGCCTGCGCGGTTGTTTATTAATTAATTATTCAAGTCAGATTATGAGGTTTTCTTCATGAGTGATGGTCAGTTGAGTAGTCAGCGGCATCCGGTGTTTCGGATTGGTTTTGGTGGACCGGTAGGTTCAGGGAAGACGGCGTTGATTGAAGCACTGGTACCTCTCCTTATTGAGCGTGGCCACAGTGTGGGTGTCATTACTAATGATATTTATACGCAGGAGGATGCAAACCATATTCGTCGGGAATTACATGGTGTTCTTGATCCGGCGCGGATTGTAGGTGTGGAGACTGGTTCGTGTCCTCATACGGCCGTCCGTGATGATCCAACGATGAATTTGATGGCTGCGGCTGAGATGACAGACCAGTTCCCTGATATTGATACGTTGCTGTTCGAATCAGGTGGTGACAATTTGACTCTGACATTTTCACCGGCACTGGTGGAGACTTACGTTTTTATCCTTGATACGGCCGAGGGTGACAAAATGCCACGGAAACGGGGGCCGGGAGTCACAGAATCCGATCTTCTCATTATTAATAAGACTGATATTGCTCCCTTTGTACGGTGTGACCTGGACACGATGCTCAACGATGCGAAGCATGTGCGTGGCGGGCTTCCTGTATTACCGACAAATGCGTTGACCGGTGACGGTTTGTCTGAGCTCACCGAGTTCTTGGAAACACAACGGGCTCAGCACCACAACTAAGCGTGACAATACGTCAACCAAGCAGTGGAGGAGGTTTCTCCCCCACCTTTAGTTCTTTGTACGCCACGGCAACGAGTCTCTCCGCCCCTTCACACGTTTGTCGGGAACTTCCGGATGCCCCAGTCGGTTATGATCATCAGCTCCCTATCGGTGCGCCGGGAAAAGTGGGGTTTTTGTATGCCACCGTGGCTGCTGCGCGGGGGAAGTCCGTCATCGCAGAAAGGATGGCAAAGGCCCCGCTTGTTCTCATGAATCCGCTGTATACGGACATGCAACGGCCGGAGACACCTGTGTTGTATATCATGTCGACTGGCGCGGGCCTGGCTCAGAATGATCGACAACTCGTTGATATACGAGTTGGCGGCGAGGAACCGGCATCAGCTCTGATCACTACCCAAGCGGCAACGCCGATTCACCGGATGGATGTGGGCATGGCGGTACAGCATGTCACCATGACTGTCAGCGCTGGCAGTGTCCTTGAATATATTCCCGATCACGTGGTTCCTTACGGTGGTTCTCGTTCCCATCTCTCGTTGGAGGCAATTGTGAGCTCTGGCGGGTGCGCGATTGTCAGTGACTGTGTGACAGCTGGCAGGCTGGGGCGTGGGGAACGGCACTCCTACGATGTTTTGTCCATGGAGACCCAGATTAGCCAGCGTCTGAGGGTGAGTTCTGGCCATAACGGCCTATTTCGCAACCGTGTGCGTCCATTGGCTCGTGACCGTGGGGTGTTCTCCCCGCACACTGGCGGTGGTCTTGTGGGGATGCGGAATTTCGGCGCGTGGGCAAATGTGTGGATTATCGCTCCCTCATCGGCGTCGACATTGTCAGTTCTTGAGGCCGTGCGGGAATTACCAACACCTGCGTCATCGGGGACATTGCGGTGGGCTGCGTCTACGCTTCCCTATGAGTCGGGTGTGTGGGTGCGTATCCTTTCGGCGACCGCTGAGGAGGCACGTGAAGCTAGGGATGCTGTGTGGACGACGGCGCGGATGGTGCTTCTCGGTGCGTCTGCGCCTCGGTTGCGTAAATATTAGTCAGTCGGTCTGTTCGGTGGTCATGTGCTGTCTATTTTTAACCCACCCGTTACTTAGGTAATCTGATTTTCACATGGTGGGAGCACACCTGTGACACACGCCCCATAGCCTTCACAACCATGACACACACGACCTCATCGAGCCCCCGGATCATTCCGGCCAGGCACATCGACTCCCCACCAACCATCGCCGACACAGGAAGACACCGATCACCGTCGCGACAATCACAACCCAACTTTGGCGACGATTACCCTCTCCGGTTCGCACCACGACACTACCGAACCTGGGGCGTCTCAGCCGTAGCTACATCCGCTCTCGGCGGAATCGCCTATCTCGCCGACTTCTCCATCGGCGCAGGAATTGGAATTACACATGGGACAATTAATGCCGTAGGCGGAATTCTCATCGCTGCAGTCTTGATCTTTATATCGAGTTTCCCTCTCGCCGTATATGCCGCGCGATACAACCTTGATCTTGACCTCATTACTCGCGGCAGTGGGTTCGGTTACTATGGATCAGTCATCACGAACGTCATTTTTGCCTCATTCACATTTATATTCTTTGCCACCGAAGGTTCCATCATGGGACAAGGGCTCACAATGGGCCTCGGGTTACCACTGTGGATCGGCTATCTTATCGCAACACTGATCGTGATCCCCCTCGTCATGTACGGGATGGCAGCTCTGGCAAAAATTCACACCATTACGAACCCACTATGGATCGTCATGATGGTGTCGCCCATCATCATCCTCATCACACAAGATCCATCAACCGTTGACAACGTTGTCCATTACTCTGGCCATGGCCCAGGACATGCTGACCTCACATCAATGATGCTTGCCACTGGAGTATGCCTGTCGCTCACTGCGCAGATCGCTGAAAATATCGACTACATCCGCTTCATGCCGGCTAGAACTCCGGAGAATACCCGACGTTGGTGGATTGCTGTGATTCTCTCTGGCCCGGGCTGGGTTATCTTCGGTGCGACCAAACAAATAATCGGTGTCGTCTTGGCCGTCTACGTCATCGCATCACTCGGCGGTTCAGAAGTCTCCGCCAGTGAACCTGTGCACCAATTCTTCGCCATGTACACCAGCATGATGCCCTCGTGGCTTGCCGTCACACTGGCGGTGACATTGGTGGTCATGAGTCAAATCAAGATCAACGTCACCAACGCCTATAGCGGCTCACTAGCCTGGACTAATGCATACACCCGCGTGACTAAACGCTACCCAGGTCGAACCGTCTTCGTTTTTGTCAATGTTGGAATTGCACTCATGCTGATGGAATTCAATATTTTCACCGTGCTGAACTCAATTCTTGGATTTTATTCCAATGTCGCAATAGCCTGGATCTTCACGGTGGCAACAGATATTGCGATCAATAAATACGTCCTTAAAATTTCTCCACGGTACCCCGAGTATCGCCGAGGGATCATTTGCTCTATTAACCCTGTGGGGGTGGGGGCATTGCTGTTATCAGCATCGACCTCTATCGCGATCTACTTTGGAATTTTTGGCACAACCATTCAGCCATTTTCTGCCCTTAGTGCAGCATGTGTCGCTGCAGTTTCCACACCTCTTATCGCAATTGCTACTGGCGGACGCTTCTACCTACGACGTAGCAATGATGGGATAAACTCACCCCTTTTTGATACACTCGGGAATCCCTCAGATGAATTATTTGAATGCTGCATCACAGGTGAAATGGTGGAACGCCCAGACGTGGTCGCTTCTGCTATACCAACGCCTGATGGGCGCACGCAATATATCTCGTCACTTGCCCTGACAACAGACCGTCACGGGCATCATGTTCTCCCCGCTGACAAGCGATTCATCAGAGGTAGACATGGGCGCCCCGAATACCCCACGTGATTACTTTCTCTTCACAAATCAGTGTCACGCCGCATTTTGCATTGTTACAGTAATGGCAGTAACGGCGTGCATCCGGCCCCATTCCCGGTCTCTCCATCGTTTACACACTGTTTTGTTAGACACACCGCCGGTGTCTTGTTCTTCAGGAGAAAGTACATGTCATCCTCACGCTCACTCTCCCGGCCGCTCAGTCGTCGGACCTTTCTGACAACAATGGGCGCCACAGCTACCGCGTTGAGCGCCGGCGCTATCGCAACAGTTAGCGGATGTTCCCACGAATCACACAGCCAGGATCACCTCGTAGTGTCACCTAAAGGGGACTCGGACACGATCGACGTCATTGGTGACGACCCCACTGGGGTCACCACTAGTTCAGCCTTCTTACACTCCGCACATGTGGCCGTTGTTACTGGTCCTCACGCAGATTTACCGACTCGCGCACGAGCATGCAACCTTGCTGCCAGCGCCGGAGTTCCCGTATTCCTCATGGAAGCAACGAACACCGACAATTCCCGAAAAAAGATCGAATCTGAGCTGAATCGCCTGGGAGTGGACACCATTGTCACCATCAAAGGAGATTCACCAGGTAACTTGCTATCACAGACGACGCCCCACGAAACAACACCAGATGCCTGGCCACATGATGTCGGCACGGGGACATATTCGTTCCACAACCTTATTGCTATTCCCCCTGCAACCACCAACGATGATACATCAGGACAACCCACCGGCGAAGGCGAACACCATCGCACGTCCAAGGCTGCCGGTCATTCCACTCTTCCTACCACGTCAGACGGGTCACCCTACCGGCCTCGACCACGTGCTATCGCCCCCTGGAACCCACAAAGCAAATCCCACAAAGAACCCAACTCTCATGGTCTCGTCCTCGGCGCTCCGAGTACCTCCCTGGCAAGTTTCACCAACGCATCGATCGCTGGACGACACGTCTTGAGACTCCCCGCAGCCGATCCACGCGCAACCCACGAATCAATCGAAGCTGTCAAAAAAGTCAACCACATCATCGCGTTGGGCAGCTTGTTTGGCGACAAAGACACGCTGTCCCGCCGTATCGACAAAGCCAGGCAGATCGATAAAGAACAGTTAGGCGGAGGCGGCATCGTCACTCCAGGACGGCACATTGTTGCCCTCTACGGCTCTACCGACGGGCCCGACCTCGGCTGCCTTGGTGAGCAAGATAAGGCTGCATCCGTTGCACGAGCCAAAAATATTGCGAAACAATACGAGGCATTTACTTCCCAGCCCGTCATCCCCGCTTTCGAGATCATCGTCACGATCGCTTCATCTGCTCCCGAAAAAAATCACTCCTATAGCCGACTCGTCAACCCAACTACCGTTGAGCCTTGGATCGACGCCATTAATAGTGCCGGTGGATACGCGATTATCGATCTCCAGCCTGGCCGTATGACCCTACTCAACCAAGCAAAGAAATACGAACGACTGCTAAAGAAGCCTTATGTTGGCCTCGCGCTCGACCCTGAGTGGCGTCTATTCGGCAACGAAAAACCTATGGAGAAAATCGGACATGTTGACGCGCACGAAATTAATGACGTTGTGTCATGGCTAGATACACTGATCGAAAACAACCACCTTCCGCAAAAACCACTGGTTGTTCACCAATTCAAGATGAACATGATCCATCACCGAGAAAGAATGATAACCGGCACGGATAACGTTGACATGGTCATCCATATTGATGGCAATGGAACGCAATCAATCAAAATGGATACATGGCATGTCATACAACAAGATTTGGATCCTGCCATCAGCGTGGGGTGGAAGAACTTCTACGATGAGGACAAACCCATGCTCACGCCGCGAGCCACAATGGCTATCCAACCTCAACCGAACTTCATCAGCTACCAATAGACCCGCGGAGGAACAGTGACACAGTCCCAACCAGCAATTAAGTCCCTCGCTCATGTTCAGACACCAGGGGCCGCCATCGCTAAGCTCCTCGACACCAACCCCGCCGACCTCAGCTGGCAAGAAACCTTCTACACATGGCTACATTCCCACCCTGAACTCTCTGAACAGGAAGAGCAAACTGCGCTGGCTATCAGGGAGAGACTAGCGCACTACACCTGTACGATCTCGCGCCCCATGGGCGGCCATGGCCTTGTCGCCACAATGTCCAATGGCGAGGGGCCAACAATCCTCTCTCGCGCGGATTTCGATGCGCTCCCGGTTACAGAAAATACCGGGGTTTCGTATGCGTCCACGGTCCGCACTATCGGACGCGACGGCAAAGAGACCGGTGTCATGCACGCATGTGGCCATGACATGCACACAACAGCGTTGCTCGGCGCCGTGGCCATTCTCGACGCCACACGAGATCACTGGTCGGGTACCTTCCATGCGCTCTTCCAACCGGCTGAAGAAGTGACGGCTGGAGCCCGTGCAATGATTGACGATGGCCTTGCTGATGAAATTTCTCGGCCCGATATCTGCCTCGGACAGCACATCCTTCCAGGTAAAGCTGGAACGATCATGAGCATGCCAGGCCCGATCCTCACAGCATGTGATTCCATTACGGTAACCATCCATGGCACAAGCTCCCATGCCTCAAGCCCGCACGAATCGGTGGATCCCATCTATGTCGCCGCGCATATCATCCTTCGGCTCCAGGGAATAGTTGGTCGGGAAGTTGATCCGGATGACTTCGCCGTGGTATCCATCGGCCAGATTCACGCTGGTAATTCAAACAACTCAATTCCTGACACCGCCACACTGACGTTGAACTGCCGCTTCTACAACACCGAGGTGCGGGATAGCGTCTACGCCGCCATCGAGCGTGTGGTCAAAGGTGAGTGCATGGCATCCGGATGTCCTAGAGAACCCGACATCTCATACTGGGCTCATGGCGAACTCACCGTGAACGATCCCACCGTATTCACGCATGTTCGTGAAACATTTAACGCTGTTTTTGGCGATGATTCCATCGACGCGCAACGCTGGACAGCGTCAGAAGACTTCTCTGAAATCCCCCGACACTTTGGAGTCCCCTACCTTTTCTGGATCGCAGGAATTACGCCCGATGACCAGTGGGCACAACGCCACGACACACCTGTACCCGCCAACCATATGCCTACCTTCTTGCCAGACCTTTCGACGATTACCTCAACAACAAAGGCCGCAGCAGCAGCTCCCCTCAGCTTTCTCTTTAAAGGATAGAACACACAGGGCCGGACTCCGGAACCATCACAGCATTGTACCGGCCACACCTCATCGTGTGGCCGGTACAATGCAGTAGTGGACATCCGGCGGATCATCATCTGATCTACTCATCCATCTCAAGGCTATGAGATGTCTAGCGCTGATGCCCTTTGAGGTCATCGCCCAGCATGTGAACATGAATCATGTTAGTGTTGCCTTCCACACCGGGAGGTGAACCAGCAGCGATCACTACTGTGTCGCCGCGTTCATAGCCGTCAATAGCGAGCAGAGCCTTATTCACTTCGGTGATCATGTCATCAGTAGTTTTAACTTCGGGAGTCAAGAAAGTCTCAGCACCCCACGTCACGGTAAGCCGGGACCGAATCGCCGGGTTTGGAGTAAACACTAATAACGGCAGATAGCTGTGCAAACGGGCCACACGACGAGCCGTATCACCGGAACTTGTGAATGCGACAACCGCCCGTGCATTCAAACGCTCAGCAATGTCACGTGCAGCGTAGGATACGACGCCGCGCTTGGTACGCGGAAGGTGGCTAAGCGGAGGAACCGTTCCATCCTGCTCTGCAGCTTTCACGATGCGAGCCATGGTTTTCACGGTCTCGACCGGGTGTTTGCCAACGGAAATCTCGCCGGAGAGCATCACCGCGTCAGTTCCATCCAACACCGCATTCGCCACATCAGAGGCTTCCGCACGAGTCGGACGGGAATTCGTAATCATGGAATCCAGCATCTGGGTAGCCACAATAACCGGTTTTGCGTTCTCCCTCGCAATTTGGATAGCTCGCTTCTGAACCATCGGGACATCTTCCAGAGGAACTTCAACACCCAAATCACCACGAGCAACCATGATGGCATCAAATGCCAAGATGATGGGCTCTAAAGCATCGACAGCCTCAGGTTTTTCCAGCTTGGCAATGACCGGCAGCCGCCGTCCTTCCTCATCCATAATCTCATGAACGAGTTCGATATCCGCAGGGGAACGAACGAAGGATAACGCAATCATGTCCACACCCAGGCGTATCGCGAATCGGAGGTCCTCGATATCCTTGTGAGACAATGCAGGAACGGAAATATCCATTCCTGGAAGGGACACACCCTTGTGGTCGGAGACGGGCCCACCCTCGGTGACTTCACAGATGACGTCGCTTCCATCGACAGCCTTACATACCAAGCCAACTTTTCCATCATCGACGAGGAGGCGATCACCAGGCTTCGCGTCTTTGGCAAGGTTTTTATAGGTCGTGGATACGCGGTCGTGGGTTCCTTCAACGTCATCAACAGTGATACGTACTGTCTCGCCGGTCTCCCACATTTCCTCGTGGTTCTTGAACCACCCAAGGCGAATTTTCGGCCCTTGGAGGTCAGCCAAAATACCGACGGCGCGACCTGACGCTTCAGAGGCTTCTCGAACCCAGTGATAGTTCTGTTCATGGTCAGCATGAACTCCGTGCGAGCAGTTGAGCCGTGCTACATCCATCCCTGCATCGACCAGTGCACGGATTTTCTCGCCACTTGCGACCGCTGGGCCCAATGTGCATACAATTTTCGTTCTTCTCTCCACGTTCACCAGGTTAGCCCGCTCATAGACGATTAGCTACCGAGAAACGGTCGAAATAAGCGTGGCAGGATCGTGACATAAATCCCACCAAGGCAAAGACCAGCAAGAATATCTTTTCTACACTGGTACAACAGACAGCCCTTTCCCATATTTATGTCTGATTACGCCCGAAATTCTTTGAGCTCCTTACGATGCCGAGACCGGGCCCAGACCAGAAACAGCACCGCACTAACAAAGCAGATAGTCGAGGTCAGAGTGTTAATGCGCAATCCACACACATGGGTAGCTTGATCTGCACGCAACAGTTCGATCCAAAATCTCCCTACAGTGTAGCCCGCAACATACAGGGCAAATACCCGTCCACCGCCAAGCTGGAAGGCGCGGTCAATCCACACAATCACCGCAGCGATGGCAAAGTTCCACAGCATCTCATAGAGAAACGTCGGCTGAACCACCGCAATGACATTGCCCGTCGAATGCCCGGTCACCGGAGCAAAAGCACCATGGGCATCGACACGTTCAAAAATCTTCAACCCCCACGGAAGGTCAGTCGGTCGCCCGTAGAGCTCCTGATTAAACCAATTTCCCAGACGTCCAATCCCCTGGGCCACCAAGATCGGCGGAGCAACTGAATCAGCAAAAGGCGCTAGTTCCAGGCGTTTCCACCGCAACACAAGCCAGGTAGCCAGGCCGCCACCAACCACTGCACCCCAGATCCCCAAACCACCATTGGTAATTTTCCACCAATCTCCTGGGGTCCCAGCAGGTCCCCAATACGAACGCCAATCCGTCGCCAAGTGGTATACACGTCCACCGATAATCCCGGCCGGAACAGCAGCTAATGCCACATCGACCACAACTTCTCGCCTGCCCCCACGGTCTGCATAACGACGTTGCGACCACACGATGGCGACAACGATCCCAACTAAGATCGACAGTGCATAGCCGCGAAGAGGCACACCACCGACCATCCACACCCCCTGAGGCGGTGATGGAATCTCAGCAACAATAAAGTGATCCGGAGCATAGAGGGTTGCTCCCACACCACCGCTCATACGTCCAGGTACATTGACATCCATCGAGACACTCGGGCTATACACCCCGTACCCCTTCGTTGAGCTCTTTCGCAAGTGCACATAGCGATTCACGTCCATCTGCCGCAGCACGAATAAGTGCAGATCCCACGATTACTCCGTCAGCATATTCCGCGATAGCAGCAGCTTGTTGCCCGTTACTGACTCCCAACCCTACCGCGACAGGAAGGTCTGTATACTCCCGTACACGCTCCACAAGGTTACGAGCATCACTACTCACCGAATCCTGGGCACCCGTCACACCCATGTGAGAGGCGGCGTACACGAATCCATCGCCTGCGCCCACCGTGCGTGCCATCCGTTCCGGATTCGTGGAAGGAGCAACAAGATAAATGGGCGCCATACCAAGTTTCTCACACACGAGGGCCCACCGCGACGATTCCTCCGGTAACAAGTCTGGGATAATCGCACCCAACCCACCGGCTTCTGCAAGTTCCTCGGCATATTTTTCCGGCCCATACTGCAGAATGGGGTTCCAATAGCTCATGACAACACTACGCCCACCACATTGAGTAATTGTGCGTACAGATTCGATGGAATCCTTCACACGAAATCCAGCGTTGAGAGCCACCGAACCAGCATCCTGAATAACCGGACCATCCATCATCGGGTCAGAAAATGGAATACCAACCTCAATCACATCCGCATACGACGCCAGAGATAGCATCAGCTCAGCAGAGTCTGACTTTGTCGGATATCCTGATGGCAGATAACCAATAAATGCCGCGCGCCCTTGACGACGAGCATCCGTAAAAACGTCACGAAGAATCCCCGCAGGCGAATCAGAAGACAAACGCATCATCAGTGCAGATCCTCCTTAGCTTCCAGGTTAAACCACGTAGCTGCAGTGTCGACATCTTTATCGCCACGACCTGACACGTTAACAATCATAAGTGGGACACCGTCCTCTAAACTATGGTCCGCGTTCTCTGCATATACACCTGCCGCTGCCACAGCATGAGCAGATTCGATCGCCGGAATAATCCCCTCGGTTTTACACAACAGCATGAACGCATCCATAGCTTGGGCGTCCGAGATCGGGAAATACTCTGCACGCCCAATGCGGTGAAGGTACGAATGCTCCGGCCCCACCCCCGGATAATCCAAGCCAGCGGAAATCGAATGTGACTCGACAATCTGCCCGTCGGCGTCTTCCATCAATGCCGCGTACGCTCCTTGGAATACACCCACATTGCCTGCCGTGATTGTCGCGGCATGACGCCCAGTCTCAACCCCATCACCGCCAGCTTCAGCACCGATCAGCCGGACAGTGGTGTCATCGATAAATCGATGGAATAAACCAATGGCATTCGATCCACCACCAACACACGCCACGACAGCATCCGGAAGGCGACCTTCCGCCTGCAAGATTTGCTCACGTGCTTCGTATCCAATGATTCGTTGAAGATCTCGAACCATCTGTGGAAAAGGATGAGGACCAGCAGCGGTCCCAAAGCAGTAATACGTCCCATCGGCGTGAGAGACCCAATAACGCATCGCTTCATTGATCGCATCCTTTAAAGTCTGCGAACCAATTGTGACAGTGACAACCTCGGCACCGAGCAATCGCATGCGGGCAATATTGAGGGCCTGTCGTCTGGCATCAACTGCACCCATGTAAATACGGCACTCAAGTCCCAACAATGCACATGCTGTCGCGGTGGCAACCCCATGCTGCCCCGCGCCGGTCTCCGCAATCACCAATGTTTTCCCCATACGTTTCGCCAACAAGACCTGGCCAAGAACATTGTTGATCTTATGAGACCCCGTATGGTTCAAATCCTCACGTTTCAGATAAACACGAGCACCGATCGCCTCAGAAAAGCGGCTGGCAAAATACAACGGCGACGGCCGACCAGAATAGTGAACGTGCAGATCACTTAGCTGTTCGATGTACTGGGGATCTGACTTCGCCTTCTGCCACGCGTCAGTCACGTCTGCAATAACACCCATTAAGGCTTCTGGAATATACCGGCCACCATAATCGCCCCAATGCCCACCACTATCAGGCTCAGTCGATGTCATGTCCGACAACACATCAGCCACAGTGGGAAGATTCTGATACGGCTTGGGGTGACGTGGTTCAAAAGTGCTCACCCACACTAGTGTGCCTTATCGACGAGCGACACACGGCACTTAGGGACTTTCCTATCACTCAGCCAGCTTCTTTGGGCAAGCCGGATGGATCCCCGCAGCCACCAATGTTTTGCATGCTAACCCAGGATCACCAGCAGTAACTAGGCCTTCGCCAACCAAGACCGCATCCGCACCAGCTCCCGCATAAGCGAGAAGATCATTACGATCTTTTACCCCCGATTCCGCAATCTTGATCACATCCAACGGCAATCCTGGCGCAATAGCGCCAAACACCGAGGTATCAACATCAAGGGTTTTAAGGTCGCGTGCATTGACACCAACAACTTTCGCACCAGCGTTGATCGCGCGTTCTGCTTCATCCTCTGTATGAACTTCAACGATGGCAGTCATACCCAGAGATTCTGTGCGATCAAGCAACGCCTCAAGCTGCGGCTGATCGAGCGCAGCGACGATAAGCAAAACTAGATCTGCCCCGTGTGCACGGGCTTCATGAATCTGATAGGGAGTGACAACAAAATCTTTTCGAAGAACAGGGATATCCACTGCCGCGCGAACAGTATCCAAATCAGCCAAGCTTCCCTTGAACCGCCGTTCTTCAGTCAAACAGGAAATAATCCTGGCTCCGTTGGCTTCATACTGACGAGCAAGCTCCGCAGGCTCCGGAATACGTGCCAAACTTCCTTTAGACGGGCTTGCCCTTTTAACTTCTGCAATAACTCCGACACCAGGAGCTGACAGCGCAGCCATGGCATCACGAGGAGCAGGCGCGTGTCGTGATTGCGCTTTGATGTCCGCGAAGCTCACACGTGCTTCACGAATCGCGAGATCATCTAAGACGCCATCGACGATCGTGTCCAAAACCGAACTCATCTTCGACTCCTAGGCCCGTATTACAGCGGTGTCCTTCATCCTAGAGGGCGGCCAGATCTAGTGATAAATCGAGGGGGACGACGTTTGTCTGACAATCCCCTCAGATGAGGACCCCTCGGTGTCACTGGACGCATCCGCTACGCGTCGTGCAACATCGGCGGCATCATCTTGAGTGGGATCAACCCCAGCATCCATGGCATCCCACAAGACACGACCAGAATCCTCATCGCTCGCCAAATCGGCTGCCAAGGAATGACGGCGCGCAGATGTTGTATCGTATTTACTACCCTTAACAGAATCCACACCAGGCCAGATTACTAACACAACTGCCCCCACAATGGCCATCAACGACGCCACGACAGTAAGAATCACCGTACCCTTGTGTACATCAATGCCCGTCACCGTCGCCCACTCTGTCAATGTTTGTGGATGACTCTTCTTCTGTGTTGCCTGGCCATTGACAAGCAAATTATGTACGCGTGTGACACCTGGCGATGACACAAGGACACTCAAGGGGCTCCACAACGAGACAACACCAACGACTGCCGTCACAGCAGCAAGGATACGCCGACCAGTACGTTTGAGGATCACCATGGCAAGACATGCTGCAATCAACGCGATAGCAACAGCGTTCATACTTGGTGCCCATACAGTACCCACCAATGTTCGAGTGAGCTCTCCCTGTTTATCATCCACCGCATGAACAGTCATCCACGTCAGATGAGAGATTCCACCAATCCCCACCGCCCCAATAATGACGAGCACAACCCCCATCCAGCGTAGTTTCGCCTCAAAGGCAGCTAATACACCACGTTGCTCCCCACTCGCAGATACTCCACAGGCAGATGCTGCTCGATCACCGTCACGTACA
Organism: Corynebacterium sp. PCR 32; assembly: GCF_037464985.1. Classification (NCBI taxonomy): domain Bacteria; kingdom Bacillati; phylum Actinomycetota; class Actinomycetes; order Mycobacteriales; family Corynebacteriaceae; genus Corynebacterium; species Corynebacterium sp. PCR 32. Next base: position 79,923 of record NZ_JBAHVL010000005.1, read on the forward strand.
TCGTGAGAATCCATTTTTGCTCTCCCTTACGCCACCACGCTTGGCACGTTTCGCCGTAGATGTCCGTACCCATGGCGGACAGCGGACTGAGACTACGAAACATCATGCCTACTCACGTCACACAGGCCCATCTAGTACACCATCGACATCAGCAATGGTTTCCGCCGCTGCTGTTGCCCGTAAGACCGCTGCGGCTTTATTTTGAGTTTCTTCATCTTCGGCACGTGGATCGGAATCCGCGACAATTCCGCCCCCAGCTTGGACATACATCGTTCCTCCCTTGAGGACACCCGTCCTGATGGCAATCGCCTGGTCAGTATTGCCTGAAAAATCAAAATAGCCGACAGTTCCGCCATAGATCCCACGGCGTGTGTCTTCAAGCTCATCGATAATCGTCAACGCACTAGTCTTCGGAGCTCCCGACAGTGTCCCCGCCGGAAAAGCCGCCATGAACGCATCCACCGCCGTCATATCAGGAGCTAATTGTCCTGTCACCGTCGAGACCAGATGCATGATGTGGCTATACCGCTCAATATGACGGAAATCGTGAACCTCAACAGTCCCCGGGACACACACTTTTCCGAGATCATTACGGCCAAGATCAACCAACATGAGGTGCTCAGAATTCTCTTTAGAATCCGCAGCTAGCTCACGTTCCCGTCGCTCATCCTCCTCGAGAGTGGCCCCACGTGGACGCGAGCCAGCAATCGGATGCGTCGTCACCACACCATTATCTACAGCGATTAACGACTCCGGTGATGACCCAACAATAGTGAACGATACCGACGAAAAATCATCCGTCGGAATATTCATGAGATACATATACGGGCTTGGGTTCGAATATTTCAGCATCCGATACACGTCAAGAGCACGAACGTCAGTATCCATTTCAAACCGCTGCGACAGCACAATCTGGAACGCATCTCCCGCACGAATATGGTCTTTACACACACCGATTCGGCGCCTGTGCTCGTCCTCGGTTCGCTGCCGCCGAACCACTGGTTCCGGTGTGCTAAACACATTCACCATCGGCTCACGTGGCGCAGTCAGCCGCTGTGTTAACGAATCCAACCGCCGGACAGCATCGTCATAGGCGTCGTCAACGTTCTCATCGGAACCATTGAAATTGAAGGCGTTTGCGATAAGCCACATCGTCCCCTCATGATGGTCGAGCGCCACCAAGTCTGCGACAAGAAACTGCATAAACTCGGGAATCTGAAGATCATCATCGCATGTGTCGGGAATATCCTCGATATAGCGAATCGCGTCGTGGCCGCAATAACCCACCATCCCCGACGTCATCGGAGGCATGCCATCAATAGGCTCCGTATGTAACTCCTTCAGAACAGATTTCAGCACATCGAAGGGGGTCCCGCTGAGCTGAACTCCGGTTGGCGTTGTACCCAACCATGCTGCTTCGCCATCGCGAACCGTCAGCGCAGACTTCGCACCCGTACCAATGAACGACCACCGGGACCACGATTGTCCTGGTTCCGCCGACTCGAATAAGAACGTTCCTGGTTGGTCAGCCGCCAGTGCATTATAGGCACTCAACGGTGTTTCCCCATCGGCCAGAATCTTCCGGGCCACCGGGACCACCCGATGCTGGGCAGCTAATCGTCGGAATTGGTCACGTGTCGTCGTTGTGTCAGTAATTGTCATATCCGTAGCAGTTAATGATCTCGATACATAATCAGAAGGGGAACCAGTGAGTACCACGTCACCGTCAAAACACGTTGCAGTCCCCGTATGGCACGCGGCGCCCACCTGATCTACTTTCACCAAAATAGTATCTCCATCGCAATCCAATCGAACTTCGCGAACGTGCTGAACGTGCCCGCTGGTCATACCTTTAATCCAGTACTCCGACCGAGACCGAGACCAATACGTCCCACGTCGCGTCGCCAGGGTATAAGCCAAGGCATGATCATCCATCCACGCCTGCATCAATACATCTCCCGACGTCGCATCTTGGACAACAGCGGGAACTAATCCCTGCCCGTTGCGTTTTAATCGCGCTGCAATTATCGGATCCAGCAGGTAATCTCCAGGCCCACTGCGACGCACGTCGTGACCCGTCGACGCCACTGCTCTCTTCACATCAGGAATAGTGGCCATACCAAAATGAAAGATAGAAGCTGCTAAGAGCGCATCTGCACCTGCATCCGCCGCCGGTGGAAAATGACTCACGTCACCGGCCCCACCAGACGCGATAATCGGGATCCGAACCTCCCGACGGACAGCAGCAATCAATTCCGCATCAAACCCCTGTTTGAGCCCATCACAATCCATGGAGTTGAGAAGAATCTCCCCCACACCCAATTCTTCCCCGTGTCGGGCCCACTCCAGTGCATCCATCTCAGCACTCTTGGCTCCACCATGCGTGGTGACTTCAAAGCCACTGGGCTGAGGTGTTCCACCGTCAGGAACTCGCCGTGCGTCCACCGATAACACCACGCATTGCGAACCAAAGCGTTGTGAGATCTCACGCAGTAGCTCTGGTCGGCGAATCGCAGCTGTATTCACACAGACTTTGTCTGCCCCTGCACGTAACAGCTGATCAACGTCATCAGCGCTACGCACACCTCCCCCCACAGTCAACGGTATAAAAACCTGGTCTGCTGTTCGTCGAACGACATCGAGCATGGTCCCCCGGCCCTCCACTGATGCGGACACGTCGAGAAACGTCAGCTCATCGGCACCTTCCCGGTTATACCGAACTGCCAACTCCACCGGATCACCAGCATCACGAAGATTCTTAAAATTAGTTCCCTTAACGACGCGTCCATGAGATACATCCAGACACGGGATAACTCGAACTGCTACGGACATGACCTGGCCTTTCGGCGACGAAAAAACACGACTACATGAGATATGATGAGCGTGCCCACACGCTGAATGTTTTCGCCTAGCTTAACGGTTCGAACGGGCGCGGGACTGCATGAATTCTGGATAGGAGCGTCGAATGGACACTGGGAGAGCCTGCTACTAGACCAATCGTCCCCGGCGTCCACGGTTCGTTGTTAAGGTTGGTAACCACACCACCTGCAGCCTCAACCAGGCATATTCCGGCAGCGTTGTCCCACCAGTTGGGGCTAAACGTCAAGGTACCAGCAAATACTCCGCTCGCTGTAAAGGCTAAATCAGCCCCTACTGACCCTGTCACACGCATTCGCGGATACGATTCACCAATGCTAAATAGTAGATTTTGACGATACTGGCGAGGAACACGACCACGACGCCCAGACAAAATCGAACCGAAACCGATCTGAATCACTCCCGGATCTTGTGTCGGTAACCGCGGCACAGCCTCACCATTAACAAGGAGAGGACCACCCCGAACAGCGCTATAAAATTTTCCCAACATTGGCAACGCAGTCATCCCAATGACTGGTTCACCTCGATGAATAAGCGATACAAGTATCGCACACATCGGATTCGCAACAGCATAATTGGATGTGCCGTCAACAGGGTCGACACACCACATCGTTGTGGGATAATCATCGGGATGATAGCTAAATGACGGCACTGCGGCGGGCACATCCACCCCACCCTGTAAACCAAATTCCTCACCAAGAACAGGGAATCCGGTTTCGTGGACAAGCTGTTCACAAAACTGCTGCTCTAAAGATAGATCAACATCCGTGGCAAAATCCTGAAGATCCTCATTTTTGATAATAGAAGGCTGAGCGCCAATATTCTGGCAAAAAAGATTCTCTGCATCCTTGATCAAGCGCTCGGCAATTGCCGCATAGCACACAAGTTCCGAGTGCTCTATCATCGGATCCATCACCTAGCCTTTCACCACAGCTATGTCCAACGAAGCTTCACAAGAACCACACTCACTCGCTTCCTAAGTCCACCGTGCATCACGATTCTCTCGCGACTGCTAACGCGTCCTCAAGCCTAAAGTTTCCTACATATAAGGCTTTACCGATGATGATGGAATCAATTCCCTCGCCAGTGTATTCAGCAAGCTGACGAATGTCATCGAGGCTCGAGACACCACCTGAGGCGACAATCGGAGCATCAGTAGCCATGGCCACGTCACGAAGCAGGTCAATATTGGGCCCTTCCAAAGTCCCATCACGGCCTACATCCGTGACAACAAGGCGAGAGACCCCACATGAATCCAAACGCTCAAGAACGTCCCACAAGTTCCCTCCGTCTGTTACCCACCCGCGTCCACGCAGCCGCCACTCGTCGTCAATAAGCATGGTATCCAGACCAATAGCCACGCGATCGCCATATAACTCAATAACCCGGTGGCACCAGTCAGGATTCTCTAACGCTGCGGTGCCGAGATTAACCCGCCGACAGCCGGTGTCGAGCGCCCTCCTCAAGGTGTCATCGTCTCTGATCCCACCCGAGAGTTCAACATCCACATCCAACCGGTCAACGACGTCTTTAAGAACCTCATAATTACTGCCCCGGCCAAATGCGGCATCTAAATCCACAAGATGAATCCACTCCGCACCTGCCTCCTGCCAAGCCATGGCGGCATCAAGAGGGTGGCCATATTCCGTTTCGGTCTCAGCGTCACCATGGACCAAACGGACTGCTTGACCATCCGACACATCGACGGCAGGTAATAACGTTAGAGGCATAGATGAATGATAACGGAGATCCCGCGGCTAGCCGGCAAAAGTTACAAAGTACTCACCCAGTTCTGAAGAATCACTCCCCCCACTGCACCAGATTTTTCCGGGTGAAATTGAGTCGCCCACAACGGGCCATTTTCTACGGCAGCAACAAAACGACAATCATCGTGCTGTGACCACGTTACCTTCGGCGGCGCCACTAACCCATCGTCAACCATCTCCCACTGCTGCACCGCATATGAGTGCACAAAATACACCCGATCATCACTAGCAACACCATTGAACATGTGAGATCCTTCAGGAATCTCCAGCGTATTCCACCCCATATGGGGAACAATGTTTGCATCAAGGCGTGCTACCGTTCCAGGCCACTCGCCACAACCGACGATGCTCACTACCCCCTCGTCTGATACTTCCGTCGAGAATATCGTCGGGTCGAGAGGACGGCCGGTCTCCGGATCACACATGATGCCATGGTCGTGCGCTGCTCCATGTTCTTCTCCACTACCCGTCGCCCCGGGAGGTACAACCTCACGACAACGGCGAGGTCGAGGGCTGACTTCTCCACCAGACCCGCCAGAATCACCGTGCACACCATCACCAAACTCGACACCATATTCAAAAAGAACCTGCATACCCACACAGACACCTAAGACAGGACGACCACCGGCTAAACGCTGCCCAATAAGCCGCGGCCCATGTACCTCACGTAACCCCTGCATGCACGCCGCAAAAGCACCAACACCCGGGACTAATAAACCATCCGCAGAAAGCACCAACTCCGGATCTGCTGTCACAGTCACATCAGCGCCCACACGCTCGAGAGCGCGCTCAACAGAACGCACATTCCCCGAACCATAATCAAGGATAGCCACCGTCGGACGAGCCTTACTCCCCATCATGATCACAACGCCCCTTTCGTCGACGGCACACCCTCTACACGCCCGTCACACTCCACTGCCTCCCGTAGAGCTCGAGCGACCGCTTTATATTCGGCCTCAGTGATATGATGTGGATCACGCCCGTAAAGCACCCGGACATGCAAAGCGATACGGGCATGAAACGCGAAAGATTCAAAAAAATGCTGGTTAATGACCGTCGCGTAATGACCACCGATAACTGTACTCACCATCGACGACGGCTCACCCCGGGCAACAAAATATGGGCGCCCAGACACATCCACGACAGCTTGAGCCAACGTCTCATCCATCGGGATGAAGCTTGATCCAAAGCGACGAATTCCAACTTTGTTTCCCAAGGCCTGAAAAAACGCTTCCCCCAAGCTGATGGCAGTATCCTCCACGGTATGGTGCGCATCAACCTCGAGGTCACCCTCGGCGTGTACTGAAAGATCAAAGCTTCCATGCGTACCCATAGCAACCAGCATGTGGTCAAAAAATGGCAGTCCTGTCGATATATCAGTAACACCACGACCGTCAAGGTCAACATCGACAGTAATGTGGGACTCCTTCGTCTCCCGCTCAACATGTCCAACCCGACCAAGGACAGGCATCTCACTATGGCCCGGTTTACCGCTACTCGTCATCATGTGATTCACTGTAATACCCCGTGATCAATGGCGTATTCTCGAGCAGCTTCGAGAAATCGATCATTTTCTGTCGGCAGCCCAATCGTGACCCGTAGGTAACCGTCAACTCCGACATCTCTAATGAGAACGCCCCGGTCAAGAAACTCCCGCCATGCCACGCGCGTGAGGTCCCGCCGAGACAACGTAGCGCTCCCACCAGCATCCCTGCGGTCATCATGCCCAACCCTGCAACCAGAACTAATATCCTTCCGCCCTGTCTCTGCACATTCCTCGGGGAGCACGGCGAAAAACAAGAAATTGGACTTACTAGGAACAACGTGAAACCCAAGGTCCAGCAACGCATTCTGAACTCGACCACGTTCAATAACAATCTTGTCAACCGACGCTAACGTATCAGCAGAATACCGCAGTGCCACCGTCGCAGCCGCCTGAGCTAACGCAGATAAATGATACGGAAGCCGGACCAGCATTACTGCTTCCACAAAAGCAGGAGCAGCAACAAAGTAGCCCAAGCGGCCACCTGCGAAGTCGAACGCCTTACTCATCGTCCGCGAAACCACCAACCGACCTGGATAGTCTGCCAACAACTCGCACGCGCTCGGCCCATCGTCGAATTCACCATAGGCCTCATCAACAATCACGATGCCGTCAACGTGCGGGTCTGACACAGCATCAAGGAGGACACGGATATCATCGAGAGGCGTGACACCACCCGTCGGATTATTTGGTGTCGTCACAAACACAACGGACGGCCGATGTTTTTTTATTGTGTCAACAGCACTATCGACATCAATGGCAAACCCATTTTCCTCACGCCTAGGACAATCCACAAATTGTGTGCATGTTCCCGCTGAAAGAATAGGGTGCATAGAGTAACTCGGAGTGAACCCCAACGCCCGACGACCAGGTCCCCCGAACGCCTGTAATAGTTCCTGTAGCACCTCGTTGGAGCCGTTAGCAGCCCAAATGTTGTGTTCCGTTACCTCCACCCCGGTGTACGCTGACACATAACGAGCCAGCTCTCGGCGCAACACCCTACAATCACGGTCAGGATACCGGTTAAGCCCAGAGGCGATTTTATTCACTTCTGAAACCAAGTCAACGATAAGGTCAGCGGTTGGCGGATACGGGTTTTCGTTCGTATTCAATCGGACATCCAGATCCAATTGAGGCGCCCCGTATGCGGCTCGACCTCGAAATTCCTCACGTAAAGGCAAGCTATCAAGCACCACCGCTTGCCCCCACACCGATGGTTCATGCGGTGACCTCCGCCTATGCGCATCACGATACGAATTCGTGCCTCTGTACGTCGACGCCATTACTCCTCCTCCCTTGCGGCAATGATCAGAGTATGTTAGCCACGGCAGCTCAATGAGCCGCGACCGACAGTGAGATTGTCAAAACGTGATCGAACAGATTCGCCATGAGCAGGAAGGTGCTCGGCATCAGCGAGGGTAACGATAGTATCTGCGGAAGCCCTCAAGGCCATCTCGTCGTAGTCAACCACATGAACTGATTTCACAAACGTATGCGTCGACAAACCAGAGCTATACCGCGCAGACCCAGACGTGGGAAGCACATGGTTAGAGCCAGCAGCGTAATCCCCCAACGGAACAGGTGAAAACGGCCCCACAAAGATAGCCCCCGCGTGACGGATACGTGCCGCATCCTCACGAGCATGTCGAGTCTGAACTTCAAGATGCTCCGGCGCATACGCATCAGAAATACGGATCGCAGCAGGAATATCATCAACTAGGATGATTCCAGACTGTGTGCCCCGCAAAGCGTCAGCAACACGATCATCGTTACGTGTTACCGAATAGCGCTTCTCCACTTCCTCGTCAACCGCAGCCGCCAACGAGGTGGAATCGGTGATGAGGATGCTAGCTGCCATCGGATCATGCTCTGCCTGGCTGATGAGATCATAGGCAATGTAGACAGGATCGGCAGTATCATCGGCAATAATCGCAATCTCGGTCGGCCCTGCCTCGGCATCAATCCCGACGACGCCCCGGCACACTCGCTTAGCTGCGGTAACGAAAACATTGCCCGGTCCAGTCACCATATCCACCGGGGCGAGAGCCTCACCAGCAGTCTCATCACCATAAGCCAATAAAGCGACAGCCTGCGCACCACCCACTGCCCATACCTCGTCCACGCTGAGAAGCGAACACGCAGCAAGGATCGTCGGATGTGGCCACCCACCATAATCCCTCTGAGGTGGAGATGCCACCACAAGTGACCCTACGCCGGCCTCTTGCGCTGGAACAGCATTCATTATGACGCTCGATGGATATACAGCTTGACCACCAGGAACGTAGAGCCCCACACGCCCGATTGGAATAAATTTTTCTGTCACCGTCCCACCGGCAACAACTGACACGACACTATCACGGGGTTTCGTTGCTGAGTGCACCGTCCGAATCCGCTCAATCGCAGTCTCCAGGGCTTGACGCACACTGGAATCCAACGAGTTCACAGCATCACGAATCACGCGGTCGGGGACACGAATACTCGTTGGGACAACACCATCAAAACGCTCACCATACTCACAGGCCGCCTGTGCGCCGCGTTCTCGAACAGCATCGACAATTTGCTGAACCGTGGGGATTACTGAATCAATATCGATGCCACCACGAGGCAAGGTTGCCCGAAGTTCGCTTGTGGTGGGATGAGTGCCACGCATATCGGTTACGGTCAGCATTATTATCGAAAATCCCTACTGTCATACCGCTGCCATGAGCCACGGATAGACTGCTTCGCGTTGACGATGGCCAACAACTCTTCGTTCGTGTAAAGCTAATCTACCGTTGTAGTGTGCAGCCACACTGCAAAACGGCTTTTAGTCATCGGGAAAATCACCTTTCCCCAGCACAGCAGCACACCAGTATGTGAGAGATCCCACTAGAGGTGGAACAACTAAAGCGGCACCCGGATGACTCCACACTGCCCACGTTATCCTGGAACCATCCTGGATATCATCGGTATCCGGCAACGGATGCAATGTCGACGCAACGATATTTCCAAGATCTGTGAAGACCACACCACCCAGCACAGCCACGAGAGTGACAACCCATATCATCACCGGGCCGCGTGAGCGTGGGGCCCACCGCCATGCAATGAGGGAACTTACCATCGACAGGATAAATAGCCCGCACACAAGCAGAATAAAACCGGTGAATTCTTGGCCGTCTTTGGTTGGATCGGTTGACAGATACCCACCTTCTACCGTGGCTGTCTTTGTTGGTATGAGCAAACCCCACCCGCATCCTCCCACTGCGTACACAGCCACGATGGCTACAAGAACAATGAGAGCGCGACGATACCGTTCTGAGAACAACACTGGAACCAGTATAGAGATTCCGAGGCCACTACGATGGGCACAATCAGCGTTGAGGTTCAAGGATCGCAGAGTCAAGTTCCCCATGACGTGAGCACAGGGCGTTCCACCCGTCCGGTCGAACCTGCACAACCATCCGGCGGCCACATAGTTGGCAAAACCGTGGCGCTTCAAGCCCTACCTTCATCGACGGGGAATACTGCGGGACCTCACCACCCTGTACGTCAACGCCAGTGAATGGGTCGAAGCTCGGTGCATCCCCGGTGATGACAGCATCCGACAAGTCCGTCGCCGTATTTTCTCGACTGTGACGAGGTGTCGTCCCTGTATGCCTGTGACTGCTCACTGGTTCTATCACGTGCTACCGCCTACACCGTTGCGTTGAGCGCTTTGATGGGGAGCTGCAACCGGTTCAACATATCGATATCTGTTTCCTGCGGCCGACCCAAGGTTGTCAGATAATTTCCCACGATAATGGCATTGATGCCACCAAGAAGTCCCTTTTCCGCACCCAAATCACCAAGGGTAAGCTCACGGCCACCAGCAAAACGAAGGATTGTCTGAGGTAACGCCAGTCGGAATGCTGCCACAGTCTTCAGAGCCTCGGAGGACTCCATTACAGGACGATCGGCGAAAGGGGTTCCTGGGCGAGGATCAAGGAAATTCATCGGAACTTCATGGGGCCGCAGCTCAGCTAACTGCACAGCGAATTCTGCACGCTGCTCAATAGTCTCACCCATTCCAATGATGCCACCGCAGCACACTTCCATGCCAGCATCGCGAACCATCTCCAGCGTTTCGCGACGAGCCTCCCATGTGTGTGTCGTCACAACTTGAGGAAAATAGCTCTTTGCGGTTTCTAAGTTGTGGTTGTATCGATGCACCCCGGCTTGAGCCAAACGGTCAACTTGTTCTCGTGTAAGAATACCGATCGAGGCAGCAACCTCGATATCAACTTCTGCTTTGATGGCGGCCACCGCTTTTTCAAGCTGGCTCATCAATCGCTCATCGGGCCCCTTAACTGCAGCAACAATGCAGAATTCGGTGGCCCCCGTCTTCGCAGTTTGCTTCGCCGCCTCAACAAGGGCGGGAATGTCAAGCCACGCCGAGCGCACGGGAGATTCGAATAATCCTGACTGTGAACAGAAGTGGCAATCCTCCGGACATCCCCCAGTTTTGAGAGAAATAATTCCCTCCGCCTCGACAGCGTCGCCACACCAACGCAGCCGAACTTCATGTGCTAACGCAAGAAGCTCGTCGATCCGGTCGTCGGATAGAGTAAGTACTCGAACGATCTCTGATTGACAGAGCCCTTCCCCACGCTCAAGAACCTTCTCACGCGCCAGATCCACAATATCCTGCTCTGCTGCCAATGTATCAGTACCAGCGGTGCCGTGGATGTGAGCCTGGGACGTTACGTTTTCTGACATAGTGACGTTCCTCCCTCAACATGGTGATCATTCGGAGGATCACCACTGTGTAGCCCCAGGCTATGTCATCACCACACAGTGTTCAATTGGGCACTGGGATTCACGAGTGAGACATCATCACTACGCTAGTCAGAACAGATCTTCCACTGACCATCTTCCTTAGTGAACAACATTGTCCCTGTCGAGGTTGCACCATTGAAGGTTGTATTCACTGATGCCGTAGCACGATGACCATCAACTTTGATATTCGAGATGTTGTTAAACTTTGGAATCGAGCCAGCTAGGTTCATCTTGTCGATGAGTTCATTAGGCAACGAGTTAATGTTCTCATCCGAGAACACTTCTGGGTGCGCAGCAATACGATCTTTACACGTATAGGCCTTCGTGCTTTCATAATACTGTCGCACAGTGCCTGATGTGTCACCATAATGACCTAGCGCATCTTTAATACTGGCAACGTCATCAGCGCTGCCAGTCTTCCCCTTGACCGGCTTCGGCCCACTGGAAGGAACCTCCTTTGAGTCCGGAACAGTCGGGATGTCAGCACCTAATTTCTTCCCATTATCAGCGTGATTATCGCCACCGCGATCCGCGTGCTCTGCAGACGGCGACGCCGCAGCAGACGACGATGCGGAAGGATTATTCGACGACGATGCACTCGACGAAGACTGCGTTGCTGTTGAGCTCTTCTTACCATCCGAGGACCCGTGTGAACAGGCCCCTAACGCCCCACACACTGATACAGCAATGACGACAGCCCCCCAACGGCGCACCTGCACGTGACGCGAATGCAACTTTCCGTCTCGATGAACCGTCGCATGCACACCATCAACATCTGACATAACTACATCTGGCACGACAAAGCTCCTTTATTCTTAAGAGAACGCGCCTATTCTACCCCTCTGTCAGCCAATATCCTCACGTTTCCCCAAGCTTCCAGGGTTCTCACAGTGTTTTATCACTTTCGAACGAAACACACATCCGGGTTATCCTTTACACATGCCGTTGACCATGTCGTCCATTTCACACCCGTCGGTGAGGCGAACATGCGCCTACCCCACGACACTGGGGCTCGACGAATGGCGTTCATATTTCAGGGACACTGCCAATGCCGGACTAAGACTAGAGGCCATTCTCAACGACATCGCCCCGCCCCCCTGCAAAGGAGACATCGGTCACCCCACGCTCGTCCCGCTCACATGCCTCCCTTACCATGGGAAATCATCATCACATCGTCCTTCTACACGACCCCGCATATCCATAAGATCAGTATCAACCATTACCGTCGATAGTCGATGTGCCGTTGCCCTAGGCTGCCAACATCGCTACCCGACCCCGTGCCTGAGTACAGTGGAGACCATCTTGACGCATTCACACACCGACGGTTCGCCGGAGATACATATTCCCGAGTCCACTACCGACTTCTCACACATCCAGCCCGACAAGGAGCCCACAGCCTCACACACTATTGTCACCATTCCGATCCTCGGTGGCACGGCCTATATCAGTGAGAGTGGAGTCACATTATCACGTTGCCCTGCAGCGCAGGTGTATCTTGCTGCGGAAACCAACATCGATCGCGATTCGATTCGTGGATGGTCAATCACTCCTCCTACTACCCTTCAGCCGGGATTTATTGATCTGTACTTAGACAACACTCCCGCTACACCACGGCAGAGTGCTCGGTTTACACCTCATGCTCTCCGGTTCCCCCCGACCACGTCGTCGGATTCGTCAATCATTGACTGTGCTGTCGATGCCCTCACTGCCATGCAAGCCGATGACCAAGAGGGATTACGCCGCATTGCTTACACGATGAATACCTCTGGTATCACTGCCCACAACTCCAGTGACGGCTCGGACGATGGTGGTCAATTAGAAATGCCGGTGGAGACGAGATCCACACCGAAGGGGGTGTCGCCGAGTGATTCATACCCACCATCATTTATTGCATTCGACGTCGAAACAGCAAATGAAGCACATGGATCGATCTGCCAGTTCGGCATCGTAGTCTTTCGGGACGGCGAAGAAACGGAATCTCACACATGGCTTTGCCAACCGCCATCTACATGGTCAGAATTCACTCCAGCAACCGTCGCCATCCATGGAATCAACGCTGACCACGTCGCTGAGGAGCCAACCTGCCGTGACCGATTGGAGCAGTTTAGCGCGCTGCTCCGCAAGGAACAGCTCCCCCTTGTCGCCCATAATGCCAAGTTCGATATGACAGCGTTACGGGATGCAGCCCGAGCAGAAAACGTGGACCTGCCAGATATCACCTTTGTGTGTACGTATTTGCTCGCTCGTGCTCTTCGCCCTGGACTTCCCAACTATAAATTGACGACGGTGGCACATGCGGCAGGTTCCCGCGCGTTCCGTCACCATGATGCGCTAGCTGATGCCCGAGCGTGTGGTGACATCATGCTGAACCTCTGCGGGGTCTCCCCTCACTGTAGGGAGTCCTCACATAGTGCCTATGAGGACATAGATTCCGCATCACGCCATCTTTCACTGACTGAGGTTGTCGATTCTGCTGGCTACACGTTCGGAACGGTACGAGACCAGTCAATCACGCTATGCCGCAAACCACGGACGTCCCGGTCAGAGTTGAGCCGGACGTCACGCCGTGGGCATGTCCAAGGAAAGAGGAACGAGGACACTCGAGGAACCACACATTGGGAGGCCGTTGCCACTCCGCGAGATGTCCCCGAAACTAACACCGACGCCGACACTGATGGCCCGCTATTTGGTCACAATGTCACACTCACTGGTGAGTTTTCCCCGCTGGACAAGGGACAGCTGTGGCAAGCGATCGCTCAGGCTGGTGGCATCGTTGGCAAGAATGTCACAAAAAAAACGACGCTACTCGTCTGCGGTGACTGGAATGGCACAACGTCAAAGCAAAAACGTGCTGAAGAATTGAAAGAAAAAGGTCAAAAAATTGACATTTGGAATCAGGCGCAGCTACTCGAGGCACTCGACCTTAATTAGAAGTAGACCAGGTACTTGATGATCACATTTGTTCTCGGGTGGTCGCCGTTGACAAGAAGCTGTGCTTTTTATCACATTATTCCACCTCCCAACGACATATCTGAAAATAATAATAATATGCTTGTTTGTTTTTGTTTTGGGCAGATATAGCATTCCCGCACGTCAATAAACCAATTTCCACCATCTGAACCATTGTTACCATCCATCACCTCCCACAATCTGCCCTCACAATTGCAAAAATACCCCACAAATGAGTGCAAATTTTTGTCCGTTCAGTGTTCATTCAGACATTTTCGGGCTAGCATAGAGCACGACAGATGATCTTCGGAACGCTGCGGAGAACGTCTACAAGAAATCGACGTTGCCCACGCTGGCGACACGAGAAGGAGTTGTAATGAACCAGGAGCAAGCCACTCGCATGATCGAGGCTGAGGGATTCATCGCCGCCCTCGACCAGTCCGGCGGATCCACCCCGAAAGCACTCCGTGCTTACGGAATCCACGATGACGCTTATTCGTCGGATGCCGAGATGTTTGACCTCGTCCACGCCATGCGTAGCCGTCTGATTAGCTCTCCCTCTTTCACATCCGACAAGGTTCTCGCCGCCATCTTATTTGAGATGACCATGGACCGCGAGGTCGAGGGCCTTCCGACTGCCCAGTACCTCTGGGAGAAAAAAGGTATCGTTCCGCTCCTCAAAATTGATAAGGGCCTTGCGGATAAAGAGAACGACGTTCAGATCATGAAGCCGATGCCTGACCTTGACAGCCTTCTGGATCGTGGTGTCAACAACGGCGTATTTGGCACCAAAGAGCGTTCCGTTATCCACGGCGCCAATGCCGAAGGCATTCAGGCTGTTGTTGATCAGCAGTTTGAGGTTGGCAAGCAAGTTCTTGCTAAGGGCCTGGTTCCCATCCTTGAACCTGAAGTCACCATCTCCATTGAAGACAAGAAAGAAGCAGAAGAACTGTTGAAGGCCGCCCTCCTGAAAGGGTTGGATGACATCCCTGAAGGGCAACAGGTCATGATCAAGATCTCCATTCCTACTGTAGATAACTTCTACGACGACCTCATCAACCACCCGAAGGTGATGCGTGTAGTGGCCCTCTCCGGCGGGTACGAACGCGACGACGCCAACGAACGCCTCTCGCGCAACAAAGGGCTCATCGCTTCGTTCTCTCGCGCGTTGCTCGAAGGACTGACCGCCGACCAGACACAGGAAGAATTCGACACCACCTTGGCAACAACCATTGATGGCATTTACAAGGCTTCTATCGCCGGCTAGCTCATCATAGGGAACGTGGGTGGCATTAACTGTCGCCCACTTTTCTATATCGCGTCAAGGGGTGGCCTTGATCACAAACCGCTCGCAGAGGGAACCACTCACCGACGCTATCGTCAGTACAAGATATGACAGGCGTACCGACACAAAATTCTCACATAGATCACTACCGACTGGAACTCCAACCCTTGGCTGGGGTGTCACAATATAGAGATGCACTCGTCCACCTTGGCGCCGGACTTGTAGCCCGCCTCATCGATATTGACGGAGTACCCATCGACCGAGACAGTCTACTATGTACGGCAAATCACGCGTGGGGCCGCGCCGCAGATAGCTTTCTCCAATCATTTTCTACCGATCGGGGTATACGGATCCACTACCGTAACCTTGATGCAATCATTCCCGGCACATCAGGGTGGGAGATCCGAACCCCACCCTTATCACCTCAAGCCGTCGACTCTCCACCCCCCACAGCCATAAACTCGACACCTCCTCTACCTACACAAGTCCTACCACACCGACAACACACTACGATCACCGCCCATACGTGGCTTAGCCACCCAATCCTTATGAGGACACTACGGAACTTTCTCCACAAGGAATGGACTCATTCCGCAGCGATTGGCTGCGCTCCCAGCGGAAATCTTATTGCAATCCCCATTACCGACAGCGCATCTCTCCGCCGCGCGCACACCTGGCTTCATCACCAGTGGACCGAGGATCATCATGATGTTTTCCGGCAATTATGGATAATCAGCAAACGCTTTCCAGAACCCTGGGAACACCCCCACCAGCAGGTACACGACGAGACTGTTACACAAAACGGGACTCGTCCGCCCCTGAACACACCTCCCTGCGACTACGGAGATGATATGACCCCAACCCCGAACGCACAATGGCCCGCTGCTATACCGGGGATTTAAAGATCCTCTCGATCTGGCACGACGGGAACGCGTTCAACTATTTAACTGGCTCCCCACACCACATGTAACTCGAACGACATATCCAGCCGGTATGGTGGCAGTGAGGTTGCCCCGACACCAGCCACACCCTAGTCAGGAAGGAACACCTTTTCACCGTTGTCCCACCTACACCGCAAGCGGTCCACAGACACCACCAGGCACACTGAGGCCCGCGCACGCTATGACGCCTGGATGGCTACCCACCCCGATGCTACTCAACAATTCGCCCGAACCATCGAGGACATCCTCGGAGATTCCGGCATCACTTTTGATGCGGTCACGGCCAGAATCAAAACCCTACCCAGCCTACTTAACAAGGTAGACAAGAAAACATCAGATGGCGAGTGGTTTATCCCCGGTGGGTTCGATGATGCCTACGACTTCATTGGCGTGCGCGTAACAACATTTCATTCCACCGAGATCCCAGAAATTCGTCGTGTCCTCGAACAACATTTCCACATCGACCGTGTCGTCGACAAGGCTGCTGAAACTCGCGTCGCTGGTGGCTTTGGTTACGGATCTCTCCATCTGATCTGCCGCATCCCGGATATTCCAGAAGACTCGACACATATTCTTATTCATGATTTGGCCGAATACTCAGGGCAAGTCATGGAAGTCCAAATCCGAACAGTTCTCCAACATGCTTGGGCTGAGTTCGAGCATGATATCCGCTACAAAGGGCCGAACACCGGTAGCGACCCCCGAATCGACCGGGCATTTACCCTTGCAGCAGGGCTCATCGAGCTAGCTGACCAGCAATTCGACCAAATCGCTGCAATCTCCAATCACAATCCTCGAGCAACAGACAGTTCTGATGACGCACCACTGTCTGCAGACATCCTTCCCGGAGTACTCACAGTCATTCTCGGACCACAATTCCCCCGGTCACGGAGTGAATACTATCGCTATGCGTACGCAATGTTGGCCGCGCATGAAATTAGGGATGTCGGCGGGTTACGCGAGCTGCTCTCCACTGATCTCGCTGAGGACGTGAGGAACGTCATGCACCCCGATTTTCCTCCCGGCCAAGTCAGGATGGTCGATGACGTCCTCCTCGCACGGTATGGTCGAGACCACATCAAAAAGACTGTGAGTATCGGGGATCATGGTGACACACGGTCAGGTCGCCTCGGCAACCGATGGAAAAAACTCCTCGACGCTGGCCTCGGTGCCGCACACAGGCCTGACAATTAGGGCTACATCCAGCATGATGGTTCAGGGACGTCGTCGCCCCCGCAACTCATCTATCTGACGACGCTCTTTCTTGGTCGGACGCCCCGCGCCGCGGTCCCGGCGCGGCATCGATGCCACGATCTCTCGTGATGGTGAAGGCGGCGAATGGTCGATGTAGCTTGCCTGCGCCAATGCTGCCCCTACACGTGTAGCGGGCGTGAGGACAACCGTGACGATATATTCACGATGATGGGACCACGCACGCACAGTGTCACCGGGGACGACCATTTGTGCAGGTTTCACCGTCTTTCCGTTAAGTTTGACGTGGCCAGCGCGGACAGCAGCCGTCGCGGCGGTTCGAGTTTTATAGAGGCGGGTTGCCCAGACCCAAATATCGAGGCGGACTGCCGCCGTGGTGTCGTGATGGTGGTTGACCATACCTGTCATCCCATGCGTCCTAGGTTTCGCTCCATATTAAGCCATTGTCATAGGGCACGAAAAGCCCTTGTGTCAGTTCAGCAACCGCCGCTACCGCATCATCCGCTTGCTGTGGAGCGACGGCGACACCGATCCGTGCGATGTTACCGATATGAGCATCGATCTTGCCCTCCTCGGACGTGTTGTTGAAGGGGTAGAGGCGGGCCTTCGCTGGTGCGCCGACCCCATAGGCCGTGGGTTCGACTGCCCACCCGTCGCTGCGGAGCCCTGCCTCCACGCGTCCAACGTCAGCAATGGGGAGCACGATGGCAAGGTGTCGCATTTGTCGTCGTATAGCAGTAGGAACTGTTGGGAGCGTGCGGCACACGGCCTCGGAGTAGGCGCGAACGAGACCTCCTGTCCCTAATTTGGTTCCCCCAAAATAGCGAACAACCACGGCACACACGTTGCTCACACCGGACTCACGGAGGACGTTAAGCATCGGTTGTCCAGCGGTTCCTGCAGGTTCGCCATCATCAGAGGAACGCTCTATAGGCATGGCCGGTCTGCTTGTATCTTCTGAATTGTCACTGTCGGCTTTTGATATCGCACGGGTGATAAAGGCGCTGCAATGATGACGAGCATCGGGGTATGCTTTACGCATATCAGCAACGTGCCCGCGTGCAGCATGTTCTGAATCAGCACGCCTGAGGTGACAGATAAACCGGGAGCGCTTAACCTCCAACTCAGTGGAATAGTCCTGGTTATCCCTGGGAATAGTAAATGACGGCTGATGGCTCATAGGGGCTCATTGTAAAGGTCCGCCCCAATACTCCGGGGACACGCCCTGTCAAGGGATTATGATCAGTCCCCCATCACAGAGGCATCGTCAACCGCGTCATCGTCGTCTGTCTACGCCACCATACCGGCTCCCATCGCGGCTTTGAGGTCTCCCATCAACGACGTTGAACGATCTACCCGTAAATGACTACCCAGGACCATCATAGTGGAGTTAGATCCGTCGACAAGGGTGAGAAAGACATCGGAATCCCCCTTGTTCGCCAGCAAGACTTTCTTGAGTCGAGTGATGTTGTCGAGGGTGCACTGGTCAGTACGCAATTTCAGTTTCAGTGGACTCCCCTTACCGCCGCCACTGGCACTCAAGTCTGCTTGGGTAAGATCATCACAGAAGACGCTCATCCGGTCATCGCGGTACTTAATATGCGCTTTGACCTTGATAATTGTATCCTCCACGATCAGTGGAGCAACCAACGCATACAGCTTGTTGAAAACGAGGATCTCTACCGATGCGCCGTTATGATCTTCAATCGTGACGATAGCCCATGGTGATCCGTCTTTCTTTGAGAACCGGCGATCCACAGCGGAAATAATCCCACCGATGACAATCTCCTGCTTGTCCTCCAGTTCACCCGACAAAACAGCCGTAAGTGGGGTATTTGTTTGAGCGGCTAAAGTCTCCTCATATCCGTCGAGAGGATGACCTGACACATACAGGCCAAGCATCTCACGTTCCAGAGCCAACTTATGCTTACGGTCCCATTCTTGATCAGGAATATCGATAGAAAACGCTGAATCTTCATCAGTAATTTCCCCGCCAAACCCAGCGAAAAGGTCGAATTGTCCTTTATCAGCAGCCTTTTTGGTGGAAATCACAGAATCTACTGCATCCTCGTGAACCAGATATAACCCTTTGCGCGGGTGCTTCATGGAATCAAAAGCCCCGGCTTTGATTAATGATTCCGTGACTCGTCGGTTACACGCAATCGTATCAATCTTGTTCAAATAATCGGTGAAATCTTTGAAGGCTCCTTTTTCCCTTCGGGTCTTGACAATCGACTCCACCACATCTTCACCAACGTTACGGACTGCACCAAGACCAAAGCGTATGTCTTCACCGACTGACTGAAATGTGAACTTTGACGAATTCACATCAGGCGACAAGACGTCAATACCAAGATGACGACAGTCGGATAGATAGATTGCAGATTTATCCTTCTTATCCGCCACAGAGGTCAGAAGTGCCGCCATATATTCAGCAGCATAGTTTGCTTTCAGATACGCAGTCCAGAATGACACCAACCCATACCCAGCAGCATGGGACTTGTTAAATGCGTAGCCAGCGAACGGCAAAATAACTTCCCACAAGGTGTCAACAGCGTCAGCCGAGTAGCCATTCTCTTTCATTCCAGCTTCGAAGCTGACGCGTTCCTTGGCAAGAACTTCTGGCTTCTTCTTCCCCATAGCCTTACGGAAGCTGTCGGCCTGACCGGCAGAGTAATTGGCAACCTTTTGAGAGATCTTCATGATCTGTTCCTGGTACACAATCAAGCCATAGGTCTCGGCCAGAATTTCCTGAAGTGGCTCTTCCAGCTCGGGGTGGATGGGTGTAATCTTTTCCCGCCCATTCTTGCGGTCAGCATAGGACCAGTGCGCCCCTACCCCCATCGGACCAGGTCGATACAGGGCTAGCGCCGCAACGATATCGGAGAATTCGGTGGGAGCCATGCGTTTCAACAACTCGCGCATGCCACCACTATCCAATTGGAACACGCCAAGAGTATCTCCGCGCGACAACAACTCGTAGGTGGGAGCATCGACAACAGATAAGCCCTCCAGATCGAGGTCTTCTCCCCTGTTTTCCTTGATGTTGTCGATGCAATCGCCGATCACCGTCAGGTTCCGAAGGCCCAGGAAATCCATTTTCAACAAACCGATGGCCTCACATGCTGGGTATGGCCAGCCGGTGATGATCGCACCATCCTGGGTGCGTTTCCACATGGGGATGTGATCTAACAGGGGCACCGATGCCATGATGACGGCGCAGGCGTGGACGCCAGCCTGGCGAACAACCCCTTCGAGACCACGAGCGGTATCAAAAATCTTCTTTACGTCGGGGTCAGTTTCGATGAGCTGACGAACCTCAGCAGCTTCGCCATATCGTGGATGATCCGGATCGACAATCCCAGACAGAGGTATATCTTTGGCCATGATCGGCGCAGGCAGAGCTTTTGTAATGCGCTCCGCCATCTGGAAGCCCGGCTGCCCATAGTGCGCACGAGCAGAATCCTTCAGGGCTTGCTTGGTCTTCACGGTACCGAAGGTGATGACCTGGGCGACTTTATCCTCCCCCCAGTTGTCTGCCGCATAGCGAATCATTTCACCACGGCGGCGATCGTCGAAGTCAATATCAATGTCAGGAGCCGACGGACGTTCAGGGTTTAAGAATCGTTCGAAGAGCAATCCGTGTTGCAGGGGATCAATATTCGTAATCGTCAGTGCGTAGGCGACAAGGGAGCCCGCCGCCGAACCACGCCCCGGCCCGACCCGAATGCCAACTTTCCGGGCATGTTTAATGAGATCGGCAACAACGAGGAAGTAGCTGGGATAGCCTTTGAGATCAATGACACCAATCTCATACTTAGCCCGGTCCATATATTCCTGAGGGACGGGGCCACCATCGAACCGCTGCTTCAACCCTTCCTCCACCTCATGGGTGAGCCACGAGGTCGGGCTATGACCATGAGGCACATCATATTCGGGCATACGGTCATGAGTGTGGGGCTCCCAGATTTCACCGTAATCGCCAACACGCTCGGCAATGAGCAACGTGTTGTCGCACCCGCCGGGGACCATATCGTCCCACACATCCCTCATTTCACGAGCCGACTTCAGATAGTAACCATCACCGTTAAAGGCAAAACGATTACCACCTTGGTCCAAAGTCGGTTCGTTCATCGTTGAGCCTGTCTGAACGCACAACATCACCTCATGGGAACGAGCCTGGTCTTTAGTGACATAGTGGCAGTCGTTTGTCACCAACGGTGGGATACCAAGCTTCCGACCAATCTCCAACAGCTCGTTGCGGACACGCTGCTCGATTTCAATGCCGTGATCCATAAGCTCGAGGAAATAGTTGTCTTTTCCATAGATGTCTTGCCATTTAGCCGCAGCTTTGAGCGCTTCATCATAGTGGCCAAGGCGGAGGCGAGTCTGAACTTCACCGGAGGGACATCCGGTCGTCGCAATGATCCCCTCGGAATGCTCAGCAATCAGTTCAGCATCCATACGGGGCCACTTACCAAGCTGTCCTTCATAGGACGCCATCGATGATAAGTAAAAGAGATTTTTCAGGCCGGTCGCATTCTCCGCGATCATCGTCTGGTGCAAATATGCGCCCGATGCCGACACATCATCCCGCTTCTGATGAGCTTCGCCCCACCGCACACGCTTCTTGTTGAAACGAGATTCAGGGGCCATATAGCACTCGATACCAATGATGGGCTTGATATCGTTAGCTGTCATCGCACGATAGAACGCATCAGAACCAAACATATTACCGTGGTCAGTCATGCCGACCGCCGGCATATTTTGCCGTTTAACTTCGTCCACCAAGAGATCAACCTTGGCCATTCCATCAAGCATGGAATACTCAGTGTGGTTGTGCAAGTGGACGAAGGAAGAATTGGCCATGGTCGCGATCATAGGGGGCATTTGTGACGGGGTCGAGTGAGCTGGTCAGGGCGTTGTTACAACGACGCCGAAGTGATGGTTCAAATTCTCTGAAAAACAGTGCGCTCCGCCTATTTAAGGGTTAATGTGACTGCTATCACCGCAAGGTTAGACGTAGAGAAAGTAGAATCCCCATGACGCCATCACAGCCAACATCATCACAGTCATCACGTGTATCCTTACCCAAATTCTCGACAGTTCTGACCATGGCAAAACGACGAGTGTCCTCAGCGATCTCGGTGGCCGAGAGCGTGACAGGGCGAGCCAAGGAGAGCGGAAGCGTCGTCGTCGACACCGTAAAAGAAGGTTTGCGTGCCCGGACACCGCACACTGGCGTTTATCACAACAACGTCGGGGTCCCTCAAAAAGTCAGGAAAGCCATCGCCCAACATAGTGCTCCACTGACCGTTCTCGATTTGGATGCTTTCCGGGCCAATGCCCGCGACATGGCGACCCGCGCCCACGGCACACCCATCCGTGTCAGCAGTAAATCTCTGAGAATGCGAAAAGCCATCACCGAAGCGCTCGCCCAACCTGGCTTCTCTGGTGTACAAGCATATTCCCTTCGCGAAGCCATATGGCTCGCACAAGAGGGCGTCACCGATGACATACTTGTGGGAGCTCCATCGACGGACAAAGACGCGCTTCGTGAAATCGCTCACAGTGAACACCTCGCACGCGTCATTACATTAACCGCAGACTCACCTGAGTACCTGGATTTTATCGACGCCATCACAGATCCTGAGACACGCAACGAGCTACGTATCTGCTTAGATGTCGATGCGGCACTTGTCATTGGCCGCGGCATGTATATCCCCGGAATTTCGTCAGGTGAAGCAACAAAGCTGTGGAACAACCAGGCCACTGACAAGGATTTTTCCCTTCGAATCGGTGCACTTCGCTCGCCAATTCATGGAATTCAGGACGCACAGTCCTTTGTGAAAGAGGCAAGTGAACGTAAGAATCTCAAGGTCGTTGGAATCCTCGCCTTCGAGAGTCAAATCTCTGATGAAGGCGATGCCGGACCTGGTATGAGGCAAACTATGCGTCGGATTATGCAGACGCTTTCTCGCGGTGAGATCGCAAGTCGCCGACACGAAATTGTTCATGGGGTCGACTTTGCACTGATGTCTGCAGGCAGGGACCAATTGGAATTCGTGAATGGTGGTGGCACCGGCTCATTAGAGTCCACAAGCGCGGAAGACTGCGTAACCGAAATCGCCGCCGGATCGGGACTCATTGGTCCTGGGCTCCTCGACCACTTCCGATGCTTCCAACCTCACCCGGCCTGCTGGTTCGTGCTCCCTGTCATCCGTCGGCCAGGAAAAGGAATCATCGTTGTTGCTGGCGGGGGACGTGTCGCATCTGGGACGCCCAGCCACGACAAACTTCCCGCTATCGACTTTCCTACACAGTTAAAATTTGCCCCGAGGGAAGGAGCCGGGGAAGTACAAACTGCCCTCATTGGACCAGCTAGCGATGGGTTAGCTATCGGCGACAAAGTATGGCTTCGACACGCCAAGGCTGGGGAAGCCATGGAATGGACCAACTCGGTCCTCGTCGTCTCCAACGGAGAAATCGTCGACACTTGGACAACGTATCGAGGTGAAGGATTCGCCTTTTAATCGCACGACGGTGACGGCTACTTCCGATTCCCCGGCCGTCACCGTTGCCCGTGCCACTACGACACTGCTTGAACGTGGTTTTTTCGTCGACGGGAAACGATGACTAAATCGGCAACAAAGAACCCGACGCTGATCCAAATGGTCGCAAACCCTACCCAACGGCCAACACTAAACGACTCGTGTACCACGAATACAGCCCATATCATCTGAAGCACTGGGGAAAGATACTGGAGCATTCCCAGCGACGTTAACGAAATACGCTGGGCAGCGTACCCAAAGAGCAGCAACGGAATGGCTGTGACAATGCCTGCTGTCATCAACAGCGCAGTGTGTGCCCTCCCCACTGAGGTAAACGTTCCCAGGTGTCGCTGACCCAAAATAGATAAATAGATCACTGCCACTGGAGCAATGCACAATGTTTCGCAGGTCAAGGAAATCATTGGGTCGAGCGGAACACGCTTTTTGAGCAACCCGTATAGCCCAAAACTAAAGGCCAAGGCCAAAGAAATGACAGGCGGGTGCCCCAAGTCCACCGTGAGAACAATAACCGCCCCCACAGCAATACCGACCGACAACCACTGCAACGGGCGGAGGCGCTCCGACAAGAAAAAGACGCCAAGCAGAACACTCACAAGTGGGTTGATGAAGTACCCTAAAGCCGCATCGGCAACATGATGGGAATTAACCGCAACAATATATGTTCCCCAATTCAACGCAATCAGCACAGCCGCCGCTGCCACGGTGATCCACGTCCGCCCTGGGATGATAATCAACTTTCTCGCTTGGCCAGTGACAACCACAATCACAAGCATAAAAACAAGGGTCCACACAAACCGATGAGCCAAAATTTCTAACGGCGAAGCCGGCTTCAGCAGCGGAAAGAAACCAGGAAAGAGACCCCACAACATGTAACAAGCCCAAGCCCATATCACATGAATGATGGTAGCTCACAAGCTCTCATCTTTCTTACATAAGCCTAGGCACGATGTTCGGACCACGCGCTCATAACCACGACTATCGTGGGTGTCCCTCACCCCCTGCGTTATCTGGATTACGCACTCCTATGCGCCCCCATACGGCATCAGATGGGAGTGCCTCCACAGAAAATGTTCGGATCCGGATCGCTCGAAGCTGGTCCAACGTCCCATGCACAACAACCCCGGGGATCTGCACCTCAGGGAGGTGATCATCTGCGTTCTGGGTCCACTTCATCTCATTAGCGAATAAGCGTTCCAACGGATAACCAGACGTCGGGTTTGGTATTCCAGATACAACCCCCGAGCCTACTAACACGGACCCCACTCGCACTTGACTATCACTCAAAGCTTCCGCAGCTTGTGCCGATGTAGCTGGCGGATTGAAAGTCACCAGTGCCCAGTGTTTGTTGTTGCTCTCCAGACTCTCAGAGTGAAGAGTCGCATCAGCACGCGCTTGATACTGCGCCATCGTTTCATTATCTGGCCCCAACGTATCGCCATTAATCCCCATCGGTGCGGCTGTACTATCCGGTCGGACCATAAGGATAATAAAAACAGTAATCAGCAACGCTCCTGCTACAAGGGCAGCAACATTCCACCACATATTCCACGATCCAGTAGCGTGCGCGACCGTCACTCTCGATCGTGATCTCGCGTCCACCGATGACAATGGTGAGCGCGACCGTGGCCCCGTCGTTCCCCAGTCAATACGGCCTCCCGGCCGTGGGCCCCTCGACGACACCGAAGAATACGACTGCACGCTGGGTCGAACATACCGATCACGGACCGCACGCCCCGCCCCCGGGTTCCACGGCGACCTCGCCTCAGGGGGCGAGGACTTTCGACGACCCTGGCTGCTATGTTTACCCATCAAGCATTCCGTTATCCCGACGAAGCGTCGTTAAAGCGTGATCCAAATCAGTCGGGTATCGGGATTCTACGACCATGTCGTGCCCATCAGGATGGGTAAAGCCCAAAGAAACTGCGTGCAGCCACTGACGTGACAGCCCTAAATGCGTGGTTAAGATTGGATCTGAACCATACATGGGATCCCCGCAACATGGATGGTGCAACGCCGAAAAGTGCACACGAATTTGATGGGTCCGCCCCGTTTCAAGATGCACGGACACCAACGTTGCCTCGCGGAATGCTTCCATTGTCGAATAGTGTGTGATTGCCCGCTTACCGTCTGACCGAACAGCAAATTTCCATCCCGCGCCAGGATGTCGAGCTATCGGTGCATCAATGGTGCCCACTGTCGGATCTGGATGTCCCTGAACAAGGGCATGGTAGGTCTTATCAACCGTGCGATCACGAAAAGCCTGCTTAAGAAGCGAATACGCACGTTCTGACGCAGCCACAACCATCACGCCGGACGTGCCCACGTCCAACCGTTGAACAATCCCCTGACGTTCTGGAGGGCCTGACGTTGATACACGGAACCCGGCAGCACGTAAACCCGAGGTCACTGTTGGCCCGTCCCACCCCATGGTCGGGTGAGCTGCCACCCCCACCGGCTTATCAACAACGATGACATCGCTATCGCTATACAGAATATCCATGCCCTCAACTTCACGAGCAGGTTCATCGGCCATCGATCGTTGCTCTGGCAGAGTGACGTCCAACCACGAATCCGATGTCAAACGATCAGACTTGGCGACAGGAACACCGTCGATCAGGATATCGCCTGACGATGCGAGATCAGCGACAACTGTACGTGATAGGCCAAGCAACTTCGACAAACCAGAATCGACCCGGAGGCCATCTAGCCCCACAGGAACAGGCATGCGCCGAGAATCACGCATATTTCACTCACCTACCTATTATCGTACTTCCCTCTGTTTACCACCGAAGAGAGCTCCGATCACATAGATCACCACGCCGATGGTGATTGCCGAATCTGCCACGTTAAAAATGGCGAATCGTCCCACCGAAATGAAATCGACCACATGCCCCACACCAAAACCGGGGCTCCTCAATAGACGATCAATAAGGTTTCCCAGGGCACCACCACCAATGAGTCCGTACCCCACGAACTCCCATCTATGCCTCATTCGTGACGAACCCAGCACGACCGCAATCACAGCAGCAGCTTGAATCACGGTAAAAAGCACCGTCGCATCACTCCCCATGCTGAAAGCAGCACCAGAATTGCGAATGAGATACAACCGAAAACCAGGAATGATCGTATACGCATGCCCCGGCATCAGCACCGCAACAAGAAGCGACTTCACCGCTTGGTCACCAATCGCGACTATCGCCACGATGCTTAGAACAATCCACCGATTCACGCAGACCATAGTAACGGGCGCCTCATTTACCCGCGCTACTACGCCGAGGAGCACCTGTCAGTACCATGAAGTTCGTGAAATCAAAGCTCCGTCGAATCGTCGCTGCAGGAACCGCCGTCGCCGTGCTCTTTATCACCGCGTGTAGCTCGAAGGATAGCAACAACGCGACACACCACGACGCTGCCACAGTGAACCTCGAGGCTACCGTCATCACTCTGACAAGCCCGGGAGCTCACCCTCAGTCGATACTGAAATACAATCTTCATGATTCTGTTCAACGCGGAGTCATGGACATCACCCAGGGATTTAGCCAAGATACCACTACTTCTAATACCGATCTTAGACTTGACTCAACAACAATGTCGCTTCCGTACACCGCTCACGGCGACACCATTACTGTTGGAAAGCCCACTGGGTCCAATGCCACACTTAACTCCGATATCGCGACTGCTGAAGGTTTCAGGCTAAAAACCAACAAATCTGCCACCGGGGTGACATCCCAAGCCACATTCACCGCGCCGACACAGGCATCGCCCACCGCCCGTGCGTCAGTGGAACGCGCTCTTACTCAATACCTATCAACTCCGGTAGTCTTTCCCACCGACCCCATTGGAGTCGGCGCCCAATGGGATGTTCGCGTCAAGGTTAATGATCCCTCCCCTGCGGTAAAAACAATCACCTACACGCTAAAAAAACACGAGGGTACCTCCGTAGTCCTCGACGCAACTATCCATCAGCGTTCCAGTACCAGGTCTTTATCTCTCTCAGAAGCACCAAACGCTCCCTTAAATGCGAAGGGATCCCTTGATATCAAGGACTCCACGACCACTACCGATGCCGGGACCTTGCATATCAATCTCTCCACCCCACTTCCTGTCGCCGGCACACTCGACAGCACAACAACAACGACGTACGCCGCAAACACAAAAGAATCGTCGGACCGCCCCCCCAGCATCAACCCCGCCGCACCCGGACACGGCCCAATAAGCGACGAGGTCCCGATCGTCCAGAAGAATAAACGTGCAATCACATGGAAGTAGACCGTCTAAAAATGCCACCATCACAATCCGCCGCCCCCGACTGTCAGCCGTCGCCTCACTCGGAGACACCGTCGCCTCACATCGTGGTCTTGGGTACCGGAGGAACAATCTCATGTACCCATGACGCCACCGGAGCTCTCGTACCAACCCTGTCGACAACGGAGCTCCTCCAACCAGTGGCGCACCGTTTCGACATCGACGTCATCATCGAACCCCGAGATATAGCCCGGCTCGATAGTTCATCAATCACTTTCGACGACTATGACACCATCAATGCCGCCATCGTTGATGCTCTCAGCGATCCTCACGTCACTGGGGTTATCGTCACTCATGGGACCGATTCCATGGAAGAGTCAGCCATGGCGGCCGATATTATCCACAATGATCCTCGCCCTGTCATCTTCACTGGCGCGCAACGCCCCGCCGACGATCCAGAAGCTGATGGCCCGGTCAATCTCTTCGATTCCATTGTTGTTGCTATGGATGCTTCCGCCCGCGATATCGGCGTCCTTATCGTATTTGGTCATGCTGTTATCCCAGCCCGTGGCGCGATGAAATGGCATACATCTGATCCCCTCGCATTCGCCACCAATGCCCCCGACGAGTCTCCACGCCCGCGCCCACTCCCCGCTGTCACCTTCGCTGGACATCGCGTAGATATCATTCCCGCCTACCCGGGCGCCGATGCAACACTCATTCATGCCGCTATCGCCGCTGGTGCGGAGGGCCTTGTCATCGAAGGCATGGGTGCAGGCAACGTGGGCGACGTTCTTGCTGATGCCATCACATTCGTGACTGAGCAAGGAACCCCTGTCGTCATGACTAGTCGCGTTCCACGAGGAGAAGTTAGCGCCCAATACGGTGGTGCGGGAGGTGGTCTCACGCTTACCCGCAAAGGCGTTATCGGAGCACAGTGTGTTCATGCAGGCCAGGCACGCGTTATCCTTGCAGCTGCTATCGACGCAGGCGTTTCCCCGCATGCCCTTTTTGATGTCTAACCGACGCACGCGTCTCATTCATCGGGCCCCTCGACACGTTCCGACCAATCATGCCATTCCAGGCTATCGACGGGATCCGCGGGGGTAAGCTCTGAGGTGTCAGTCGGAAAATTCCGTACGGCCCCTTTACCGGTGGTGCGGGTTTCAAATCGGACGCTGACCACACCATGCCCAGATCCTTGCACCCACCCGTGACCATACTTGGAATGATGGACGTCGAGGGTTGCAGGCCACACCACCGGCTTTTCTCCCTGAAGAACAGCCTGGCCATGATCTTCTTCATCACCGGTGCCACTGTCATCGACACTGGCGACCTTATCCCCATCCGGTCTCGCTATGTCATCACTGTCAGCCTTCGTCAACGCAGCGATAGCAGACACGACTCCCGCTTCAAAATCAGCGCCGTCGATGTTCGCAGGGGCCGCCCCTGCCTCAACAGAGGGCTCGAGGTCCGGAAACAATGCTTCCTGGCGCGCCGCCTCCAACCCCGATAACGACACCCCAACTAGGCGAACCGCTCCACCCACCGCAGGGTCAACGGCAAGACGACGTGCAACGCGAAAGAGAGCATCCCAGTCTGTCGTCGGAAAAGGGAGGGTCTCTGACCGGGTATGCTGCTCAAAATCAGCGTGTTTAAGCTTCACCGTAATTGTTCGGGCTCCGCGACCATCTTTCATCAGGCGAGCATGTGCTTTTGCCAACGACGAACGAATCCCCTCACGTACCTCATCCACAGAGGTGAGATCCTCGCTGAACGTCGATTCCGAGGATACTTGCTTCGCTTCAGCACGCGGAGCCACGCGTCGTGGATCGTGTCCTTGAGCAAGACTCCACAAAGCTGGACCGTTCGTCTTCCCCAAGGTCATTTCCACATCGATCCGAGACATTTGCGCGAACTGTTCGATAGTCCGAACCCCAATATCGGCCAATTTAGCCTCCGCTACCGGACCAATCCCCCATAGTTTTCTCACCGGAAGTGGATCAAGAATAGCGTGTTGGTGCTCCGCGGAGATAACGACAGTTCCATCCGGCTTCGCCAGGCCAGACCCGATTTTCGCATACTGCTTTCCAGAGCCAGCTCCCACCGACGACGACAACCCTGTCTCCTGCATGATGCGGTCTCTCAGGTGATGAGCCCAGTCACGAACCTCGTCCGATGAGGCACCATGGAGTTCGTCTGGTTCCATGAAGGCTTCGTCAACGCTGAGCTGTTCAATGAGTCCGGCCTCGTCACGAATTATGTCCATGACACGCCGTGACGCAGTTTGATATACGGGGAAACGAGGACGCACGGTAATCCCGGTATAGCCGACAAGCCGACGAGCACGCATCATCGGCATCGCCGAGTGGACGCCGAACTTGCGCGCCTCATACGACGCTCCGGCGACCACACCGCGTCCGGATACACCACCCACCAACACTGGGCGGCCTCGCAGAGTCGGTCGCGTGAGCTGCTCACATGACGCGAAGAACGCATCCATGTCGATATGCAGCACCCACCGATCCTGAGCTACCCCGTGGAGCATTGACCTAGGCAGGAGTACTCGCGATTGCTACCGTAGCAAAGCATCCATCAGCAACATCGGTAGCGCTGCTCGGAGCCTCAGCAATATCTTTGACAGCGACCGATGTGGCCAAAACTTCTGCCGCGATGGTGTCCTTCTGCGATTCAGCTAGGTCCACTTTGTCCACGGGAACATAAATGGTCAACGCAATGCGATCGGTGACGTTAAGGCCAGCGTCTTTACGTGCATCCTGAATCCCGCGAATGCGGTCCGCAGCCCATCCCTCAGCCTCCAATTCTGGGGTCATCGTTGTATCAATTACAACGAGACCACGTGTTCCCGACACTTCAGCAGTCGTGTCAGGGTTCACAGCAACCAGCCGCCGGGTAAACTCTTCGGGCGTGAGATCGATACCGTCGGCGTGTAGACCATCTCCGTCGATCGTGTAGTTGCCCGCTTTTACAGCCTTAATAACGCGCTGTACATCTTTACCCAATCGCGGACCCGCGATGCGCGCATTGACAACTGCTTCACATCGGCCAACTGAATTAACATCATCAGTCAAGAAGACATCCTTGACATTGACTTCGTCACGCATAATGTCAACAAAAGGTTGCACCGAAGTCGACTGTGGCATCGCCACCGTCATCGACAGTAGGGGCAAACGATTGCGCAGATGATGCGCCTTCCGTAACGACGACGCAGCCGAACACACCGACCGAACATCATCCATTGCCGCAACCAAACCAGGATCGGCCGGAATATCATCAGACGACGGCCACGCGGCCAAATGCACTGAGCGCCCTCCGGTAAGAGCCCGCCACAACACCTCAGACAACATGGGCAGCAGCGGGGCTGTCACTCGGGTTAGCGTCTCCAAGACCGTGTACAACGTATTAAAGGCCTCCGGCTTGACGGTGTCGCCCGCCCAGAAACGATCACGAGACCTGCGCACATACCAGTTCGTCAGCGCATCGCAGAACCGCCGAACTGCATCCGTCGCACGAGCAACGTCAGTGTTATCCAAGGCTTTCGTAACATCCTCAACCGTCTCATGCAGCTTCGCAAGGATATACCGATCCAACACATTCGTTGACGACGTCGACCACTCCGCTGGCTTCGATGCATATAGCGCCAAGAACGAGTACGCGTTCCACATCGGTAACATCGCTTGGCGAACACCCTCACGGATCCCATCCTCAGTCACAATAAGGTTCCCGCCACGCAGAATCGGCGATGACATCAGGAACCACCGCATTGCGTCCGAACCATCACGATGAAAAACCTCATTGACGCTCGGGTAGTTACCCTTCGACTTCGACATCTTCAGTCCGTCGTTGCCCAACACAATTCCGTGAGCGACCACGCGTTTAAACGCAGGCCGATCAAACAGTGCGGTCGCTAACACATGTAACGTGTAGAACCACCCGCGAGTCTGTCCTGAATACTCAACGACAAAGTCCGCTGGCGCATGGTCCTCAAACCACTTTTGGTTCTCAAATGGGTAATGCACCTGCGCAAACGGCATGGAACCAGACTCAAACCAGCAATCCAACACTTCAGGGACACGACGCATCGTCGACTTTCCCGTCGGATCATCAGGATTGGGGCGGGTGAGTTGGTCGATATATGGACGATGCAACGACTCCGGACGCCTACCAAAGTCCCGTTCCAGCTCATCCAACGACCCGTACACATCAACACGCGGATATTCGTTGCTATCTGACACCCACACAGGAATCGGCGAGCCCCAGTACCGGTTACGAGAAATATTCCAGTCTCGAGCACCTTCGAGCCATTTCCCAAACTGGCCGTCCCGAATATGCTCTGGTAGCCACTCAATCTGCTCATGGTTCAGCTCAACCATGCGATCACGGAACGTCGTTACCGACACAAACCACGATGGCAGCGCCATGTAAATCAGCGGCTCACCCGAGCGCCACGAATGAGGATATGAGTGCTCAATCGTCTGGTGGCGGACTACACGCTGGGCGTCCTTCAGATCCTTAATAATCTGTTTGTTTGCATCAAATACAAGCTGGCCTTGGTACTCCGGAACCTCCGAAGTGAACCTTCCGTCAGCATCAACAGGAATAACCACCGGGATATCGAACTGGTTCGTGGTATTCATATCGTCCTCGCCAAACGCGGGGGCTTGATGAACGATACCCGTGCCGTCCTCGGTCGTCACATATTCAGCAGGCAGGATCTGGAAAGAATTCGGATTATCTTTGAAGTAGCCAAAGATCGGCTCGTAGGTCAGGCCCACAAGGTCACTACCCGGATGAGTCGACAGGATCGTGTGATCCTCACCCAGTTCCTTCGTATATGCGCCGACAAGGTCCTCAGCCAAGAGAACACGCTGGCCAGCAAACTCGGCGAGGCCCTGACTACCCACCTCAATCTCGACATACGTGACATTTGGGTGCACAGCCAAAGCAAGGTTCGATGGAAGTGTCCATGGCGTTGTCGTCCAGGCTAAAGCCAAGGCTCCCACCAAGCTAGGATCTGCGTCAGCCCCGTCGTTCACACCAGTGACGGGGAACGTGACCGTCAGTGTCGGATCTTGCCGGACCTTATACGAATCATCAAGGCGCGTTTCCTGATTTGACAAGGGGGTATGCTCGGCCCAGGAATAGGGCAACACACGGAATCCCTGGTAGATCAGACCTTTGTCATAGAGGGTTTTAAACGCCCACATGACAGATTCCATAAAATCCAGGTTCATGGTCTTATAGCCATGCTCGAAATCGACCCACCGCGCCTGCCGAGTAACGTATTCTTTCCACTCTTCGGTATAGCGAAGAACAGACTTACCGCAATACTCGTTGAAGGCTTCGAGACCCATCGCCTCAATCTGGCCTTTATCTTTAATCCCAAGCTGCTTCTCAGCTTCCAGCTCTGCGGGAAGTCCATGGCAATCCCAGCCAAACACGCGGGCCACTTTCTTGCCACGCATCGTCTGGTATCGAGGAATAATATCTTTCACATACCCCGTCAATAAGTGTCCATAATGGGGCAAACCGTTCGCAAACGGTGGCCCGTCATAGAAAACATATTCAGAGCCGCCATCACACCGGTCAACAGACTCGTCGAATGTCCGGTCCTTCCTCCAAAAATCAAGGACCTTCAACTCCATATCGGCAAATCGTGTCGCCCCATCAGCAAGGTCAACCCGCGGATATGCCCCGCCAGCCGGGGTCGCATCCTCAGGTTTCCGTGAACAGTCAGGATTTGTGGTCAACGAGCTTTCCGACACTGTGAGCTCCTCTTTTTCTACGCTATTATGAACTACTAACGACGTAACCAAGCCCATGAGCGAACAGTGCCATACACAAGAAAGACGGCCCGGCACGCGTCCACCACCGCTCAGCAACGCTAAGCCAGGGACGCTCACGCGCGGTACCACCCTGATTGGATAGATCTCGTATGATGGTGGTCGCATACGCAACTGCATCTAAGCTATCCCACTCAATTCTCGGCCGTAACGATGCCGTACCGCTTGGTTCTACTAAAGCATGATCAACAGAGTGAGCAGGGCACACCTACCGTGCCATCGACTGCTGACATGCTTGTTCTTCCAAGTCGCTCCCCGGAGATAGCCGGATCACCGCGAATAAACAAGACTATACGGGATACTCCCCGATGCTTAAAGTCCACACAAAAACAACAGGTGTCAGTCCCTGTGATGCGGATGGTGCGTTTTCTCTCGTGCACCCTTGCGTTTGACCATTGTGTCAATAACGACGATAAGGACACCAATAGCACCAACGATAATGCACGCGATCGCCCATGCCTTCGATGCTGTCAGCAAAGCCACCACGAGAAAGACAAAAGCCATAAGGGCTAACAGCAAAGCTAAAACAGTCATAACCACATCCTTTTGTTCATCATCAGAATACCAAACCCAATAAACAACAGAAATCAGCCCACCGAGGGTGGTAAACCCACGGCGGGCTGAAAAGTAAAGACAGAAACTAATTAGTCATTAGACTCCAGTTGTCCAGCGGGAGCAGCGGAACCACGCGAATTCAAATCCTCAAGTTGAGCCTCAAGGAAAGTCTTCAAACGGGTACGGTACTCGCGCTCGAAGGTACGAAGCTCTTCAATACGAGCTTCCAAAGCATCCTGCTGCTTCTTTACCGTTGCCATGATCTCAGCGTGCTTACGTTCAGCATCACCACGCAACTGATCTGCCTTCTCTTGAGCAGAACGAACCTGGGCTTCAGATTGCGCAGTCGCATCAGAGAGCATGGTCTCAGACTTCTGCTTCGCATCTGCGACCATCGTCTCAGACTGCCTGCGGGCCTCAGCGATCATCGAATCCGACTTCTGCTGAGCCTCATTCAGCTGGGCAGAGGAACGAGACTCAGCATCAGCCAACGTGCGTCGCGACGACTCGTCAGCATCAGCAACAGTCTTATTGGCCGCAGCGCGAGCTTCGTCGAGCATCGACTGAGATTCTTGTCGAGCATCGTTAGTGAGACGATCTGCCATCTCCTGAGCTAAACTCAGCACTCGAGCAGCCTGCATATGAGTCTCAGCGTTAGCGTCCGCCTCATCGTCAACAACAAGCGCTGCGGCAGCCTGCGAAGCCTGACCATCCGACTCAAAACGAGCATGAGCATCGGACTCACCCTGCTTACGCGCTTCCACTAAGCGCGCCTCATACTCAGCCTCAAGGTTGCGACGAATTTTTTGCTCAACATCTCGACGGATCGACTGTTCAAGCTCACCACGAACTTGACTCTCAATCTGTGCACGCAAAGCGGATTCATCAACCGACGCCGCACCATCTGACACTGCCGCTGCAGACGACGTAGATGCAGCTGAGCTACCCTCCACCGCACTCTTTAGTTCAGAGTTTTCATCAAGCAGCTCACTGAGGGTGTCTTCGACAAGGTCGAGGAACTGATCAACCTCGTCCTCGTTGTAGCCACGCTTGCCGATCGGCGGCTTGCTGAACGCTACGTTATGCACATCAGCGGGGGTCAGCTGCATGGAATTTCCCTTCACTTTCATACGAAACCTCTACCGTCACTCGTCAGGAAAGACGAACTCCGATAACATTCCGTGGTCTTCATTCTATCTCTGGAAACGCAGTTGTCAGTTCAACTTTAACTTCATTGTTAACGCCTTACACGTTACATCGCCAAGAAAAAGTTCTGATCACTAGAGCAAGACCAATCTCGGCAGCAACGAGCTCCCGTCAACCGGTCGATGCTATTTCCTGCGATCTCAAATATTTGAGTACCGTCGTTAGTCTACCGCACTATGCCCCAAAAGGCGCATCACGTGCCGGCGTTTCTTACTAATTTCCACTGCTACCGGACCATCAGACCAGACGGATGGAAGATCATCGCGATAACCTCCAATGCGAAAAACAAAACTAGAATGGAGAGGTCAAGCCCCACGCCACCCCCTAGTTTCAATGGAGGAATAAGCTTCCTTAACGCTTTGACCGGCGGATCCGTAACAACAAAAAATGGCTCCGCAACCAACGCAAACCACCGAGGAGGCTGCCATGACCGAGAAAAAGCGGCGATCATCTCCACCACGATCCTAACAATCAGGATGAAAGAGTAGATCCTCGCAATCGTGTAGATAGTTAGCGAAAGAGCAGTCACACGCGTCCTTTATCACAATAAACAGTTATTACGACACAGCGTACCGGAAGTTCTCAGTCTCCAAAGAGTCAGAAAACCTACAGTTGCTCTCTTTGCTCGTCATCCAACGTCACATCTTTCGGAACCAACGCGAACTTGCGGGTCGTGAGCTGCTCCGTCTTCCCATCTAAAGCAATTTGGATTCCGGCCGCAAAATCGGCCACACGTTGCGCCTGAGACTTTTCCAACGCAGATACGTCGTAGACGACGATATCGCCATTGCGAAAAGCCTCTCCGATCTGCCGAGCCTGACGAAATTCAGCAAGTGTAATACGAACGATCTCGGGTTCATGAACGTCATCAGACTCAGGCAGACGTGGTTCTGGCGCTGCCGATGAATAATATCGCGATCCACTATAGGTTCCGCCTGACCGGTAGCTATAGCCATCACGCGAATAAGAATCAACGTGATGCTCTCGCTCTACGGGACGATCATCGTAATCACCGTAGTCCTCATACTCATCTTCATAATAGCTATCACGTTTATAATCTTCTACAGGCTGAAGGCCAAAGAATTCTTTTACCTTATCCATTGAGCCGGCCATAGTAGGGTCCTTCCTCCGTTGATATGGTCACAAAGTTACTGGCCTAGATCCAAGAATAGCCGTTCCGACACGCACAACTGTTGATCCAGCAGCAATCGCACTGTCTATATCGTTCGACATTCCCGCCGATAACCCGCCGTGACCTCCGTGTTTACGGTACAACAGATCAGATAGTTCAGCAGCATAGTCAAACACTTGCGCTGGGTTTTTATCTCGCGGCGGTACCACCATGAGACCCTCCAACGTAAGATACTCTGACGAGCTTACCGCGTCAGCGATGTCATCAAGCTCCTTTTCGGAAGCCCCACCCCGCGCAGGATCTCCATCAACGCTCCACTGAATAAAAGTAGGAAGTCGACTCACGTTGTTCTCCACGCCAATACGCTCACCTGCATCAATAGCACGTTTCATCCCGTTATCGAGGCCACGAGCAATTTTCACACGATCAACAGTGTGAACACGGTGTGCCCAGCGAGCAATATGGTTCGTCTTTTTCGACTGAATCTGGCCAATCATGTCAATAGCTAGGCGACGACCACTGGCATGAAGGTGGTAATGCTTATCCCGCGCTTCCTGCTCACGACTCTCACCGACGACGCGCACCCCACAGGAAGCCAACACTTCTAGGTCATCAACAGGGTGGAATTTGGTGACCGGCACCAGCTCGATGTCTTGAGGGTCCCTTCCTACCGAGGTAGCGACACGGGCAATATGGGAAGCAACATCGTTAAGCCGTAGCGCCAACTCCGTGTGACGATCCCCATGAGGCGACGTCATCCGACCGCTCCTTCCTAACCACTCACGATAGGTCCGCACGTCCACAACTCACTTAGATCCCCAGGCGTCCGACGGCATCCACACCACAGCAGCCTGGCGACCAGTCACACCGTCACGTCGATATGAAAAGAAGGTCTCCTTGTCAGTAATTGTGCACCTAGGATCGGCATCAATCGCTGTCACCCCCAACCCCATGAGCTGGCGCACAAGGCCCCGTCGCAAATCAAGCCCTGATGTTCCCCACCGTGTCGTACTCGCCGAACCCGGGAGATGTGCCTCCACGTCACGAACCATGTCAGCCGGAACCTCATACTGCTCGCCCGACGCTGCCGCGCCAACCAATGCATGCATGTGCGCGGGTTTGGCGCCACATTGAATCATCGCCTCCATAGTCGCTTTAACAATCCCATTGCGAGCCCCTCGACGACCTGCGTGTATTGCAGCAATGATGCCCGAAACATCATCCGACAACAACAATGGAACGCAGTCAGCCGTCAAGACGACGAGAGCTAAATCTCGTTCGGTCGTTACTATCGCATCCGTTGCTTCAATTGGACTGGCCAGCGCACTGTTAACAACGGTGACAGTTGAGGAATGGATCTGCTCCATGTAGAGGATCCGATCCTTTGGCAAGCCAATCACATGAGCCAGATGTGCACGATTATGTGCGACGGAGGCTGAATCGTCTCCAACATGATCGCCAAGGTTAAAAGAGTCATACGGCGCGCAGGAAACCCCGCCGACGCGCGTGGTCATCATTTTGCGGACACGACGAGGTGCGTACTCAGTTCTTTTGCTAGTCACGTAAATTGTACCGATTTGTTGCTATGGCCCTGCAATCCTTGCCACGAGCCCTCAGAAGAACGGCAAATCCAGGTCATCGCCATCATCTTTGATGCGCGGTGACTGCGTCTGCTGGCCACCACGCTGAGGCTCGGAGGGGCTATCAGAAAAGCTATGACGACTCCCGGATGTGAATAACCCACGGCTGGC
This sequence comes from Corynebacterium sp. PCR 32, assembly GCF_037464985.1. Classification (NCBI taxonomy): domain Bacteria; kingdom Bacillati; phylum Actinomycetota; class Actinomycetes; order Mycobacteriales; family Corynebacteriaceae; genus Corynebacterium; species Corynebacterium sp. PCR 32. The sequence goes on from NZ_JBAHVL010000005.1 coordinate 118,615, forward strand.
TTCTGATGAGCCTAACCCACCACTTTGACGAGCATTAGGTGAACTATCTGCATTTCCGTACAGATCATGTGTACCATTGTGATCCCGTTTATCGGCGGACTGTGGCGTCGAGCTTCCAAAGTTCCGGTCTGCAGCACCGTGCTCACGACGCTGGAACGAGGATGTCATATGTTCACGCGCCCCATTAGAACCCACCGGCGATGCACCCGCCGGTTGGCCGGCGAACACGTCCCTCGCGGTTGATTCGCGTGGAGCAGGTGTCGCTTGAGAATTGGCTGGTTGCGCGGCATGCGCCCCACCTGACGGTTCAGGACTGTCATCAAAACCCGTCGCAATGACAGTAACACGTACCTCATCACCGAGGTTCTCATCGATGATGGTGCCAAAAATGATATTGGCATCATCGGAGGCTAAGTTAGCAACAACATTTGCCGCATCATTGACCTCGAAGAGGCCAATGTCTGATCCTCCGGCGAAGGAAAGCAAAACACCGTGAGCTCCCTCCATCGTATTCTCCAGCAGAGGAGAGCTAATTGCTAACTCCGTTGCTTGGGCAGCACGCCCCTCTCCCCGAGCTGCACCGATACCCATCAATGCCGACCCCGCATCGGACATCACGGAGCGAACGTCAGCGAAGTCCACGTTAATCACGCCAGGAGTTGTAATGAGGTCAGTGATACCTCGAACACCGTTGTGGAGGACCTCATCGGCTTGACGGAAGGCTTCCATCATCGAAACGTTCTTATCGCCCATCTGAAGCAGGCGATCATTCGGAATAACAATGAGGGTGTCGCACACATCCCGTAAAGCTTCAATCCCCTCAAGAGCTTGTTTGGTACGACGCGGCCCTTCAAAAGTGAAGGGCCGGGTAACGACTCCAACGGTCAGCGCCCCTTGTTTCTTTGCAATGCTAGCCACCACGGGTGCTGCACCGGTTCCAGTTCCGCCACCCTCACCCGCGGTAACGAAGACCATGTCCGCACCCTGCAAAGTAGATTCAATCTGATCACGATGATCCTCAGCAGATTTTCGCCCCACCTCAGGGTTAGCTCCGGCCCCAAGGCCACGTGTCGCTTCGCGGCCAATATCTAGTTTAACGTCCGCGTCAGTGAACATAAGCGCCTGTGAATCGGTGTTCACGGCGATGAATTCGACTCCCTTGAGACCATCTTCAATCATGCGATTGACAGCGTTGACGCCGCCGCCGCCAACGCCAACCACTTTGATGATGGCGAGGTAGTTATCCGATGTCGTCATGGTTGTAGGGCTCGCCTTTCGTTACACGATTTATCACTATCGAACATTAGGGTCTGCGCAAAGACTACAGGATGTCACCGCCTTGATTGCATAAGCGCCTCGGCACGTAGCGAAAAATTTATTTTCCTCGTTTCCATAATCCTTGTCGCCGCACTAAAAACGTGGAGTTTTAATAATTCGGCGTGTCGGAAGTCTAAACCTCAACTTGAGAGTTGACCTGCAGTTATAGTTCACACTACCCCTTTACTGCCACCTGAGTTGGATTAGATATGTTCCATTCTTTGCCATCTCTCCGAAGTACAACCTTCGTCGCCTCAGCTTTAGATGCCGCATTATTGCCACTCCCCCAATTCACTTTTCTCGAGTCTTTGAAAACTAACGAAATATCGTTCTCATTCTGAGCTTCAATATGATCGATGCGATCAATAAGATCAGGCGCATGCTCCCCCACGGCCTGAGCGACGGCAGCGACACCTCGCGCAGTATCCCCGTTACTCGGCATGCCGCCATTAAGCTTCAAGGCACCACGCGGATGCGGCGAGACGTCAAACTCGCGACCATCACTGTCAAAAAGGTGGTCACCATGATCCTCAACATAGAATGCAACCGCAGTTTCTTTCACCGTGATAGAAACGGTACCCGGCCATGAACGGTTCACCGTCGCCTCAGTTATCCAGGGCAAGTCAAGGATGTGCACCGCAGCCGAGCGGGTATCAACCCGCGTCATATTCTGGCCAGTTTTGATCCCGGAGGCAGCAATCACTGCCGATTGTGGAGTGTGCCCATTACCTTTTACCGAGAATGACGACACCGTCAAAATCGGCACCATACGAAGGAGTACCGTAATCGCAGCAACAACAAGCACAATAGTGACAGACGCGATCCAGCGTCGACGCCATCGACGCCGTCGACTTTCTCCCCGTGTCTCCTTATACTCTCCCGAATGAATAACGCGCGAATGCTGCCTCTCCTCATCGAGATCAACTGGATCTCCTGAGCTGTGCGCGGACACACCAGTCCCCGGCTGTCTACCTTTAGCACCACCATTCCTACGCGATGACTTTCGTGAACCTTTCACTCGTTCTTCCTATTTATCTCTCGCCGGAACAACATTGATTTTCAACCTACTGCAGCGACTCGTTCAATGCTGCAACAATTGGATCTGCCAGCATAGTGACTGTTCCGGCTCCCATGGTCAAAATAATGTCGCCAGGTCCTGCTATGCTTGCCACCAACCGAGGAACATCATCAATCCGATGTGAGGCATGTGTGGGAATCGTCATCTGATTGATGATCAAGTCACTAGTCACCCCAGGGCGCGGGCGCTCTCGAGCCCCGTAAATATCCATAACAATGGCCTCATCCGCAAGCGACAACGCATGCGCAAAGTCTTCCGCAAATTCCTCAGTTCGGGAGTACATATGGGGTTGAAACACCACGATCACTCGACGTTCACGACCGAGCACCGGCATCATCGATTCGATTTTCTCCCGCGCTGCGGTCAGAACAGCCCGCACTTCAGTCGGGTGGTGAGCATAGTCATCATAGACTGAAGCCCCCTCAAAGTACCCGTGAGCAATAGTTCCGTGTGATTCGAACCGTCGGCGAACCCCCTGGAAACTGTTCACACCGCTCACAGCACGCTCCCAATCAGCACCGACAAGTACTGCCGATGCTATAGCTGCGGCGGCATTAAGCACCATATGAGTTCCAGGGATCTGTATGGCTAGGTGATAAACGCACTCCCCTGTCTGATCTGAGGCGCCGCAGGATACGCCGCCCTGCCTCCCGTCGGGTGGTGCAATACGAATAACAGCGTGGGTAGACTCTGCTTTCGGAGTAATATCCGTAATTTTCACACACATCGGAATCGATGGATGACGCGCGGCAGCCTCCACGGTGCCATATCCCACGACGTGGATCCTCCCATCCCCGTCTTTTATCAGTCGTTCACCGAGTTCCGCAGCCTGCCGATCATCCACACAGATGACCAAAAAACCCCCATCAACGACGCGACCTGCAAACTCATCGAACACCCGGATATAAGATTCTTCTGAACCGTAAAAATCCAAGTGATCTGCTTCAATATTGGTCACAACTGCAACGTTGGGCGAATAGGTCAACAACGATGCATCTGACTCGTCAGCCTCAGCGACAAACACTGAGCCTGTGCCATGATGTGCATTCGTCCCGGTGGTTGAGAGTTGGCCGCCGACAGCAAAACTCGGGTCTAATCCCGCTTGTTGAAGAGCAACGATGGTCAATGAGGTTGTCGACGTTTTTCCGTGAGTTCCCGCGATCAGTAATCCTACATGGTCGCGGAGAAGTGCTCCCAACACATCTGACCGCGTTACAACAGGGATCCCGAGTTCACGAGCCCGGATGAGCTCAGCATTATCCTGTGGAATTGCAGCAAATGAGGTCACCACGCAGGTCGGTGTCTCTGATGTGAGTGCAAGGTTGTCCGCGCAATGTTCTGTCGCGATCACCGCCCCAGCAGCCCGCAAAGCCAAGATCGTGCGGGACTCTTTCATGTCTGAACCAGTCACCGTGTAGCCACGATCCAATAAGATACGTGCTACTCCAGACATTCCGACGCCACCGATACCCACCATATGGACGTGATGGAGATCTTCTACAGTAATCTCATGCGCGGGGTTAGCGCGTCTCTCGTGGAGGGTGAGTTCCTCAGGTTGGCAGCGAGAAATGCCAACGCCCTTGGCTGTCGGCGTGCCCAGCGCACCCGCATTGTCATCGATTTTCGGCACGTGCATCTACTCCTTGGTTTCACATTATGTGGATCGAGGCTACCGAGCCGCGTGAATCACACGTTGGGCGATATCATCAGCGGCATTAGCATGTCCGCTCTTGAGAGTATTCTCCCTCATCACCGCCAGGACATCAGCGTTAGTGATCATGGGAATCACTTTATCGACGATGGTATGCGACCTCAGGCTGTCATCATTGATCAGTATCGCGCCCGAATTATCGACAACTGTCTTGGCATTGAGGGCCTGCTCACCATTGCCATGAGGTAAAGGCACGTAAACAGCGGGGATACCCGCAGCAGAAACCTCAGCAACAGTCATCGCCCCCGACCGGCAAACAATCATATCGGCGGCGCTCAACGCGAGGTCCATCCGGGAGATATACGGCACAGCGACGTAGGGAGGGGTCCCATCGACGTGACATACCTCCACTGAATTCTTTTTTCCATAAGCATGAAGAACAGACACACCGGCTGCACCGAGTTCGCGTGACGCACCCGATACTGCAGTGTTCAACGACCTTGCCCCCTGCGATCCACCAGTGACAAGAAGGACCGGCGCGTGAGGATCAAGTCCGAAAAATTCGCGAGCCTCTGCTCGTAGACCATGGCGGTCAAGCGAACTGATCTCCTTTCGAACGGGGATACCAACAACATCTGCCGAAATACCCGACTGGTCAACAGCCGCGAGGCCTCGACCGCCGAGGCGCACGCCTAATTTATTTGCCATTCCTGCCCGCGCGTTGGCTTCGTGGACAAAAAATGGTATTCGGAGCGATCTGGCCGCGAGATACGCCGGCGCTGAAACATATCCACCAAAGCCAATGAGGACATCAGCATCGACGTCACGCAATATATCCTTCGCTTGTGTCACAGCTCGCCGTATACGAGCAGGAACAGAAAATAGCGATGAACTGAGTTGCCTCGGAATCGGGACAGGATCAATGAGACGCAGATCGTAGCCACGCTCAGGAACGAGCGTACCTTCCAATCCTTTCTTGGTACCTAACGCCGTAACTCTGGCCGACGGCTCCTGACGACGAATCGCATCCGCTACCGCCATCGCAGGTTCGATATGACCGGCTGTTCCACCACCAGCAACAACAATCGACAGGCTCTCTTGTGATACCGCCGCGATCCCCTCTATACCCCCCTGGTTGTCCGAGGGTGGTTGTTTGTCCATATCGTGTCTCCCCTGATAAATACGTGACTGGCGACGAGCAACGGCACCATGTGCATGCCACTGCGCACAACCTACTTCCTATTAAACCCATACTAGCGACGGGGTCCATCATCAAAGGGGCCAAATGTCCCCTTCTTTGGCCTCCGACCAGATGAATATGGGCGACGACCTGATTCAGCGGAGCCTCGACGTGACGTCTGGCGGGCATTGTGACCACGGTGAGATGCTGTGCTCCGAGCTTCATCCTGCATGCGCCGACGACTAGACCTACCACTACGGCGTGTCACCGGCTCCCCGAACTTCTGAACCTCATGGTGGCGGTCCGACAGTGAGCCCCGTCGTAGTGAGCCCATTCGTCCACGATCTCCACGCCGTGCACGACGACTTTCTCGAAGCTCTCCACTCCGCAAGGCACCATCATCACGCCACGGCCCCCGACGCAGAGTCGAAAGATCAAACGCGCGTGGTTCCGGTAAGGCCAAAAGCTTATCGACGACAGGCCTGCCATAGGTCTGCATTGACGACACTGTCTCTGGCTCATGCCGAGCACAGTTAAGAAGCAGCCCCATGGACACAAGCGTGATAATCGCCGACGTGCCTCCTGATGAAATTAACGGCAACTGAATACCGGTGACAGGAAGAAGTCCAGTGACGTAGCCAATGTTAATAAATGCTTGTATCACGATACCGGTTGTCACTGTTGCGGCCATCAATCGTAAAAATGGATCAGATTGGTTCACCGCAATGCGCATCCCCACCCAACCCAACAACGCGAAAAGGAGGATCACAATACTAGCACCAATGAAGCCCATCTCTTCACCGACGACGGCGAAAATAAAATCATTCTTCGCCTCAGGCAGATAGAACCACTTAGCACGCGATTGTCCCAGCCCCTGTCCTAGAAAAGATCCATCACCGAGGGAAAGGAAGCCCTGGTAACTTTGGTACGCTGTGCCCTGAGTATTCGGAAACTTACCAAATAGCGTTTCCTTGAACACCTCAACACGGTTCGACCTAAATCCGGCAGTCAGCGTTAACAGCACCGCAAGTCCCAACCCGCCGGCAATAATCGTCGTTGTGACCCACTTGGGAACGCCCACAAACCACGCCAGGGCCAAGAATACGATCATGACCGACGCCACCATTCCGAGGTCACGTTCAAGGGTGACAAGAATGATGACGAGAACCACGATGCCTGTAAAAAATCCGAATACTTCCCGGATCGACTGAGCATATAGCGCACGCTCGGACAACACTGCAGAACCCCACACAGCAATACAGAGTTTGGCGACCTCCGATGGCTGAATAGTCAGTGGCCCCAAGACCAACCATGACTGAGACCCCATCTGCTGTAAGCCAGTACCCAAACCGGGGATAAGAACCAAAATGAGGAGAAGAACACCCAGCCCCATCGACCACGGAGCCACCTTTTTAATAGTGGTCGGAGACACTCGAAGGGCACAATACAAGCCGACGAGCCCAACTACCACCATCGCGGCCTGTTTGAGAAAATCTGTCCACACGCTGTTGGAATCAGCGAGGGAGGATGCCATCGAACTGGACAGCACCATCAACAATCCTAAGCCGGTCAAAATCGCTGTAATCGCGGCAAGGATATAATAGTCAAACTTCGGCGTCGATGTCGCAGCATCAATCTTGCTGACTACCCTCTCCCACCACATACTCATGCTGTGGGACTTTGATCTCCGATCAGGCTTAGATGTCACGATCTCTGTCCTTCAGTCCCGTGGTGCCGAAGCGCCTGGCAGCGTCTGCAAAAAGGTCACCGCGCTGACCCATTCCTGTGTACATGTCCAGGCTAGCCGCCGCCGGAGCAAGAAGCACGGTATCACCAGGCTGCGCTAAACGACCAGCAGCCTGAACAGCTTCGGTCATAGCAGCGACAGGATCCATCGATGTCACAACGGTCAATGGAATCCGTGGCGCAATCGCCATGAGGCTGCGCCGAATAACCTCTCTATCTTGCCCTAAAACGACAGCCGCTGAGATACGCTCCACGTTCTTTGCAATAACCTCGTCAACACACGCGCCCTTGAGCTGCCCACCGGCAATCCACACACATGAGTCGACCGCAGACAGTGCCGCGTCTGTGGCGTGCGGGTTCGTCGCCTTCGAATTATCAATCCAGCGGATTCCGTCAGCTTCATGCACCACTTGGCCACGATGCTTCTGGACGACGAACGATGAGAGTGCCTCTGCGATCGCGTCCGGTTCCACCCCTTGGGAGCGGGCAATGGCGGTGGCGGCTAGTGCATCTGCGACACCAGCTGCGCCGGGCGGTGAAATGCTCGTAGCATCCGCAATAACTATGCCGTCTGAGTTAGCCGGCGAATAGACACGGTCGACGATTCTTCCGTCGACGATTCCGATCTCTCCGGCACTCGGCTCATCCATGGTGAAACCGATGACGTGCGGGCATGAATCGTCACCATCGTGCGGGGAAACTGGCTCCGAAACAACGTATCGCTTCGCTTCATCACACACGCGCTCATCATCTGAATTGACGACGGCTATATCCCCTCGATACACCCGCGCTTTGTCTCCTGCGTAAGCATCCATCGAGCCGTGCCAGTCAATATGGTCCTCCGCGAGATTTAAGATGACGCCAGCATCAGGAGTAAACGTTGGCGCCCAATGAAGCTGGAAACTCGAAAGTTCAGCCACCATGATGTCCACTCGCGGTGTTTGTGTTAACGCAGTACCCACCGCTACCCCTATGTTTCCTACGGCCTCCGCCGCAGCACCCGCTTTTTCCATCATCGCAGCTAGCATGGACGTGGCGGTTGTTTTACCATTTGTTCCGGTCACCGCCAACCAGGTTCGCGGCTTACCAAACCTCCCATCGCGGTCAGCACACCACGCCAGTTCAACGTCGCCGATCACAGGGATACCTCGCGCCTGAGCATCCCTGAGAAGCGGTGTGTCTGGCCGCCACCCCGGTGATGTGACAATCAACGAGGCCTCGTGAAGACGTGAGTAAGCATCCTGGACCGTCATGGACGATCCCCGATACTGGTGAGCAAGTTCGGTAGCCAAAGAAATATTGCTATCGACGATGCAGACAGACCACCCCAGCTGTCTCACCAATTCCGCGGCTCCTCGACCAGAAACCCCGGCACCAGCAATCCACACTGGTCCTTGTGGTTGAGGGAGGTACGACGAGGATAACTGGATTTGAGACATAATATTCTCTTTCAGTAACTGAAGGTCTATGGGACTCGATTGAGCCTAGGTCTGGTCGCGCCTTAGGTTTATGTTTAGGTCCACCCTAACCAGTCGGCGTAGAACATACTTACACCCGCGACCGCGAACATTGCGGTCAGCAGCCAAAAACGAATAACCACTGTGGTTTCGGCCCATCCACCATTTTCAAAGTGGTGATGAATAGGAGCCATCCGGAATGGCCTTTTCCCTGTGGAACGGAAGCTCACCACCTGAATGACGACAGAAATAGTTTCAGCTACAAACAATGCACCAATGACAATCATCAGCAGCTCTGTCCGTGAAGTCACTGACAAGCCAGCGACAAGTCCACCCAACGCCAAGGAACCGGTATCGCCCATGAAGATTTTTGCCGGAGCTGCATTCCACCACAAAAAGCCAAGACATGCACCCAATCCGCAGGCGGCCATAATAGATAAATCCAAAGGATCACGTACTTGGTAACATGCCACTGAGGCGTTGGATGCGCACGAATTTCTGAATTGCCAAAAAGTCATGATGGAATACGCAGCCATCACGATCGCCGTCGTCCCCGCGGCCAGACCATCGAGGCCATCGGTCAGATTCACCGCGTTAGACCAGGCAGTCACCAAAAAATAGATGAACGCTAGAAATATGATCGTTCCGATGACGGCCCCACCGATGGCGACATCAAAGGTGTCAATATCACGAACGAACGATAACTTTGTCGATGCAGGTTTTAACCCATGTTCATCGCCAAACATGAGACAGAGCACACCAAAACCGATCGCTAGGACCGCTTGACCAATAAGTTTCCCTTTTTTATTTAAGCCAAGATTTCTCGCTTTGACTAATTTAATGTAGTCGTCCAAAAAGCCTAGGAACCCCATCCCGACCGTCAACCCAAGAATCAATAACCCCGATGCGGTCGGCATGTAACTCAAGCGTGTGAAAGCAGAAGCTAGATGTGCAAGGAAATAACCACCGACGACAGCAACAATAATGGCGATGCCGCCCATCGTAGGAGTTCCTCGTTTACGTAGATGAGACCTCGGACCTTCCTCGCGGATCTCTTGCCCCAGACCTTCGTCAGAAAAGCGACGAATCAAGATTGGAGTAAAAAGGATGGAAATTATAAAAGAAACGGCACCGCCGATGATAATATGAATCACTATTTTCCGTTCCTTTCATCCACGCCAGACAAGAGACCTTCTGCGACTCTCCATAACCCATCCGAGTATGACGCTTTAATGAGCACAACGTCCCTGGGACGGACCGAGGACCACACGCTATCGATAGCAGCATCGACATCATCCACGTGGGTTACTTTTACTCCGGAATCTGCAGCACCATGAGCAAGCGCCTGTTGATTAACCCCGTTTCCGACGACCACGACATGACTCACATGATGACGCCCGAGTTCTTGACCAATCAGATAGTGTTCATCAATCGCCGATGCGCCTAACTCACCCATTTGCCCCAATACCGCACATGCTTGGGCATCGCTCCGCGCGGCAGTTGTTGAGGCCAATGCTGCAAGTCCTGCTCGCATTGAGTCGGGATTGGCGTTGTATGAGTCATTGATGATCGTGACACCATCACAGCGCGTGCGAACATCCATTCTATGTGCACTTGCTGCCGTATGTTGGGAGAGAGCCTTCGCAACCTCATCGACCGACATTCCGACAGCAAAACCGACTGCTGCAGCAGCCAACGCATTGGGAACTTGATGTTCTCCGTGCACTTTGAGGTGAACTCGGGCCGATGCATTGTGGGCACCTATGAGGGTAAATGACGCGCGAGCAGAAGCATCCAGTTCAACTCGAGTCGCAGAGACATCAATCTCGTCATCCGTCTCGGTATCGACGTGGTCCTCAGCGATCACTGAAAACCTCATCACCCGAGCTCGTGTCCGAGAAGCCATGTCGGCGACCAATGGGTCATCAACGTTAAGGATTGCGACTCCCCCGTCCTCAGCGGAGGGAAGGGATTCAACAAGCTCCCCCTTAGCCTCGGCAATCGCTTCGCGAGAACCAAACTCGCCCACATGAGCGGTACCGACATTAAGGACCGCGCCGATTACTGGCGGAGCAATCCGCGCTAAATGGCTAATATGTCCCCGACCACGAGCACTCATCTCTGCAACAAGGTATTGAGTCGATTCTGTACATCGCAACGCTGTATAAGGATGGCCAATCTCGTTATTGAAAGAACCAGGGGGGGCAACGGTCTCACCTTGGGTTCGAAGGATGGTCGCAATCATGTCCTTCGTCGATGTTTTTCCGGCGGAACCTGTAACTCCAATAACACGCAAGTCGTGGTGGTTAACTAGTTCGGTCACCGTGTAACGCGCAAGGCGGCCGAGCGCCGTCAATGCTGCTTCACCTTCACCATCACAGTCGTGGTCCAACGCCATCGCATTGGTAACAATATGGTCGACACGGGGAATGATGACGGCTGGTAGCCCCATGTCTCGTGATAGGAGAGCAAGAGTAGCCCCATCTTTTATCGCCTGAGCCGCAAAATCGTGCCCATTGACTCGGGCACCCGGCAGCGCCAAGAAGATTGAGCCAGAAGTGATCTTCCTGGAATCGAACTCGACGGGCCCAGGTATCACCGTGTCGGGATCAATATTGACGAGGTATCCCCCAGTAATGTCTGCGAGATGCCCCGCCGTAATGGGGATCATTCTTGGCTACCTCTTTCACTACGCCGGTACATGTATTGATACATAATTAGTTGGTTTTCTCCACCGAGTTTTTGAGTTTATCGTCGATCCAGCGGCGCGTTTCGACACGATCATCAAATGGATAGGTGATACCACCAATCAGCTGGCCTGTTTCATGCCCTTTTCCGGCGATAATAACGGCATCGCCTGGCTGGGCCCACTGGATCGCTGCTCGAATGGCTTCTCGACGATCACCAATCTCGCGAACGACTGGCGATTGACGATTATCGGTTGATCCTTCACAAACCCCGGTCTTCCCCTGGTCGAGAACACCGCGCACGCCTGCTACAACCTGTTGGCGTATCGACTCGGGATCCTCGGACCGAGGATTGTCGTCGGTGACGATAACAAGATCACTCCGCATAGCTGCTTCACGCCCCATAACAGGACGCTTCGAGTCATCTCGGTCTCCCCCTGCGCCAATTACGATCGCAATCCGCCCACGCACGTGGCCCCGTAACGTGTCTAATACTGCTGCGATCGCGCCAGGTTTGTGGGCGTAATCAACCACAGCCATAAAATCTTGACCACGGTCAACGCGCTCGAGGCGGCCCGGCACAGTGACTGTAGACAGCCCCGCAATGGCATCCATAGGATCCATACCGACTTTCACAAGTAGTCCGATCGCAACCAAGGCATTGGCGATGTTGAAACGACCTGGCATTGGTATGTGAAGAGCCACGCTATCGACACCGAATCCGTGGATTTCTGCTGTTTGAATCCCACTATCGAGCACCAGCGATCGACCAGCCCATGCATCCGGCTGAATCCCTGACTCATTGGCCCCGATATCAGTGTCGTGCTGCTGGGCATTGTCAATCTCTGAGCACCCTGTTGTCGCAACTGTCACCGGTTGTGGAAGGATCGAAGCTAAGCGTTGCCCCCAGTGATCATCGATACAGATGACCGCCGCATCAGCATGTAACGGAGAATCCTGAACGAACAGACGGGTCTTTGTCTGGAAATAGTCCTCTATCGTCGGATGAAAATCGAGATGGTCCTGAGAAAGGTTCGTGAAACCCGCGACAGAAAAGTGGGTTCCTGCGACACGTCCCAAAGAAATAGCATGACTGGAGACCTCCATCACGACATGGGAAACCCCGTGTTTCTTCATCCGCGCGAATAACGCTTGAAGGTTCGGAGCTTCGGGTGTCGTCAACGTCGAGGGAATCTTTTCCCCGTTAATGCGTGTCCCGGTCGTTCCGATAAGACCCGTCGATATACCTTGACGGAGAAGGGCAGACTCAACCATGTAACTAACCGTGGTTTTTCCCGCTGTCCCAGTAATGCCGATGACAGTCAGATCATGAGACGGATGGCCATATACTGCGGATGACACCGGTCCCAACACGGAGCGAACATCATCGACGATGATCAGGGGTAGGTCATCGCGGGTAATCTTCTCGATGCCGTCGTGATCGGTTAGTACGGCCGCAGCGGGAGAAGCATCCGCAAATTGGGCACCATGAACATGGAGTCCTGGAACCCCGGCAAACAATCCCCCCGCTGGCAGTGCCTGCGCATTGAGCCCAATGTCGCTAATGGTGAGCCCTGGGTTGTGGGCTCGGATTAGTCGGCCACCGGCGATTTCCGCAAGCTCTTCCAGCGTTGCCATGACAATCTCCTTGTTTAAGTCCTAGACGGGAAATAGTGAGTGAGACGTGGTGTGTCTCCTCGGGGAGGAACTGCAGTTAACCCGCTTGTAGTAAGAGGGTGTCACCGGGTTCTCTGGACGGAGGGATGTTATATCGATCGAGCGCCCACGAGGCAATGTCATGGAATAGTGGAGCAGCCGACTGCCCACCTTCACCATGGACACCCCGATCCGGGTTGTTCAGCATAATGGCGACGACAAAGCGCGGATCGTCGGCGGGAGCTATTCCTGCGAACGTAATCCAGTATTTCGAGTTCGAATAGGCCCCAGTTTTCGGATCTACCTGTTGGGCGGTGCCTGTTTTACCCGCTACTTGGTAACCATCAATTGCAGCTCCCGGCCCTGTTCCTTGCTGGTTACCACCAGCTTTCTGAACAACACCACGGAACATGTTGCGTACAGTTTTGGCGGTCTGTGCACTCACGACCCTGGTTTCGTCTGGTGTGTTTGTCGACACCTCATGACCGTCAGAGGATTTAATGGTCTTGACTATACGTGGTTGAACGCGCACACCATCGTTTGCGATGGTTTGGTAGATACTTGCCATTTGCAAAAGTGAAGTGGAAAAACCCTGTCCAATCGGGAGGTTAGCGAATGTACCACCCGCCCATTGGGATCGGGCAGGAATGAATCCACTAGTTTCGTTAGGAAGCTCAATTCCTGTTGCCTGTCCAATGCCAAATTTCTTGAGATAGTCGTTGAACGCATCCGGGCCTACCCTCTGTGCCAACATTAGGGTTCCGACATTGGACGACTTACTGAAAACACCCGTGGTGGTGTACGGGGTTACCCCATGCTCCCATGCATCTTTCACGGTGACACCCGAGTCGTTAATCGATCCGGGAACATGAAGAACCTCGTCAGGCGTTGTCTTCTTGTCTTCGATGGATGCAGCAGCAGTAATGACCTTGCCCACCGAACCTGGTTCGAATGGGTTGCTTACGGTTCTGTCCCCAAACTGTCGACCTTCTTTTAGCTGCTTTTCAATATCCCCATTAGGATCAATTGTCCCGGTTGTTGCAAGGGATAACACCTGTCCAGTCTTCGCATCGAGTACAACGGCGCTGGCATCCTCCGCACCAGAGTGGGTCTTTGCCTGTTCAAGGCTCTGCTGAACATAGGTCTGCATATCGTTATCAAGCGTGAGCTGATAGCTATCGCCATCAACAGCGGGGTGCTCATCCCGCCGAGAACCCGGGATGGCCATCCCTTGAGCAGCAATATCAACGGTATAGCTACCATTTGTTCCTTGAAGATCCGAATCTTGCGAAAGTTCAAGTCCGAATTGACCTGATCCATCCTGACTGATCTTCCCTAAAATGTTCTCGCCAATGGCGCCGTTGGGGTACTGGCGTACGTCTTGTCGTTCAGCCGTAATCTCAGGGTATTTTTTAACGATCTTTTGTGCCTTGTCGGGATCAACATTACGTACCAGAACGGAATATTTATCTCCCGAGGTCAGTTTCTTTTTAATGTCCTCGGGTTTGACGTCGTCTTTGCCCTTATCCCCGACCATTGTGGGAAGTTTTTTAGCGATGTCTTTAATCCGCTGATCAGGCTCTGGATATTCATCGGGGTCAATTTCATGTCTTTTTTCCATGAACGCACGTAGGGTGTTCGGATGGACGGACAGCAACGACGATTCCATCGTGTAGGCAAGATCACGTCCATTGATATCCGTAATAGTTCCACGTCGAGCTGGTTCTGCGATTTTAACTCGACGCTGCTCTTGCGCCTGTGATGAAAGGTTCGGCCCAATGATGAGTTGAACCCATACCAGCCGCATGACCAGGACAATTAAGAGGAAGATAATGATGGCTCGGAGAAGGTTGAGGCGGCGCATAGCCGCCTTCGCTCCGGTGATCAGTGAGGTCCCGGATAAGGTCTCTCGCAGTGGGGCGTCAGCAGGCTTGCTCTTATAGCGGTCACGGGGACGACGAGATGAACTATTACTCATGGAGTCTCCAGTCCCCTTGTCATGCGTTATCAACCTGCTCACCGCGTATCGCCTACAACCTACTGCCACCAACTGGCGGGCCGTGTTCCGGAACGTCATTTCCGGAGTTCTTCACGAAATAGTACACAAGCTTTCCACCGCCCCAGATACGTCTCGCCCCTTACAGCACATCTGCACAGTTCATGTGTTCATTATCGGGGCGGTGACAATTGCCTATGGTGCGGCCATGGGCGCATTCGGAGCAGGTACCGGGACGGGATTTTCTGCTGAATGCCCGGGGACGGAGGGGTGGTCTGTTCGAGGACCAATTCCTTCCGGCCGGCCAGCCGGACTATTCCCGTTCGGGCCTGGCCGGTGACTGTCGGTGTCCTGGTACGGTGCTAGCTGAACAGGCCGGCCAGTATCATGTCGCAAGACGTCGATAGGTGCTGCTGTACCGGGTATTCTTTTTGTCTTCTTGGGATCTGAGGACGCTTGAGCTTTCGGTGCAGATCCACTGTTGATGTCGAGCACATCGTGAGTCTTCGAAGGGGTCGCTGCCCTGTTTTCTACAGTAGATCCGTCCGGGTTTACCGTCATGATTCCAGGCTGATCAGGAACAACCATGCCGCTATGTGTGGCTTTTCGGGCAACTTCCGAATTGGAGCTCGCATTTTTCACATCTCGGTGTAATGCTTCCAGTTCGTTATCAAGGGTGGTTTTTTTATCTTTCGCTTTTTGTATGGAGAACGACTGCTGGGTAGTCACGCCTGAGAGGTACATCGTGACTCCGACACCGATACCAATCATGAGGATACAAACAATAATAAATTGAATGGTTGTCCTTTTGACCCGGTGTTCTTCTGATACGACGCGGCGCCCACGGACTGAAATAACTTGACGCGAGCCCATCCGTTTTGCTGCGCCACTCCTCCTTGCCGGTGAGCCAGTGGTGCCCACTCGACGGGAACGAGATGGTCGTTCAGTCTTGTGTTGGGCTGGGATATTTTGAGTCACTGATCGTGTCGCACACTCTGCCGTGTCGACGTCATAGCCCTGTGCTGCCTGGTGAGCTGGTGATTCAGCCCTTGTCAAGGTAGTCATCGTTCTCCTTCGACGTCTTTACGGTGTGGAATGGTGTGTATTTCGAGAGGATTGATCTGAGGTTTCTCGAGATCCCGGGAAATGGGCGCGTCGCCCCTTGTGATCTAGATACCCATCCGCCGATCCAGTAGCTGTTGACGATTTACTGCCCGGCGGCGAACTAGATCGCGAGTCCACGGTTCGTTCTATCGCGCGGACACGAACGGAATGTGCCCGTGGATTCACCTTCTGTTCGCGCTCATCAGCCTTTTCTGAGCCTCGCGTCACGAGACGGAAATCAGGAGCACTGTCAGGAAGATCAATAGGTAGTCCAGGGGGAGTTTTCGACACCGTCAGAGCGGCGAACTCCTTTTTCACAATCTTGTCCTCAAGGCTTTGGTAGCTCATAAAGACTGCGCGCCCACCTGTGCGAAGACATGCGCAGGCTTTCGGAATCACGCCACGCAAGGCATCAAGTTCCGCGTTAACTTCGATACGCAGTGCCTGGAAAGTCCTTTTCGCTGGATGACCTCCATGTCGTCGAGCAGATGCCGGAATTGTTGTGTAGATCAGGTCAACGAGCCGTTGCGAGGTGGACCATGGTTCTTTTTCCCGTTCGCGAATGATTGCGGTTGCGAGAGGCCCCGCAAAACGCTCATCACCATAGGTTTTAAGGATTCGTGCCAACTCACCATGACTATAGGTATTGAGGATATCTGCCGCCGTCGTCCCCTTGGAAATATCCATCCTCATGTCTAACGGGCCATCATCACGGTAGGTGAATCCTCGATGAGTCTGATCTAGCTGCATCGATGACACACCTAAGTCAAAAAACGCCGCCGATAATCCGTGCCGACGAAAGGCATCAGCGAGGGGGTGCTCCACGGTCCCAAGCACATGCTCGAAATCATCGAATCGAGCGTGTAACGGAAGTAACCGATCGCGAAAACGTGATAACCGGTCCACGGTGCGGCTCAACTCGCGGCTGTCCCGGTCAACTCCAATAACCATTAATGAGGGGAAGCGTTCGAGAAAATACTCAGTGTGTCCACCTGCGCCAAGAGTTCCATCCAGGAGAATGGTCGGTGGCCCCGAGTCTCCGGGAGACATCCCAACGGCTGGGGAAATAAGTTCAGCCATTCGATCCCGCATCACGGGAACGTGGCCGTGTAGACCAGACTGACGGTCGGCCATTGTCCCCTCATTTCATCGTTGTGGGCTGAATAGTGGGTATTTCTGATCACCGCTGCGCAGAATAATCAGAGTTGGCGATGAGTCGGAATGTCGACAGGGCCCTACCCGCTCAGCGCCTGGTGTCGGGGAAGTACATCAGGATCCAAACGGGCAGAGGCCTGCACACATTCCTCACGCTCGCTGCATAATTTACGGTTGCCGGTTGCGAGAACACTGAACCTGCACGACGAGTCTCCTAAAGGAACTCCATAAAAGCGGTATCGTCACCGTTTGCGTAGCTCTCTTCATGCTCGGCTTGGTACTGGCTCCACGACTCCGCATCCCAAATCTCCACGAAGTCGACCGACCCAATTACGACACATTCTTTACTTAACCCCGCATAACGGCGATGGTCAGGCGAGATAGTGATTCGCCCATGACCGTCGACGGATTGCTCATCCGCACTAGCCGCGAGGTTACGCACAAATGCACGCGCTTCCGGATTGGTCCGAGATGCAGAAGCAGCTTTCCGGGCACGTTCAAGAAAAACCTCCCTGGGGTAGATAGCTAAGGAGTGGTCTTGCCCCTTCGTCACCATCAACCCGTCTGCTAACTCATCACGAAACTTCGCCGGAAGAGTCAAGCGTCCCTTGTCGTCCATTTTGGGGGTAAAAGTACCGAAGAACATTCCCTTCGGACTCCTTCCCTCAACACCGACGACAGGCATCCAGTCAATTGTGGTGCCGCAGCTAGCTTCGGAAGCTAACAGCGACGGTTGTCTACAGCATTAGCGTGACGAACATACCGTGTCCGCCAGCCTCTCCCACTTTAACCCACTTCGCCCCACAACGCACCATCAGCACCATGCTTTCAGCAAATCTTTAGCTTTCTTTTATTTTTAGGTGGCAACTACGACGGCACCCCCTAGCAGAGTGTGTCAGCTTCCCCCACAACGATCTGCACCTATAAGAAAACCTTTACAGAAAGTAAAGAATTATCACGCCTAGCCTGGGGTGCCACTCCGCCCCTATCAATTGAAGCGAAATGGCTACCAGCTCCGATTAATGCAGCTACCATACAGCCAGAAAAATATGTCACTCGCGACACAATATGCCCCAATAGGCATACAGATTCCACGTAAGGATGGATAATCCGTCTAGACGATCACATCAGTGGGGCAAAGTGGGAGATGAGTCGTCAGCCACCCAAAAATAATTGCTGCATGAGTACCTTTTGGGCGAAGTCTAAGCCAGCCAACCAGGAACACTGTGGCAATGAAGACGCATCACAGCCACTAGGTCTCCACAAAAATTGATAGTCAAGCCCCAAGCAACTCACCCGAAACGAGGACTTGCAAAAACTCACCGTTACTCAACCGAGTGGATGACAACCAGGCTGCAAAAACGTGCCAGTTACATACAGCCACAATGATTACCTCAACCAGCACCGCCACGGCCGACGCCCCTCATGGAGCCGGCCACCATCAGGAAAACCTCTACCGCATAGCACACGCCTATACAGACTTAATTCGACGTCCGTCAGATCAACGCTCAAAACGTCGACGGAAGTTCTCCTCCATGCCACCCGATTGCTTGACCTGGGAAGAGTAATGACCGCTCCATGCACTCTTCGTTCCCCTCCCAGACACCCCATTCGCTCGAGCTATAGAGATGACATGCCTCCCCCGCAGACAAATCACACCAGCGCCAAACATTACCAAGAATCCTGCGACAGACATCGCCACAAACCATAAGCTGATCTGAGACAGGGCCATACCACCGACGAGTAAAGCAAGGCCAAGAATGAGTAGAGCAACGACTTTAACAGCAACACCGCCACCCTGGATCGACCCTACATTTTTACCAAAATCAGGATCTTCCTGATACAGAGCATTCTCAATCTCATCGAGAGTACGCTGCTCTTGCTCCGAGAGGGCCACAACTCCTCCATTTTCTGCGAAAATACTGTTCTCCACCCCTGACAACGTTACAGGGGCGATAACAGTTCCATATACTCCCTCAGCATACTCGCAACACTCCCCATCCCCACCTCCACCAGGGGTAATACAATCCCCACCCCGTGGGCGCATTCTAGATTATCGCACCTCATCCTCTATGCCACGCAAGGAACCCACGCGTAGCGATCATTGACAAAAGTACGAAACTCCAATACATGGTGCTCAAAACATTCCAGATCGTCGAGACTCAACGAGGGGGACAACCCCATCCTAATGCGCTCCTTTACGGGCGAATATGGACGAAAAATATCAGCCCATGCCCCATATTGCCCTCCGCATCGAGCGAGCAATGTCCACGCATCGCCCCTGAGTTTCCTCTTCCGCCGAGACATAACGTCTTCAATCACCGCTCCAGCAAGACGAAGAGCAGCATAATACGAGTTTTGGAAACGCTGCTCTATCTCGCGCTGGCCAAGGTTGTTCGGGCGATTCGCTAGCAAGGCATCCGCTTTCCTCAAAAAACTCACCGTTGCCTCATTTATCATCTTTCACTCCCCTACTCATGAACCACAACTTTCCTTGACCAGCTGACGCCTCGCACACTACAGGTCACGTCGGACAATGGATCCGATCCAACCATTAAATTCGATCATAAGTTTGATTAGAAAGGCGTGGCAGACCAGTACACCTTCCCCCGTATCGCCACACACTTTGCCATCACATGGTTTCATTAAAGAATGCCCATCGCCTTTACAACGTTGACCTCCCCACAGTTTCGTCAACGTGTACCCGAATTGGTCTCCATTTACATACGAGCAATGGGCTACAGCTCAACAATCTCCGGTGCACGACAATCCGCATGGACTACCCACTCACGTTACCTAGGTTTTCATGCTGTCGCTGCCATCGACTATTCCGCGGGCAAAAAACCTGATCCAAGGGATCCCGAACAACCAATCCGAGGCTTTGCCTACGGTTACCGAGGTGGCGACGGACAATGGTGGAATACACAAGTGAAGGCAGCACTCAGGTCCGCTGGAGCCCCCACACACGTACAAAGTCAGCTTTTAGCAAATTACACCGAACTGGCAGAAATCCACGTGGAGCCGTCGTGGCAAAGCAGTGGATTGGGGCACTATTTGCTCACAACTTTTGCTAGCAACCTCACAAGTCAGAAGCTTCTTCTTTCCACCCCGGAAGTAGCCTGCGAAAATAACCATGCTTTCCATCTCTACCGACGGCTCGGCTTCACTGATATCGTACGAAACATGCATTTCCCTGGTGATCCCAGGCCATTCGCAATCCTCGGTAGCTGCCTTCCTCTCAATGGAGACAACTCCTCATTGATTTAGCCGTAATACAAGCGCAGAATCAGCGTTAATAGCCCATGGTAACGCCGAGGCAGATACTTTCCTGCACGCGATCAGGTTATCGGATCGCATCATGACCACGATCAGGACCCCACGCAGGAGCCATCCCAAGGTTGTGGAGTACTTCCTGTGTCGCTCGAGCAAAGTTTAGCGTCATAAAGTGCAGATCAGGGACCCCCTCACTGATAAGGCGCTCCGCCATCGCTGTGGTATGAGCTATACCGATCTTCCGAATTTCATGCTTGACGTGGGGATCCGCAGAATTCCCTGCCGAGGCAGCTTTTTCAAGGTGTTCTTCGAGCTTCGACGGAATCCGACATCCAGCAAGCTCTCGCTGTCGCCGTAGTGACCTCAGGGAAGTGATCGGCATCAACCCCGGGATGACAGGTTTGCAACCATGGACAGAGTCGGCCGCGGCAAGGCGATCACGAAGCCGGAGATAGTAGTCAACGTCAAAAAACATCTGGGTGATGGAGTAACTCGCTCCTGCCCGAAGTTTCGCAATAGTGTAAGCAGTATCCGCATCGACGTCCCGCGCTCGATAATGCTTATCAGGAAATGAGGCGATTCCAATTTCAAATTGTTGCTGAGTGTCACATTTTTTGATGAGCTCGATCAACTCGATGGCATGATCCAGACCACCGTCAGTCTTCACCCATTCACCAGTGGGATCACCCGGCGGGTCCCCCCGCAATGCCAAGATGTTGGTCAACCCACAATCTTGATAACTCGCAATAATCTCTCTCAACTCAGCAGCAGTGTGCTGCACCAGCGTGAGGTGAACCAAGGTCGTTAGCGGAGTATGTGCCAGCTCTTGTCCAATCCGGATAGTACGACCCCGGCTCGATCCTCCTGCCCCATATGTCACAGAAACAAAACTCGCACCAAGGTCATGGAATGTTGCCGCAGCATTCTTGAGTCGGTGTTCTGCGCCATCGTCTCTCGGAGGCATAAATTCCACAGAAAATGGCACAGGCCCTGGCGATGGCAAAGAAATAGCCTGGGTAACCGGGACTTGTTGATATACCGGCCAATCCGAATGATGTGTCAGCGCGTGCGCCGAACGAGGCGAGAACATACCTAGGTATCTTAGAAAAAGAAAGGTGCAGCAAGTGGTAAAACTCTCAGATGGTGCCCCTACACCATTGTCAAGGATGGTTCTCCCAATCCCCCACACGACTTGTAGTTTTATCGTGCCGCACGTGACCTGCCCAATCCCTGCATGTGAGTTGTGAGTGAGTTCGCTACTGTGACTGATCAATCAGCTGTTTGTTCTTCGTTGCCACGTTCCCTTGATGAGATCCCCCAGTGTGTGGTGACACATCTTCATAATTTTTTCTCCAGTCGACATCCCGCTATGCATAAGATTTCTCCGGTAGCCGAGGAAGCACTGACAGTACTCACTAATTTTACGATGACTGGCGGCAAACGAATCCGCCCAACTTTTGCCTGGTTAGGGTGGGTAGGTGCCAAGCAATTAACTTTTGAGGAATCAGTAGTACACCCAGATGCTCATGCGGTCATGCATGCCGTGTCGTCGCTCGAGTTATTACAGTCCTGTGCGCTTATTCATGATGACATCATCGACTCCTCAGCCACTCGACGTGGGATGCCGACAGTTCACGAACAATTTAAGCTTTTGCATTCTGCTCAGGCATGGCACGGACATGGTGAAAGTTATGGGCATTCCGTCGCAATCCTCATCGGAGATCTAGCATTGAGCTGGGCAGATGACATGTTTGTTGAGGCTGGGTTGTCAGCAGATCAACGTGATCGTGCGTGGTTACCGTGGCGGGAAATGCGGACTGAGGTTGTGTGTGGACAGATTATGGATGTCACAGCTGAGGCGCAAGCTGATGGTTCCTTACTCACGGCGGATCGGGTGAATCGATATAAGACTGCGGCGTACACCGTTGAGCGTCCGCTTCATATAGGCGCTGCTCTGGCGGGGGCTTCCGAGAAGACAGTGACGGCATTGCGAACGTTTGGCCGTGATCTGGGAGTGGCTTTTCAGCTGAGGGATGATGAGTTGGGGGTATTCGGTGATCCAGAAGTCACCGGGAAGCCCTCAGGGGATGACTTGCGGGAAGGTAAACGTACGACGCTGCTAGCGTTGGCTTTAGAGAATACCTCAGAGTCAGATCGTGCCGAATTGGAATCTGGTTTGGGACGGCCGTTGACTGAGGTTGAGGTTGATCGCCTCCGTGGGATTATTCGGAAGTCCGGTGCCTATGAACAGGTTCAGGCACGTATCGATGATTTGGTTTCGTCTGCGGTGGGTTCGCTAGCGCATGCAGACTTGTCGGAGGATGCTAAGCGCGCGTTGACGACGATGGCGAAAACCTCGACGGAGCGCCGCAGATGAGGACTCGTTACCCTTCTATTCCCGTAGTTACGCCTCGACAGTCGGTACGGGGAAAAACCGACCGGGTTGTTGTGGTTGGCGCTGGCCTGTCTGGTTTAGTCGTAGCGGTCCTACTGGCTGCTTCTGGGAGGTCCGTGACGGTAGTCGAACGGCAGGGACATGTGGGAGGTCGGGCGGCAACTGAAACGATCTCGACGTTTTTGGGCAATGTTCGCGTCGATACAGGGGCGACTGTGGTAACCATGCCATGGCTCATTGATGAGGTCCTTGCCTCTGTGGGGATGTCAGTGAATGATATCGCTCCTGATTTTGTGTATAGGCGGCTCGATCCTGCCTATCATGCGATATTTTCCTCAGGACGACATTTTAACGTGTTTGCTGATAATGGTGAGAGCGGCGGAAAGTCTCAACAATCAGACGGTGAAGTTCGCCGATTCGTGAGCGACAAATATAGTTGTCCAGAACAGCCTCTGGGGCGAGTCGCAGATGGTCAGCTCACTGATGCGCTCGTCAACGACGTTCGACGATACCGTGCGTGGGCACAATCGATGTTCGAGGCAAGTTTTTCACATTTGATGAGCGCTGATTTTGACTCACCACTGGATCTTATTCGCACACAGGAATCAGCGCGAAGTCTGGTACGTGTGTTGCGTCTCCGAGGTCTGGGATCTCTGGGCAGTGCTGTGCAGCGCTACATCCGAGACGACGAACTTCGGCGGGTGTTTTCATTCCAGGCCTTGTATGCAGGGGTGCCTCCCAGGAAGGCCCGTGCTGTCTACTCAACGATTTCCCACATGGACACAGGATTGGGTGTGTTTTACCCCACGTTGGGTCCACATGGGTCTGGTGTCGGTGCGCTGTGTGACATACTCGCGGCTGCGTTGCAGCGGGCTGGAGGCACAATCATGCTAGGAACGCGAGCGAGTGCATTGCATCACACAGCCAACCGGATCGATACCGTAGTGACTGATCAGGGCGTTTTACATGCTGATGTTGTCGTCGCCACCTGTGATATCCCTGAACTCAATCTTCTATCTGGCCGCCCGAATCGACGACGGTTGCGATGGTCACCATCGGCCTTCGTCATGCATGGTGCGGTTCCTCGTGAGGTTGCCCGGCAGTGGCCCGGGGGGCACCACACCATGTCATTTGGACAAGCCTGGGATCAGACATTCACTGAGATTACGGCACCTCGTGGCCGTGGCCGTCTAATGTCAGATCCATCGTTATTGATCACTCGCCCCGCCTGTTCGGCACCAGACCGCGTCTCGGTAGGTTCATCGCAGGTCGAGATTGAGCCAGTCAGCATTTTAGCTCCTTGCCCAAATCTCGAATCTGCTCCTATTGATTGGGAATTGTTGAGTCCTCACTACCAAGAAGATCTCTTGACTGTGGCGGACAATCGCGGTTTTTCAGGCATCAAGGATTACTTCGCCATTGGACGTGTCGATACACCGGCGGACTGGGCTGATCTAGGCATGGGCGCAGGAACACCATTTTCTCCCGCCCATCTTTTTCGACAAACTGGCCCATTTCGGCCGCGAAATTTTCCGCTTCGGCAATTCTCTAATCTTATTTATGCCGGCTCTAGCACGACACCCGGGGTCGGAGTGCCCACTGTTATTCTTTCTGGAGCACTAGCAGCTGCCCGAGTAACGCGAGGTGACCGTCGATGAGCGTCCTCCCCCCTATCACCCCTCTGAGGCGACCGTTGTGTCTGGGAACATTCGCATCATTCTTGCTCATGGTGTCCTCCTGGAGCTCGGGCGCCCAACGCACGCGCGGCGGGATCGTCAGGTATCTCAACCTGGACTGGATCATGTACGGGCATATCAAAGGAATTGGGTTCGTCCTGTCGTGGATAGGGTTGGGGCTGCTGTTGTATTCCTGGTGTGTCTGGGGGCGGATCGTCTATCACACGAGCCCAGGTGTCCGTGAGTCAGTGATGACATTGGTGGCGTGGATAACGCCGCTACTTTTCGCGTCACCGATGTATTCGCGCGACGTATATTCTTATCTTGTCCAAGGGGCGATGGTTCGTGATGGCTTCGACCCTTACAAGGATGGCGCTGCTGTTAACCCTGGCCCCATGCTGCTTGAGGTGAGCCCGGACTGGCGTAATACTACAACCCCCTATGGTCCTCTTCATTTGTGGATTGGTGATGGCATCACATCTCTAGTCGGCTCCAACATCACCATCGGTGTTTTTCTCTATAAATTCATCTCGATGGCGGGGTATGCCGCGATAGCATGGGCAATTGTTTCTATATCCCGACACATCGGTGGGAGTCCCACTGAGGCCCTTTGGCTCGGGGTTGCGAACCCTCTCGTGTTCCTCCACCTCGTTGGCGGTATGCACAATGAATCCGTAATGGTGGCATTTTCGTGCGTGGGATTAGTGTTTGCGCTACGTCGCCGACCGCTATGGGGCGCGCTGTTTATTGGCATTGGTTTCTCTCTGAAAGCAACCGCACTCGTCGCGCTCCCATTCCTGGTCTGGATTGCGATGCGAAATCAGGGAATTACTGCATCCGCCTCGTCGCTATGCTCTCCTCGTCAAACAGTAAAATCTCTGCGGCGAGCGATTCTGTCATTCCTGTTTTATGGGACGACATCGCTGACGATCGTCTGTTCTGTCCTCACCGCAATCACCTACATGTCAGGAAGCTCGTGGGGGTGGGTCTCACAGCTCAGCGGAAACACAAAAGTCATTAATCTCCTGGCACTGCCCAGCCTTTTGGCCCAGTTCACCGCAGCGTTCGCAGCGTCGTTCTTCCCTGGTGCAACATTCAATTCCGTACTGAGTACCTACCGAAGTGTCTCCATGGGCGTCATGGGTATTCTCCTGGTCATCGTCTGGTGGCGTTTCCGACAAACACCGCGACGTGCCATTGAGGGGGCAGCGTGGGCATACCTCATTACCTGCATCTTTAATGCTGTTACGTTGCCCTGGTACTACGCTGCCGGTGCTGTCTTAGTCGGCACCTTCCGCCCATCGCCACGGATCACGCACTTCACGGTGATTGCATCACTCGTTGTAGCAGGATCGTTCACTGGCTCCGGTAATAACTGGCTCTACAGGTGGTCGTGGATGTGGATCGTGATCACGATTGCGTTCATGCTGTATTTCGGTGCGTTTCGAGGCAGTGAGGATGGCAACGACACATCCAGGAGTGCCACAGTGGACACGACCTCACGATAGTGCGATGCCGCCGATGGACATCACACTATCGTGTGAGTGAATATTTAGAACCCCATTGCTTGAGCGCGCCGCATAACCTCACGTGCTAAATGGCCATGAAGTGCATCGATCGGCCGTCCTGGCAGGCTGTCGTCATTGCTAAAAAGGTACGCGAGAATTTCTTCGTTGGAGTAGCCCCCATCAGCCAGCAGAGCGATGACACCCGGAACGTGTTTGTTGACGGTCACACGGCGGCCGGGTTCAGGGAAACCGGCGTCGTTGAGCCCGTTGAAAAAGCGGGCCGGGATCTGTCGCTGTTTATCACGGTCAACCGCAATAAGCTGACCTTTATTGATAAGATCTTTGACTCGACTGACGGGTTGGTGGAGATAGTCAGCTGCCTCCGCGATGGGGAGAACATGTTCGCTGGCGGATAGGACATCGGGAGTTCCTGCGTTACTCTTCACGGTTTATACCGTAGCCGACAATCCCGAGTAATTTGGTGAGTG
The DNA here is from genome assembly GCF_037464985.1 of Corynebacterium sp. PCR 32. Classification (NCBI taxonomy): domain Bacteria; kingdom Bacillati; phylum Actinomycetota; class Actinomycetes; order Mycobacteriales; family Corynebacteriaceae; genus Corynebacterium; species Corynebacterium sp. PCR 32. Next base: position 144,982 of record NZ_JBAHVL010000005.1, read on the forward strand.
GAAAACAGCGGGCCGACTCGCAGGCTGAGAGAGGAATAAGACCACGTGCCTACATTGACCCATGGAGATATGCTTGACCGCCGTTATCGCGTGCAATCACTCATTGCTCGTGGCGGCATGGCGGCGATTTATCGTGGCGTTGATGAGCGGTTAGATCGGCCAGTAGCACTCAAAGTTCTCGATGATCGTTTCGCACACAACGATCAATTTCGTGCCCGTTTTGAACGTGAAGCACGGGCTGCGGCTCGGTTGTCTCATCCATCGTTGGTCAATGTGTTCGATCAAGGCGATGACGGTACACATGTCTTTCTGGCAATGGAGCTTGTCGATGGCGGGACGTTACGTGAGCTCTTGCGTGAACGGGGTCCCATGCCCCCACATGCAGCGACAGCGGTCATGGAGCCTGTATTGATTGCTCTGGGTCTTGCCCATTCCGCGGGACTGATTCACCGTGATGTCAAGCCCGAAAATATTCTTATTAGCGACACTCACCAAGTGAAACTGGCCGATTTTGGTCTTGTTCGCGCAACGGCTGAGTCGTCCTTGACCTCGACATCGGTAATGATGGGCACTGTTGCCTATCTGTCCCCGGAACAAGTGCGCGGTGGGCACATCGATGGTCGGAGCGATGTCTATTCGGCGGGGATTGTCCTGTATGAACTTCTTACTGGAGCAACTCCTTTTCGCGGTGATACGTCTTTGGCGACAGCATATATGCGACTTGATCGGCGGGTGCCTCCCCCGTCGGAAGCTATCGATGGCATTCCCGCGGAATTTGACAACCTCATTTCTCAGGCTACTGCACTATCTCCTGAGGAGCGGTTTGCCAATGGGTCGGAATTTCGGTCAGCGCTCATGCGTGTCGCGGACCGTCTCACCCTGCCGCTGTCGTCATTCCGTGTGCCAGTGCCGATCGATTCAGCTTCGCATCGTTCCCTCGAAACGGCTCGCAGGGCTGAGTTGTCGCGTGCGGCGGCCGACGAGGATACTGTTTCCCTCTCCACTGCGACGCGGGTCGAATCCAATAATGATGATGCTCAGGCCGCCACAGCAACCATTCAGACTGCTGGAGCGCCGTATGGTCAAAATTACACGGCTGCTGGTCCGACCGCAGTGTTGTTTCCCGACAACGGTGAGGGCCGTACATCGGCAGGTGTGTCGTCATCGTCGCCGACAAGCCACCATGCCACGCCACCAACTGATCGACCCCAGGTGAGTAATCATTCCCGCCTGGGATGTGCGCTGTGGGCGGTTGCCGCCTTCATCCTCGTCGCTGCCATTAGTGTGGGCGCTTGGTGGTTAGGTTCTGGCCGATACGGTGAAATTCCCTCGGTTACCGGTGCGGATGTATCAATCGCTCATCGGGACATCACTGAAGCGGGTTTTGAGGTCACAGACAAAAAGGAATACTCGAATACTGTCCCATCAGATAAGGTCTCACAATCTTCACCTCATGAGGGAAGTCGAGTATCAAAAGGGACCACAGTGACGCTGACGGTCTCTGCAGGCCGCCCCACTGTTCCGGACATCCCTCCTACTAGGTCTGTGGACACTTACACTCGCGTGCTGTCCCAACGAACCCTGTCTACTGGGGAGACAAGAACTGACTACTCGTCGGATATTCCTGAAGGACAAATAGTCTCGGTGTCCCCCGCCCCAGGCAGCACAGTCGATGTACGTTCATCGGTAACTCTCACTGTGAGTAAAGGCCCGAAGCCAGTCAGTATCCCTGATGTCATAGGTAAAACCGAACACGACGCACGACGTGAGTTGGAAAAAGCAGGTTTGCACATTGGGGATGTGGCCATAGACAGTTCTGTACCTGATCGTCGATCCAGAGGAAAGGTGACTCGCACAGAGCCCGGTGCCGGCACGGAGGTTAATGAGGGTTCCACTATCAACCTATTTGTTGCACCTGACGTTGCAGTACCGCAGTTGATGGGGTCAACGGTGAAGAGCGCCCGGGCAAAAGCTGGTAAAGCTGGTCTGAAAATTGATGCCGGCAACGCCAAGGATGGTGACCGTGTCATCGTTCAAAACCCCCTGCCTGGTTCCTCCGCTCGACGCGGAGCTGTTGTCACCGTTAAAACAGTGAACACCCTCTAGTGTTGGATGACGAAGGATTTCTGCGTGCCTCCACAGCAAGCCCATTCCTCTATTTCCGTGTCTTCTCTCATGTCTGACCCGGATTCCCCTGCCCTACTTTCGTCGGCACCAGACTGCCCTGCTACTACTGCAGGAGGGCCGAGGGGGCAAGGCCAGCAACGATGGAGCAGATGCACAGTCGCTGCTGCTGTGTCCCTCACCATCCTGTTTATTCTGAGCAGGGGATTCATGTGGTGGGTTGATCATCACATCGATAGTTATTGGATGATCGGAACGCCTGTCGATTATTATTTTGAAGGTCTTGAGCGCCCGGACTCTGGGGCTATGCAGGAATACCCGGTACCTGTCATGTGGCTGGTATCCGTATTAAAGTGGCTGACCACTGTTTTTTCGTGGACCGATAAATCCACACTATCCATGTGGATGTTGCTGGTCATTGACGGAGGGTTCTTCGCGTGGTTAACCGGTACACGCCGCTGGTGGGGCGGAGTGTTCTGGGTACTTTTCGGCCTTCTCTTTGGTCCACTCCTGTGGACCCGGTGGGACATTATTCCCGCTATTTTAGTTGCGGCGACTCTTGTCGCCATGGCCCGGCACCCACGAATTGCGGGCATCCTTTTAGGGTGCGCAACAATGATTAAGCTGTGGCCTGCCGTGCTCGGCACTGTGCTAGTCGGCTGGTGGAAAAGCCGCCTCACCTGGAAGCGCTTATTCTCATTCGGTATCACGTGCGTCATCATTCTCGTATTGTCAATCTGGGATTATGGTTTCCATCGAATCACTTCGGTGTTCAACTACCAGAATGATCGCGGTCTACAGATTGAATCCATTCCCGCGACTGGGGTGATGTGGGCCGCGCATTATGGCGACCAAACATTCAGAATTGCGTATGCCACGTCGCAGTCATTCGAGATCTTTGGACCCACTGTGCCCCGGTGGGAAACATTATCGATGGTCCTCACCATCATCATGTTTGTGAGCTGTATCGTTCTGTGTTTTTCTGGTTTGTGTGGTAATTCCGGTTTCCGTCGTGTTCTCCTCAACAGGAGGAAAGTTTCCACGATAGGAACACACCATCAGATATGTGTTCACGAGAACACCACGGATAATGGATGGTCAGCCAGCCGTTCAGCATGGCTAGCTCTCCTCATCATTGGCGCCGTGGTGATATCGAACAAGGTTTTGTCCACCCAGTATGTGGTGTGGTGGGCGGCACCTCTTGCAGTCTGTCTTGACTCCGTTTATGGCAGTCCTGCGTCGGCAAGCAAACGATCTGCGTTCCTGCTCCGGATTGCAGGCATCCTTATGCTGTGTGTCGCAGGTTTATCGCAGTGGATGTATCCGTTCTCTTATGATGCTCTGATAAGTAACTCCCCCAGTCCCTCTGTCAACATCTTGGTTGCTCGAAATGTGACCATCCTCGTGACGTTTTTCTTGCTCCTCGCTGGCTTTATAAGTGAGCCTACGGTACGACTTCTGCGTCTGAGAGACCTTTCAGACGCCTGTCACCGCCATCCCAGCGGTAGAGGTTGGATCAACGCCAGTCAATCACGGCTTAGTACCTACGCCCTCGCTAGCGGGGTGTACGCGGTCGTACAAGTCATCGTCGCCGCCACGTTGTCATACAATGCAACACTCACCCGCTCCTCGTTGTCACGCGCCATTACCTCATGGGATTCTAGGTGGTTCACGCGGATTGCGGAATATGGTTATCGCGGTGGTGAGATGATAGATGGACAGCCGCCGGAGTACCACACCGTCGCCTTTCTACCAGGGACACCGTGGCTCCTACGATGTACGCATGCGATGACCGGCCTCAGCTGGACAACGTCTGCGTTGCTCATGAACACCATCCTTGGTGTAACAGCAGCGTGCGTTCTCACCGAAATTGTTCGACATTTCACCTCGTCACAACTTGCCGTCGTTCTTGCCGTCGCTGTATTTGCGGGATTCCCAATGTCGGTGACATTTATCATGGCATATTCCGAGGCGCTCTTCTCTCTATGCACATTCCTCTTCATTACCGGATTTGTGAAACAGAATTTCCCGCTCGCAGCCATAGGTGTCTTTCTCGCATGCTTGGTCCGGGTCACCGGGTATGACCTTGCCATCGCCTTTGCGTTTGGTGTTCTGATTCAACACCGGAAAGACATACGGGCATGGGTCTCCGTGATTCTCGCCCCACTCGGCGGGCTAGTGTATCTGGCGTGGGCAAGCTGGCTCACACGCGACATTGGCGGATACTTTGCTGTTCAAAAAGCAGGTTGGGGAACCCAGTTCGACTTCGGCACAACGACGCTACATGATCTACCGCGACAGCTTTTCGCAACACCCGGGGTCGTCCCACTATGGGGATCCCTCGCGATTCTGGGCACAGGCACTCTCATCGGACTTGGTGGTGCGCGCCGAGCCCCTCTTGTCATGTGGCTCAGTGGTACAGGACTAGGCCTGAGCGTGATTCTGTCGTCCGGATACTTCCATTCGCGGCCACGCCTTCTTCTCATGGCGGGCGTCCTTCTCACCGTCAGCGTGATTCTGACCACAGTTCATCGATGGCCGATCATAACGACAGGTTACGCCATTGCCACGATATGGGTAGGTGCCTGGTTATCGGCATACATGCTGACGCAATGGAATTACGCCATCTAGAGGTGCACATGGCATGTCCCTCGAGATCGATCGTTATTAGTTACGCAACATCTCCGCCACAAGGAACGCCAACTCTAGTGACTGTTGCGTATTCAAACGAGGATCACACGCGGAAGCATAACGCCCAGGCAAATCCACATCAGTGAGGTCTTGTGCTCCACCTACACACTCAGTGACATCTTCACCAGTCAATTCAATGTGAATACCACCAGGGTGAGAACCTATCGCGCGGTGTACTTCGAAGAAACCTTGAACTTCGTCGATAACACGATCAAAATCACGGGTTTTATACCCATTGGAGCTTGTGAACGTGTTGCCGTGCATAGGGTCGCACTGCCAAATCACTTTTCGGCCAGTTTTTTCAACGGCGTCAACAATCGGTGGCAGTACCGATCGGATCTTGTCGTATCCCATGCGCGAGACCAACGTGAGACGCCCTGGCCGACCCTTGTATCCTTTGACATATCCTGGCGCATCGTCTGGCACCTCGGGGTCAAGCTTGTTGACGTAGGCAACTGCCTCCTCGGGTGTTGTTGTCGGCCCAATCTTGAGGCCAACTGGATTCGCTATCAAGGCAGCAAGGTTGACATGGAAGTCGTCTATACCGCGGGTTCGTTCACCAATCCACACTTCATGCGCTGAAAGGTCATAGAGCACTGTCTCTCCAGCGGAATCCTTACCCAGCCGCAGCATGGCGCGTTCGTAGTCCACGACAAGAGCTTCGTGTGAGCAATAAATCTCTGCAGTATGCAGATTGGAGTCCGACACTTTACACGCTTCCATAAAGCGCAAGCCGTGCTCGATTTCAGAAGCGAGGGCTTCATACCGCGCTCCAGCAGGTGACATCTGCACAAACTCACGGTTCCATTCATGCAATTTGTGCAAGTCTGCTGTCCCGGAGGTTGTCAGTGAGCGCACAAGGTTCATCGCTGCGGCCGCATTAGCGTAGGCCCGAATCATGCGAGCGGGGTCATGACGGCGAGCTGCTTCGGTGGCTTCCACCCCATTCACCAAATCACCCCGGTAATTCAACAGGCCGTGGGCGTCGTAATCAGAACTCCGTGGCTTCGCATACTGACCTGCAATCCTCGCCATCTTGACGACCGGCATCGATGCACCATAAGTCAGGACGACAGCCATTTGCAGCAGGGTTTTTATGTTTGCGCGGATATGAGGTTCGGTGTTGGATTCGAACGTCTCGGCGCAGTCTCCCCCTTGCAGGAGGAAGGCTTCACCGAGGGCGACGTGTCGCATATGTTCCTGGAGCAGTCGGATTTCAGCGGCCACAACAATAGGGGGCACTGACTCCAAGATCTTCCGTACGTTGGAGGAGTCCCGTTCATCCCAACTGGGTTGTTGAAAGGCAGGGCGAGAAATAACGTCTTGGAATCGTTCTTCTAATCTACCTGGTAGTGGAGGTAGATCGGGTAAGTCATTTACGGGTAAATCAATTGTCCAGCTCACAGGGGCAAAGTCTAGCCTAGCTTGTCAACCAATATTGGAACTGCGCCAAACTCACCGGATGAGGCCATCCGTTGTTCTGGCTCATGGCTCCCCCACGGCAACATTGCCACACAGTCAGATGTTATTCTAAGTTCATCCCTGTTTTTTCCTTGAAAAGATGAGCACACACTTTAAATTTCGCAAGATTATGTCGAGCGTCAGCGAGAGCGTTATGCGCATTGTCGGGAATCGGTGGTAACGACGGTCGACCAATAAAGGTCCATATGTGCTTTAATTCCCTGGTAAATCGCGGGATATTCCTCGGTAAGTCTTGCATGATTCCCCACAACTGAACCAAGCAGATATGGTCATATGCGCCGACCCATGCCCATAAACGAGCATGCTGGTCGTCGCGGAAAAATTCCTCTAGGTCAGCGCGAATCGTAGACCTATTTTTCCACAAAGGCGACGATGGGTTCGGCAAATGAGACAAAACATGCTTTTTTACCCATGGGTTCGCACGAGACAGGTCAGCGTCGGTAGACACGGCGTAGTACTCGCGACCATCACTTGCAACAATGCCAATCGACACGAGGTCAATGGTCTGCCCATCTTCAATAAATTCGGTGTCGTAGAAGTAATCCATGGGTCAAGGTTAGTACGCGATTCGAGAAATGTTGGGGCCTGCTCCCCAACACATATTACGAGCAACACAGCATCAGCCTCACAGGATGGATCACGAACAACAGTCCAGTATCGACTGGGTTCAGCCATGCTGGGTATAGCCGGGTAGACTCTGGGGCCATGCATGTCCGCCGTGGTTGTGAACGAGTCGTCGATTTTTTAGCTGGGTCCTGGCTAGGTCGCTTTGTCGTCACGTTGATTCTTAGTGTCGTTCTCTATTACCACTTCTTCGATATGTTTAATACCGGTGACTTCCGGTATCACATCGACCTTGATGTGTATCGGTCTGGCGGCCAAGCCTTCGTGCGCGGCTGTGGTCTTTATGATCGTGACTATCCTGTTGAGGGCATTAATCTTCCCTTTACTTACCCTCCTCTCGCAGCAGTCTTATTTGGTACTCTTACCTGGTTTTCTCTCGATGTCGACACCCTGTTGATCGTTCTTGCGACGACGGCAACAACCTGGTGGTGCGGCGCAATCCTCATCAATCATTTCACAGGTCCAGCACGGACATCGACGGGTGACAAAGCATCCTCGGCGTCGGGTGTCTCATTTTCACGGGCAGCATGGCTGTCGTACATGATTTTGCCATTGGTTCTCTTGGGTGAACCATATACCCATACGTTGAGTTTTGGTCAGATTAACGTTTTCCTCATGGCACTGGTGTTGCTTGATACTGCGGTTAAACACACTCGGTGGCCTCGTGGAATATTTATTGGTTTGGCAGCGGCGATCAAGCTGACCCCCGCAGTTTTTGGTCTTTTCTTCCTTGTGAAGCGGGATTGGAAATCGGCAATCATGTGTGTGGTATCCGGAGTGGGGTGGACGGCATTAGGCTGGGCCCTTCTTCCTGAGGATTCGAAGGATTATTGGACCGTGGAAATCCGCAATCCTGATCGGATTGGCGGTTTGGCGTATGCGGGAAATCAGTCACTTCGAGGAATGATTGCGCGCTTCACGAGTGACGCGACTCTCCAGTCACGGTGGTGGATGGTACTCAGTACGCTGACATTTGTTCTGATCGTTACGGTGATGCTGCGACTTATACGAACTGCGTCGCCAGTACAGGGCAATAATGAACCTTCTGTCGTAGGCGCCCGTTATGACGACCAGACGTTTACGGTGGCTTTACTATCTGCAACTAGTCTCGTTGCTCTTCTCCTTTCCCCGGTGTCGTGGTCCCATCATTGGGTATGGTTCTTGCCATTCGTCATTGTGACATTTTATGCTGCATGGAATTCACGAGCACGGGTCTCCCGTTGGCACAACGCGGTAGTGTGGATTGTTGCGATTCTTGGGTTATCGATCTCAACGGTGACGCCGTTCCATTGGTTTTTCCCGAATACGGGTGATAATGAGCTTCGCTGGTCGTTAGTACAAAAAATCTTGGGAAGTGATTTCGTCGTATGGGGTTTTCTTTTTTTGGGGACGATGGCCCTATTCCCCAGGGCTTTCACCACTGAGAAAAGCTAGTCGATCATGACTTCCCTGCAGATGGGTCCGTCGAGTCCAGAGCATGCTGCCTCAAATAGTAAAACGACTCTGACAATTCGTTTGTGCGGTATGTGTCTTGTTGGTGGATTGTCCGCCGTCTCACTGGTATTCACATTCTGGTCGCTTCATGTCTCTCACATCCCGACGAAGTCCGCTGACCGTGATGGCGCAGGCCATCACATCCGTCTCGGTGGCGCGGAGGGAATTACCTTGCTTCCGCGAAACATGGTTGACTTCGAGGTTTACCGGGCGGGAGCGCAGGCACTTGTACACCATCACTCGCTCTACAATGTCACTTTTTCAACGAGCGAGCATGATCTCCCGTTTACGTACCCTCCGTTTGCAGCGTGTGTAATGGTGGGCTTCTTAGTGTTGCCTATGGCTGCCGGATTAGTGGCTCACTCGATCGTCTCACTCGGCGCGATTCTTCTAGCTACAGTCATTCTTACTCGACATTGGGAGGTTCGGTGGCGGTATCTCGCTGCAGCTATGGTCGTCGTATCAGAGCCGGTCCGAGCAACCCTTTCTTTTGGTCAGGTTAATTCCTTGTTGCTTCTCCTGGTTGTTTGTGATTGGTGGGTTCTCGCGGAGAGGCCTCCGAGGTGTCAATGTCACAGGATGACCGGTGTCTTGACGGGGATCGCAGCCGCAGTGAAGCTGACGCCGGCAGTGTTTATTCTCGTTCCTCTCCTCCGCCGTGACTATGCGTCAACGGTGCGGTGCCTGTTCTCCTTTGCGGTTGCGACCGGTCTTGCCGCGGTAGCAGCACCGCATGATTCCTGGTCATATATCAGCCATGTGGTGTGGGCGACTGACCGGATCGGAGAACCCACCATTGTTGCGAATCAGTCTGTTAAGGGAGTACTCGGGCGCGCCACCGCATCCTTTCCGGCGACATGGGCACAGTCAGGTATGACGAGCATTCTTTGGGCCGGTGTCATTAGTGCTCTTCTTCTCATGCTCCTTCTGGTGGCGAGACATATATCGCGGCGGTCTGTAGAACCGCCTGGTCTCCAGGATGGTGGCAAGCACAGTCATGCTTCCCGCTATGTCCTTCCCTCCATGGTCGCACTGGTCGGCCTTCTGGCCTCGCCGGTGAGTTGGACCCATCATTGGGTATGGGCACTTCCTGTGATCGTCACATTATGTGACATCGCTGTAGCCGGGCCTTCATCATCGATGGACGAACGACGGCAGGCCTTTCACGTCCGGTCAACGTGGTTCGCAGTCGCTACGTCGGGTATATTCCTCGTTGGAGCTGTGTGGTGGGCACCTGCATTATCGCAGTGGGCAGTCGCCACAGTTTCATGGATTTTCCCTGATGATGTTGCCTACGGGGGGCGTATGGGCAACGTCGTAGAATCAATATTGCTGGTCATATCCACGTGTCTACGGAACGTTTACGTTCTATGGGCTGGGTTCGCATTTGTAATATTGGTTTCTGTAGCTCGGTCCCCGGCCCAACGACGGAGGAGAAACATACGTTCATGGCTGCTTTACCGGTGACAGGTCGATCTCGTTCCCGCCGCGGTATCGCGATTCCGCGTGGTATGTCAGCTGCGGCGCCATCGACATCGTCGGCCCGTGGGCCCCAAACTTCTCCACCTGCCTCAACGGCGACGTCGCCACAAACAAGCAGACTTCTCTGGCCAGATATTGGCAAGGGAATTTCCATTGTTGGCGTGTGCATCTTGCACGCCACTATTTATATTCCCGACGGGGTTTATACCCCTGCGAATGCCATCAATGACTGGCTTGGCCCTGTGCGTCTACCCATGTTTTTCATGGTCTCTGGGTTGTTTTCATACAAAATCCGCCACCAGACTCTCGGTCAACTGTGGCATTCGCGTCTCCGATTTCTGTTGATCCCCTACTTGGTATGGGCCCCTCTCGAGCTCCTGTCCAAAATGTGGGCTAATAATTACCCTATTGTTTTTCACGACATCATGAGTTCGGTGATCCACGGGGAATGTGGGCTCTGGTTTCTCCACTGCCTGATCCTTTTCACCTTGGCAGTGTGGATTACCAAATGGCTGCCTGATCATTGGGCATTAGTAGTCAGTGTTCTACCGTGGCTGTGGCAAATGTGTAATCCCGTGACCCCGACACAATCTCATCTTTTTAACTATATGCCCGTGTATTTCGTCGGTGTTTTTATGAAACCAGCGCTGTTTTCCTTGGCGAAAAAATGGCGATCTCCAGCATGGTGGGTGGGAAGTTTCGCTCTGTTTTGGTGTGCGAAAGTGGCTTACTCCCATTTCGGCGACAGCTACGATCATCTTGTCAATATGGGAATCGCACACAATGACCGCGGGCAGATTGATGTCCTCTTCTCGTCACTCCGAGCCTTAGCAGCTCTCCCGCTGTCGATTCTGGTCTGTGCGCTCATCGCTGAGGTCCCTGTTTTAACGCGATGCTTACAACACCTCGGTCAACGAACGTTGGTCATCTATCTATTCCACATGACAGCGCTTAATCTCACGTGGGATCGTGCACTGTATGTCTTTGGTATCCGTGAAGATGTGTCCCATGCCAGTGATAATGTTCGCATGGTGTGCATCCTGGGCCTCTTCATAGTCTGCCTGGCATCAGGATGGGTAGTAGAACAGTTCAAGCGTCTCCCCATCGTCGGTTGGACAATTCGGCCTTCAATCAGCCTGTTCCCACCGATTCAGAAACGGGGAGTATCCGGCCCCGCACAGTGACTATTCGCCCCTAGCGGTGCTTAGGTTCACTCCCCCGGGGGTACCCCTTTCCCTCATTCAGAGCAGCTTTCACATCGGCGGCGTAGAAATCATCAACATACTCTTGTCCCCCGAGCTGCCGAAGCGATTCCATAATGTCATCAGTAAACGTTCTAATTCGCTCGTAGTCGTCGTTAATATGCATATAGTCTGACGGATCTAGCGGCTCCCCCACGGATAATCCCACACGAACGGGGCGGGGGAATATCGACCCGATCGGGTTAGCTTTCCGCGTATTAATCATCGCGACGGGGTATACCTTCTGCCCAGACTCAAAAGCAAGCCGAGCAATACCCGTCTTGCCCCGATACAACCGGCCATCTGGAGACCGAGTACCTTCCGGATACATCCCCATTAAATCCCCGCGCCCAACTACGTGAAGCCCTGCATTCAACGCGTCCTGTGCAGCTTCACCGGATGACCGATCAATGGGGTACTGACCCACTGAGGAAAAAAACCAGGCCTGCATCCTGCCAATACAACCGGGAGTCGTGAAATACTCACTCTTTGCAAGAAACGTGATCTGCCGCGGGCATAGCAGCGGCAAGTAAAACGAATCCATCACGGTCAGGTGATTACTTGCCAAAATTGCTGGCCCTTCGGAGGGAATCCGATCAATGTTCTTTGTAAAAGGCCTATTCCATACTCGAAGAAAAGGACCGAAAAGTATATGTTTAAATGTCCAATACCAGTGATTATTCATGACTTTCCTTGAAGCTCTCGCGCGCCAAATCAGCGACACCAATCATACCGGCTTCAGCCCCCAACGTTGCTGTTTTAATATCTGCAAGAGGTCGGTGTCCTGCCCCCACGACATTATGGCTATATGCCTGCAGAGCAGGCGTTATAAATAGATCAGAGTCTGTAGAAACACCCCCACCGATGACAATTAACGATGGGTCAAAGAAGTCATGAACCATAGCCAGCCCACGCCCCAACCATTCAGCGAAATCCTCCACGACGAGTTTCGCTAAAGGATCACCATCGTGTGCCGCCAGTGAAACATGTCTACCCGTGATCTCATCCGGGCGTGCGCGATAATCATGAAGCAAAGTCGATTCAATATCGGTGTGGGCCCCTATCATCTCGCGTGCTGTCGTGGCCAGGGCTGTCCCTGAACAGTATCGTTCCAGACACCCACGCTTCCCACACGAACATTGACGACCATCCGGCACGACGCAAATATGACCAAACTCTGGAGCTGTCCCGTAGGCCCCCCGATATATCCTCCCATTAATCATTAATGCGCCACCAATACCCGTGCCGATGGCAAAAAGAACCCAATTATCTTCATTCTGGGCACTTCCGTACCGATATTCTCCCCACGCAGCAGAATTAGCGTCGTGCTCCAAACGAACAGGGAGATGAAGACGCTCCTCTAGACGATCCACGACATCAGCCTCGCGCCACGGGAGATGTGGCGCGTAGCGCACAGTCCTACAGTCCGGGGTCAAGAATCCTGCGACCGCTATACCAATCGCCTTGATTTCATGCCGGCACTGTAGCTGTCGCACGATCTGCACGACACCATCTTCCAACGCACGCGACGAGGCTGGGGTGGGAATCTGCTCCGAATCGATGATTCTTCCCTCGTCGGTAACAACCGCGCCACGCAGGTTCGTGCCACCAATATCAAAGCCGACAGTAAGAGGCTGGAGAGCTGCGTGATCGGACATCAATACCTTTCGTTGAGTGGCGTCGAAGAACACAGTGGTTCGGCCAGCGGTTGATGACATACTCCCGACGACGTCACTGGCGACCGGCTAACTTATTTAATCTAGCCCGTCGAATAAAGCATGAGCCAATTGTGGCCCCCTCACGGACCATGACCACTCGCTTTCAATGTGCCGACGACCCTTATCTCCCATGGTGGCAGCCCAGGTTGGATCAGCGAGCAACCTCGTGACAGCATCAGCAATCTCATCTAGTTTTCTACCATTGACGACAAGCCCCGTCTCACTGTCGAGAACCGTCTCAGGCGCTCCTCCTCCATTGCCTGCAACGACGGGAATCCCGCACGCTTGTGCTTCCAGAAAGACGATGCCAAGGCCTTCAACGTCAAGCCCGCCGCCCACTGTCCGGACCGGCATTGCGAACACATCCGCGCAGCGATAATAGTCAGGGAGTGCATCAAAGGGGACAGGCCCTGTCGTCACTAGCGCGTCGCCGACTCCCAATGCTGACGCTCGCGCCATGAGGGATTCTCTCCCCGTGCCGGGACCTACGATGAGGAGTTTGACCTGCGGAATACGCTGACGGATGCGTGGCAGTGCTTCCACCAGCATGTCTTGCCCTTTTCGTGGCACAATTCGTGAAATACAGGCCACCACTGGTACCCGATCTAGACCATACTCCCGACGAATACGGTCCCTCGCAGCAGAGTGTGGCGAAAAGCGGCTCAGGTCGATACCTGGTTGGAGCGACACCCATTGAGGGTTCGGCCCAAAAGCACGCTGCGTTCGGCGTCGGGCATACTGAGATACGTATGTCAGGGTGTCAACGCGAGAACCAATGAGACGAAGAACCTGGCGGGCCACGGGAATCATTGACCATCCAATTTCATGGCCGTGGGTGGAGGCAACAATCTTCCGAGCGCCGGCACGACGAGCAGCCGAGGCCATAACACCAAGAGGTGTGCTTGACCCAAACCAGACCGTGTCAATCGACCATGCTCGAATAATGTCCTGCATGCGTCGAGCCGTCCGGGGCGTCGGCAGCATCACCTGATGCGGCCACCGGATCATGGTGAAAGGCACCTCATGGTCAAACTTCTGAGCTGCCTGTTCGTCTTGTGTAGACGCAAAAACGACTAGGCGATCGGGCTCAAGAGTCTGAATGAACTCATAAAGGTAAGTTTGGATCCCGCCCAGGGTGGGCGGGAAATCGTTGGTCACAAGCAAGACCCGAGGAGACTGACCCATAGAGCCAGATTCTATGAGACAGGATGGTTCTATGGGGCCAAGTGGTCTCAGTACCGGCGTGCCCCGTAGACGGGCATCGAATTAACACCGACCACCTGGACAGGAATACCGTAGTCAGCTGCGTGAACAATACGCCCATCGCCAATATAAAGTCCGACGTGAGTGGCGCCTGGATAGTAGCCGATGACGTCGCCCGGTTGGAGATCACTCATTGACACTGGAGTTCCCCCGGCCATCTGCGCACCGGATGTGCGAGGAACAGACTTCCCTGCCTGCCGATATGCCCAATAAATCAGGCCAGAGCAATCGAATTCGTCGGGGCCTATAGCGCCCCACGCATACGGCGCACCGAGTTTTGACAGAGCGGCATTAACTACTGCGTTAGCAGATTTGATCTGGTCTTTACCCAGGTGAATCGGACTATTTTTATCTTGCCAACGACGACGTTCATCTCCAGAAAGATGATCGATAGCTGTCTTAATCTGGTCGGTCTGTGTTTTAAGCTCCGCCTGTTTAGCCAACAACTCTTTTTCTTGCTTACTCAGTGTGTCGGACGCATTCTGAGCAGCATCTTTCGCTTTGGTTGCGGTTTCTCGCTCTTTGTCAGCCGAGGTTAGCTCACGTCGATACTGATCCAGCGTGTGCTGTCGCCCCGTCACCAACGCGTTCATGTACGAGGCCCGATCAATCGCATCCTGTGGATTCGAGGCGCCGATATAGGCTGTCGCAGGGTTAACGCCAATTTTCCTATACCGTGATAACGCGATTTGATCTACTTTCATTCGAATCGCATCAGCCCGTTCTGACGCCGTCCGCGCAGCATCGGATTTGCTATCAACATCTCGTTGGGCCTGTTTGAGCGTTTGATCAGCACCTTTGATCTTGTCCTCAAGATCTTTGATCATTTCCGCGGTGTGCTCAGCGTCGCGGGAGATTGTCGACATTTTAGCGAAAAGATCATCCCTGTTCGCCGGCAGAGGCGCCGCCGGTGCGGGGTCAGCATGAGCAGCGGTGGGGCTAACTACCGGGAAAGCAAGTAGGGCCGGGAGAGACGTCGCAGCTACTGCTGCTCGAGCATACCGCGACATGACCATATTTAGACGCACGTGGATACTCTTACCACCAATGCAGTAAAAAATCACCTTGACCAGTAAAAATGTTAAGAAAGTTAACTGTATTGTCTGTGCTCACATTCCATACACCCCTCCAGCCCCTCCAACCCATAACAACAGCCCCTTATTGCCACAAAAGCGCCCAGTACGTTCTGGGCGCTGTGTCGTTATTCGACCAAAAATTGGGCTAGGAATAACGAGTAGCAGAATAGGTTTCCATGTAGGCCATCGGAATTACAGAGACCGTCTGCCCCTCCTGTGGAGCGTGGACAACTTTTCCGTCACCAACATAGACACCGACATGATTTCCGCCATAGAAGCCAACAATGTCACCCGGCTGCAACGCATCGAGCGAAACAGGTGTTCCCCCGGCGAGCTGAGAGTCTGAGGTTCGAGGAATTGCGATCCCAGCCTGCTCATATGCCCATTTCACCAGCCCGGAACAATCGAATGCAGCCGGACCCGTTCCACCCCATGCATACGGGGACCCAAGCTTAGACTGAGCAGCTTCGGCGATCTTCTGTCCGATACTCTGGATGATGTCAGCAACGCTAGGAGCTGGGGTCGGCGCAACAGCCGGAGCTGGGGTGGCAACCGGGGCAGGCGCAGGTTCACCCGAATTGATGGCAGCGACAGCCTCAACCGGTGGAATGTGAGCCTGAGCCATGTAGTCATGAATCTTCTGGTTCAGAACATCCTGAGCCTGCTGTAACTGATCAGGGACAGGGACCGTGTACTGAGTGTTCGGGACGTGAACCTCAGTCGCAGTTGCGTTCCCCGCACAAACGATTGCAGTAGTAGCGCCAAGACCCACAGCAGAAGCGGCGGCAATTTTGCGGCCAGTGGATGCGCTCTTGCGGCTATGCTTAGCCATTCGTGTTTCTCCGATGCGTATCGACGGTCAGATGTCTTGCGGCCCCTGCCGCTCTACAAAGTCTCGAAAAGGTTACGAAATGGATGCAGCTCGTGTCCAACTCAACCCGCCGTAGCTCTAAAATTTCGTCTCCAACCCGGCTATGTAACAGAAATGTTACCTTGAAGACAGCCTGATAGCTACCCCACCTAATATCAACCCAATATTCACGATATGCAGGAAAAATGCTCCGCCATAATAGCTAATTCCTGTTGTCACCATGTACACATCACAGCCCATCGTAGAACAGTTGTGTCTTTTGTCACAATTTTCGGGGCGTGACTTCACGTACCTCTCCAGTCACACGCGTTACAGACATAATGGGAATGCACAGTCTTCGTTGTACGCGCACATCGTGACCCGCTCTCCCCTATGCCCCTATGCCCCAGCCGCATCATTCACCACCGTTACAGACAACCGCCATGTCCACCTGATCGCTGATGATCAGCTCACCCCGTGTGTACATTTCCGCTCACGATCTGGCGAGCTTTTATATATAAGGCATAGCGGTTAAACTTCGTCGATGCTTGAGGTAATACATCAATGGCAGTAATAGTCGACGTCTCATCTCTCATCTTCTGCCACAAACCCGGAATATCGATACGATTGTGTGCGCTCACGGGGTGAAGACCAAAGCCCGTGAAGCCGAGCTGATTGCACGGTTCCACCCACCATGTAATCGCCGCTCCACAGAGCTGCACCGATACTGGTGGATATCACCACCTCCGTCAGGGTCACGAGCCCCTTCACGAGCCACCATTGTCCGGAGCCCACGATCACACATAGCACGTGGTCTGTTCCGATCACGGAGGAACACTGTCATGGGGGCATCTCTACTCGGTGTAGGAGCTCCTTGTGCACCAGACTTTCCGTTCGACAGCGCCACCAGCTGGGCGCCATGCCTGGCAACAGCTGAAGATTGTCTTTCCGCCGGACTACTACCAGTAGCTTGTCGACATGGTTATGGTTGTGGCAAAGAAGGGGAGATCCGACCGTGCTGCCATTAGGCGTGATGCTGTACCACTGTTACTCTCACCACGGCCACCAGCCAGGCCTATCGTGCGTTCGCCACGTCTCCTGAAATGAGGTTGATGGCGCCTGATGATGCAGGCGGTTGGAGCCCTTTTTGTTTTACAATATGGGCGTCTGGGCTAGCTCTAGTCATGTCGCTAGGGGCGGGGCACACATCGGCCATTTGCGTATCATCAAGCGGTGGATCAAAAAGTCAGGCGTGTCCGGCCGGCCCTGGATGTAATGGGTGGGCACTACCAGTCAGTGACCCTCGGCGCTTTGAGGAATGGGGCACTCAGGCAAGAAAGCTGCTGCCACCTAGGCCTGGTTCCTGCGGGGCTCTGAGAGGGACGTTGTGTACTCATAGTAGCGCTACCCCGCATTCGTTCACTCATGAATGCGGGGTAGCGTACACGCGGTGTCAGGTGGCTCTGAGCCTGAGAGGTTTCCTGTGCGGTCGAGACGGGACCACACAGTGATCAGATTCCTACTTCTCGTCGAGACTACGACGGAGCTGACGATTGTGCTCCTGCAGATCCTTCAACATATCTTTTTGCTCACGGTGATTGGCGTGCTCAATCTCATCAGCACGATCAGCGATGCCTTGCGGGTCCGGCTTAAAGAATGAACCGCGGCCAGGCTGACCAGCGTATCCAAGTTGGTTCATCTGTTTTGGCACCGGAGAACCTTCGTACTCTAATGGAATCGCATGACCATGTTCATCAACGGGGCCTAATGGCTGGTGAACTTCAATGAAACCACCCGACGGCAACGCCTCGATGGTACCAGTGGCAACACCATGCTCGAGGACTTCACGATCGGAACGTTGCAGGCCAAGGCAAATGCGATAAGTACAGTAGTAGACAATCGGCGGAACAAGGACAAGTCCAATACGTCCGACCCACGTCATGGCATTGAGGGAGATCTGGAAGTGGTAGGCAATCAGGTCGTTCATTCCGGAGATAGTCAGCAAGAAGTAGAAGCTGATGGCCATCATGCCGAGTGACGTACGCACTGGAACGTCGCGGGGGCGCTGCAGGAGGTTGTGGTGAAGGTCATCGCCAGTGAGTTTCTGTTCGATGAACGGATAGGCAACCAGCAGTGCAACCAAAACGCCAAGCATGATCGCAACCCAGAAGATGGCGGGGATGGTGTATGGACCAATGTACAACTCCCATGCAGGCATTACACGTGCAGCGCCGTCGGTCCACAGCATGTAGATATCAGGCTGTGAACCTGCGGATACCTGGGCAGGGTTGTATGGACCGAGGTTCCAAATAGCGTTGATTTGGAAAATACCACCGAGCAAAGCCAAAACACCGAAGGTGATCAATCCAAATCCCATGCCTTTCAAGGCGAAGACTGGGAGAATACGGACACCAACAACGTTGTTCTCTGTACGGCCAGGCCCAGGGAACTGTGTGTGCTTCTGATACCACACCAAGGCGAGGTGAGCGGCAATCAGAGCCAGGAGGATACCTGGGATGATGAGCACGTGGGCGATATATAGGCGGTCAATAATGATATCGCCTGGGTAGTCACCGTTGAACATCATCCAATGTAGCCACGTACCGATGATGGGGAGGCCAAGGATAATAGCCGACATGATTCGCAGGCCAACGCCGGAAAGAAGGTCATCAGGTAGCGAGTACCCCATGAAGCCTTCAGCCACGGACAGCAAGAGTAGCACGCAACCGATAACCCAGTTGGCTTCACGCGGCTTGCGGAATGCGCCAGTGAAGAAGACACGGAACATGTGCACCGTAATGGAAACGGCAAACATCAAAGCTGCCCAGTGGTGAATCTGTCGGATGAACAGACCACCCCGAACTTCGAAGGACAGGTTCAGCGCGGTTTCATAAGCACGGGACATTTCGACGCCGTTAAGCGGTGCGTAGGCCCCGTCGTAAATGACCTTACTCATCGATGGGTCGAAAAACAGAGTTAGGTAGGTACCAGACAAGAGGAGTATGACGAATGAGTACAGCGCAATTTCGCCAAGCATAAACGACCAATGGGTCGGGAATACCTTATTGATCTGGCGTCGAAGGCCCGACGACATGGTGTAGCGTTCATCCATGTTCCGAGCGGCTTGCGCCATGTGCGATGGATAAGTCTTGGTGGTCATGAACGACGCTCCCAGAAGGCCGGGCCGACGGATTCAACGAAGTTACCCTTTGCGTAAAGGAAGCCTTCGTCATCCACAGCGATGGGCAGTTGCGGAAGTGGACGTGCAGCTGGGCCGAATACCGGTTTGCCATAGTGTAATGCGTCGAATTGGGACTGGTGACACGGGCAAAGAATTCGGTTAGTCTGCTGCTCGTAGAGGGAAGTCGGGCACCCAATGTGTGTGCAAATCTTCGAGTATGCGTAGAAATCGCCGAAGTGGAAATCCTCCTGACCCTTACGCTGAATAGCACGTTTAGCATCACTATGGCGCAGGCGGATCAGCATGACCGAGTTGCGGGAGCCATGGATCGACTCCATGTGCGCCTCGTACACGTCAGCGTTCTTGTTGAATTTATCGTTGTCATTAACGACGTCTTCGACGAGCGGGAAGACAGTTTCCATAGCACCGGCGTTGAGATCCTCAGGGCGCAACCGTACCAAGCGGCTAATTCCGCGAGTCTCGTATGATTCTCCAGTGGCTGTGTAACCACTCTCATGTTTTTCTGCGGTCACTCCGGTGTCACGGCCAAGGTAAACTTTTTTACCTTTTTCAGTAAGAGTCCATCCAGTTGTCCACAAGGTCCCGTCACCCTGGATGTTCATTCCCTTTGCCTTAGGCTTCCAGGGGTTTTTGATCATTCCACCAACAGGGAAAACCAGAGCAATACCGGCAGCAACTGCACCTGTACCCATGATCCCTTTGAGGATCTTACGCCGACCAAGGGTTGATGTCTCCCAGGAGTCATTGAGCAGAGCAACGATGGTTTTCTGGTCAACTTCCTCGGACGGTCCATCATGACGGCGCTGGACAGAAATTTCTTCAGGAATGAATTTTTTAGTGAACTTCACTGCACCGATGCCGAGGCACAGGATGGCAAGCCCCATGAACAAACCAAAGAGTGGGGTGTACAGGGAATAGAGCCATAGGCCATGCTCGCCAAGTCCCTTGTATTTCCATGGCCAGAACAGGTAAACAGCGATGAACGCGATAGCGAACACTGTGCCGAGCAGGAACCAGGAGCCAACACTACGAACTGCGCGCTTTTCCTCCGGATCATTATCGATAGGAAAACGCTCTTTACGATACGCAACTGTGACTCCGTCAAGTTCAGTACCGAGACGAGCAAGCTCGTCATTACTCATGGCGGCTAGCTCTTCAGAAGTGTATTTCTTGGTGATGTTGTCACTCATGACCGCGTTCCAATCCATAGTGCCGCACAGATCATAACGGTGATGCCGCCGATCCACATCAACAAACCTTCGGTGACCGGACCAATCCCGCCCAGGCCATAACCACCTTGTGTGGGTGTCTCCTGTTGAGACTTAATGAAGGCGATGATGTCCTTCTTTTGGTCTGAAGTGAGCTGGCGATCAGAAAATTTTGGCATATTCTGCGGACCGGTCAGCATTGCCTGGTAGATCTCTTGCTCATTAGCGGGATCAAGGTCAGGAGCATACTTGCCGCCGGAGAGTGCGCCGCCCTTACCAGTGAAGTTGTGGCACGAAGCACAATTTAGCCGGAAGAGGTCCGAACCGCGAGCAATATCTTCCGGTTGGATTTTTCCGTTGTAGTGATCGCCACGGAGCGTTTCCATAGCGATATTCCCGTCCTGGTCGTGGACGATGTCGGGTCCACCCCCGCGGGAATGGACATAGGCGGCAAGCGCGAGTGTTTCCTCTTCAGAGTAACGAGCTTTCTTGCGCTCGACCTGGGCTTCATTTCGCGTCATCGGCATGCGCCCAGAATGCACCTGGAAGTACACAGCACCCGCGCCAACGCCGGTAAGCGCGGGACCGCGATCTTTCACGCCCTGAAGGTTCGAGCCGTGACATGTGATACAGGCGACGTCGTAGATATCTTTACCCTGTGAGACAAGAGCTGCCTGATCTTTGTCAGCGTTCGCAGTCTGAGCGTCAGGGGTTAATGCGTCAGCAAGAAAACCTGCACCAGTCAGGCCGAGGGCCAAGGCTACAGTGCTCGCAAACGTGCGACGTAGCTTTCGGCGGCCACGGACCTTCTTGGCGTGGTGCACAGTGTCGGTTCCGGTCTCCACCGCGGAACCCGACAACGTGCCGGAATTGTTGGAGTTAACCATCATTTTCCCTTTATGTCGTCATGGAAAGTGAGGGCGGTGTGGTGGCCAATAAGGCCAGGCCCGGCCTACTGAATGAAGTAGATAGTGATGAACAGCCCGATCCACACAACGTCAACGAAGTGCCAGTAGTACGACACCACAATGGACGCTGTCGCCTGGGCCGGAGTGAACTTAGCTTTGTAGGTGCGCAAAAGCACAACCCCGAAAGCTAAGATTCCAGCAAAGACGTGCACAGCGTGAAATCCGGTAGTGATATAGAAGCACGAACCGTACACGCTGTGCTGAATCGTTGCGCCTTCGAGGACAAGGTGTGTGTAC
Organism: Corynebacterium sp. PCR 32; assembly: GCF_037464985.1. NCBI lineage: Bacteria > Bacillati > Actinomycetota > Actinomycetes > Mycobacteriales > Corynebacteriaceae > Corynebacterium > Corynebacterium sp. PCR 32. The sequence continues at coordinate 166,642 of NZ_JBAHVL010000005.1, forward strand.
TCGTTCACCTGGCCACCCAAGAAAACAAGCCCCATCACGGCAGAAATGGCGTACCAACGGCGGAGAGCAAAAACATCACCTCGTTCCGCCGCAAACACGCCCCACTGCGCCGTGAACGACGATGCAACCAGGATGATGGTAAAGAACAATGCCAGTGGCACGTCTAACTTCACATCCGCCGGGGGCCAGTCTCCGCCGGCATTTGCGCGCGACACAAAGTACATCGCGAACAGGCCAGCGAAGAACATCAATTCCTGAGACAGGAACACAACAGTTCCGACACTGACCATGTTTGGTCGGTTCAGTGTCGCAACACGCTGCGGTGCTGCCATACCTGAGTTTCCTACTGCGCTCGTCACGCTAGTAATTATGGCTGACAGCCCCCTTCAAGGTCACTTTGAGGCTCCTAAAAGTCATGGGAACTCTCAAAATTGCAGGTCACAACCATAGTAAAATTAGGGGGGAACCCTAATCGGGGGTAATGGGAACTTTCACTGTGTTATAGACGACGTCCCGCCCGCAAAGTCACACTCCCCGCGAGCTGCACACTCAACACGGACGAATACTCAACAGACCTCAAGCACCTGTCCGGTAACGTCATAGCAACACACCATCGCTCGTTATGGAGTTCTTATGACCACCAATTGGACAGACATTCTCAATGATATTGCCAATGGCTGCGACCTGACACCCAGTCAAGTAGCTGCTGCTATACGGTCAATTATGGTAGGCGAGGCCTCTGCTGCAAAAATTGCCAGTTTCAGCTATGGGATCCGAGTAAAAGGTATCACTCCAGCTGAGCTAGAGGCTGCAGCTTCTACAATGTTGTCTTTCGCCGATCCGATTGAACTCACCGATCCTGCACACAACTGTCCACATACTGCTGTCGATATTGTCGGTACCGGCGGGGATGGCAAAAACACGGTCAACGTGTCGACAATGGCGGCGCTACTCGTCGCAGCTATGGGTGTCACAGTAATTAAGCATGGCAATCGCGCAGCATCGTCACGTTCAGGCGGCGCAGACATGCTAGAAGCACTCGGGGTCCCCGTCACGCTATCCCCCGCCGATATCAATCGCATGATCGCGCGCCACAACTTTGCATTCATCTTCGCGCGAACCTACCACCCGGCGATGAGACATGCGGCGTCTGTACGCTCCGATATCCAAGTCCCTACATTATTCAATCTTCTCGGACCGATGACGAACCCCGCCCGACCATCAACTGGCCTAATCGGATGCGCGTTTCCGAGCATGACAGCGGTAATGGCGGAGGCGTTCGCTCACCGAGGAGACAGTGTCCTTGTGGTACACGGTCACGACGGGCTAGACGAATTTTCAGTATCAGGCCCCACAGATGTCTTTGTCACTCATGGTGGCGTTGTGGACCATCACGAATTCGACCCGCAGTGCTTCGGTTTCTCATACTTCCCCGTCGATGCGCTCAGAGGAGGTGACGCGTTGACGAACGCAAGGGTCGCGCGTCAGCTATTTTCCCTTGATACATCCTCAGAGGCGCTTCCTTGCAATATGAATGCGGTAGAAAATGCTGTCCTCTTTAGCGCGGCGGGAGCGCTTGTAGCTGTGAATGGGGTTGGCACACGGACATTCCACGACGCAATGCAGGAAGAGCTTCATCGTGCTCAGGAAGCGCTGTATAGCGCAGAAACCCGCCAACGCATCCATAACCTCATCACCGATAGACCGGCTTTCCAATAACAAGCCACGGTGACGAAGTGGGTGGTTGAATGCGACCCAGGTCCATGAGCATGCCGCTACAACAGAGAATCAATAAGGAAAGAGCACCCGCGCCAGGAAGGGTACGCAGGTGCTCTACATATATTTTTTATATTCGAGTGACGGAAACAGCCCGCACAATTGTGCACCCAGCGCGCGCAATATCGATCGTCGGTCTCAACGTTCACTGAATGGAGAACTCAGGATTCCCTTAGTGCTTTTCAGGTGGCGTTCCGTACTGCAAGTTTAGTTTAACTGTTGCCCAAAATGTGATGACCGCGCCAATTCCAATCATCCAATAGGCCCAGAAAACAACCCCGTATCCCAGGACAGCAACACCACAAGTCATAGCAAACGGCCAGATCGAACTTGGGCTGAAAAATCCGAGCTCTCCAGATCCATCAACTTGCTCAGCTTCCTCCCAGTCCATCGGGAGAACATCTGCGTGGCGTTCTGTGATGTGGAGATAAACACCAAGCATTAATGTCATCAATGCCCCAAGCAGAAGCCCGACAGAACCTGCCCATTCAACACCACTGATGGATCCATCGTCATTGATGTACTTCGTTCCCAGGACGTACATCACAGTCATGATCAGGATAAAGACTGTTAGCCCGTAAAACAGTCGCGATGAGGATTTCATTACGTTGCACTCCTAGACTAAGACTGTTCAGCTTGGTTCTGATCGACGTAGTTGTCATTCGCACTACGGGTGTCCTCACGCCCAGGCAAGAACGGATGGGTTGAGGTGGCGTACGGCTTCTCACCAATCTTCTTCAGTGCATCAGCGTTGGATGCGCCCGGGTGCTCACTACGGAACTTCATGTAGTCACGGAACTTGTCCGGGCTGACCACACGAACCTCAAAGTTCATCATCGCATGGTAGGTACCACACATTTCAGCACAGCGACCAACGAAAGCGCCTTCCTTATCGATCTTTTCAATCTGGAATGTGCGGTTGGACTTGTTTGCCTCTGGATGCGGGAATGCATCACGTTTGAATAGGAACTCGGGCACCCAGAACGAGTGGATTACATCTGCAGACGCGAGATCAAACTGGATAGCTGTCTGCGACGGCAAAACCAAGACCGGAACTTCGTCCGTCGTTCCCACTGTTTCAATCTTGTCGAAGCGGAGATATGACAGATCACTCTTCGAGCGGCCGTGGATTGGGTTGGCTGCGCCATCCTCCCCACGGGTATTGCTCTCAATCTTTCGCGTACCGTTAGCCGCGGCTTGAGCAGAGTTATCACGCCCATGATAGGCTTTCCCACCCATCAGAGATCCGTCAACTTCGTCATAACCGAACTTCCAGTTCCACTGGAACGCTGTGACATCGACCTTCACCTTGGGGTCTTTGTCCATCGCAGTGACTTTATCTTCCGTCTCTACAGTGAAGAAGAAAAGGACCATCACAATGATGATTGGAACTGTGGTCAATACAAGTTCCAGGGGAACATTGTACTGGGTTTGACGTGGAAATTCCCCCTCACCCTTCTTTTCTTTTCGCTTCGCGCTGAATGCAAAAGATGAGTAGAACATCAGGATCCACATGATGATGCCAACGATCCACGCAGCTACCCAGGTCCAGACCCAGAAGTTACCAATTTCCTTAGCCTCAGGGGTAATACCGTCGGGCACGCCAAAGCGAAGAAATTTGAAGAAACCGTTGTCGGGTGGCGCTACGCTACATCCAGACAGCAGATAGCTACCGGCTGTCAAAACGCCAGCTAGTCCTAGCTTGCGCGACCAAGTGCGCATTTTTCGCTGTTCCACGTGTGTTTGCCTTCCTGATCCACACCAGGTTGAAAAAACGCTGGGATTCATTCCTCTCCTAGTTAGGGTAATCCATTGGGAGTAATAAACCATCATGGGCGGGTCGTGAGAGTTCCCTACTGCACCAAAAAGTTCCCGTTTTCGGTAAAAATCTTTCTAGGCTCGACGGTGACTCAGCACAACACCCACTCCTCATCCAACGTCGACAAGTATCTATGCTGGCATTTTCCTGACAAAATTGCCACAATACCCCATGCTTGTGGGTTGATCTCTCTACCCAACACCCATAATGTTATTCGCGTCACAATTCCCCTACATAGGGTAAGCATGGCGTCCGCACCCACAGAACAGACTCACCATAACGTGCGGATACTAAGTGCGATGCGCAAACACCTGTTACCCACTTCCCCAAGACACCTACCCGGCCGCTGAAAGTTCCCACCACCACAAACATGGCACCCCATCGCGGCTCGCACTCTCCCCCTTCACACGACTAGAGTCGAGAGGAATTCTGCAACGGCTACCCCTCACAGATGCACCTCGGGGACGCACATCACGGTGGCCGGTAGATACACAAAGGTATATATAAAGAAAGGCCTTATTGAATGTGCGGTTTGCTCGGACTCATCGCTGCTAGCGGTAACGCGGAAGATTTTGTTCAGGCCACTAGTTCGTCACTGTCTTGTATGCGCCACCGTGGTCCGGATGAGGATGGCACCTGGAACGACAGTGATGTCGTCTATGGATTCAACCGGTTGTCCATCATCGACCTCGCACATTCCCATCAGCCATTACAATGGGGGCCAGATGGCCAAGAGAACAGATACGCTCTGACATTCAATGGCGAAATCTACAATTATCAAGAACTTCGCAGTGAACTAAAGGCACACGGATACACCTTTGCAACTGACGGCGATAGTGAAACCATCGTCGTGGGCTATCACCACTGGGGCCACGATGTTGTCCAGCATCTTCGCGGCATGTTTGCGTTCGCAGTATGGGATTCCATCGAACGAACAATGTTCCTTGCACGCGATCAGTTCGGTATTAAACCCCTCTATTGGGCGACGACACCCAAGGGCACCTTCTTTGGTTCTGAGAAAAAGTGCCTCTTGTCCATTGCACAGAACGCGGATATCGACGTATCACTAGATAAACGAGCCGTCGAGCATTACATGGATTTGCAGTACGTACCTGAACCTGAATCCTTGAACACAGGGATTCGGCGTTTGGAATCAGGCTGCTGCGCGACGGTGACACCAGGCCACAAGCCGAACATTCATCGGTGGTTCACTCCCCAATTCCCCGTAAAAACAGTAAGCAAAGAAAAGCTCGACTCAGAGATCTCAAAAATTCAGGAAGCCCTCGAAAACTCGGTTGCCCAGCACATGCGTGCCGACGTCACCGTTGGCTCGTTCCTGTCGGGAGGCATCGATTCAACCGCCATCGCCGCACTCGCTAAACAACACAACCCAGATTTACTTACGTTTACGACAGGATTCGAACGCGAAGGATACTCCGAAATTGATGTCGCCGCCGAGTCCGCAGAGGCCATCGGAGTCAAGCATATTGTTAAAATTGTCTCCCCCGACGAGTTCGCAGAGGCCGTCCCACGAATCATATGGTATCTCGACGACCCGGTAGCAGACCCAGCCCTGGTGCCACTCTATTTCGTTGCAGCAGAAGCACGAAAACACGTGAAGGTTGTGCTATCCGGCGAGGGCGCCGACGAGCTCTTTGGCGGATACAACATCTACCATGAGCCGTTATCACTGGCAGGATTCGACAAGATCCCCAACTTCGCAAAGAAAGGCCTACGCTCAGCAGCACAACGTCTCCCCGAAGGAGTTCGTGGAAAATCCTTCTTAGAACGCGGCACCACCCCACTCGAGGAAAGATACTACGGCAACGCGCGATCCTTCTCCTTCGCTCAACTACAGCGAGTCATCCCCTGGGCTCGGAAAGACTGGAACCATACAGATATCACGGCCCCGATCTATGCACAATCGCGCGGATGGGACCCGGTTGCGCGAATGCAGCACCTTGATTTGTTCACATGGCTACGCGGTGACATCTTAGTCAAGGCTGACAAGATGACCATGGCCAATTCACTCGAACTCCGCGTCCCCTTCCTCGATAAAGAAGTGTTCGCCGTCGCACAGACCCTCCCCACGAGCATGAAACTAACCCAGGGAACATCCAAGTGGGCCCTGCGCCAAGCAATGGAGCGCATTGTCCCCCCACACGTGCTTCATCGTCGTAAGCTCGGATTCCCCGTACCCATCCGTCATTGGCTCGCCGGCGACGAACTCTACAGTTGGGCACAAGATATTATTACGTCGTCCCACGCCGGAGACATTGTTGATTTGGATGCCACCCGCTCGATGCTTGAGGAACACCGCTTATCCATGTCAAGTGGATCAGGCCCGGATCATTCTCGCCGGTTGTGGACGGTGCTTGCATTCCTAATTTGGTACGGCATCTTCGTCGATAACACCATCACCCCCGACATTCCAGAACCAACATACCCCGTCGAAGTGTAAGTAACCGCTCAGATCCAAAGACAGAGGTGCCAACCGCGACAAAGCCCACGGTCGGCACCCACAGAAACGGGGATTCTTTATCAGTTAAAAGAATCTCCACATGCACAGGACCCCTGCGCGTTCGGGTTATCGATAGTAAACCCCTGCTGCTCAATCGTATCGGCAAAATCGATCGTCGCTCCTGCGAGATACGGGGCGCTCATGCGATCAACCACCAGTTTTACGCCATCAAAATCATCAACAAGATCACCGTCCAGGGTCCGGTCATCAAAGAACAGCTGATACCTCAATCCAGCACAACCCCCCGGCTGCACAGCAATGCGCAATGCTAGTTCATCGTTCTGTTCTTGGCTAAGCAGAGACTTTGCCTTCGCTGCAGCGGCGTCGGTCACATTAACGCCAGTTGTCTTTTCCGGTGCAGTCATGCACATCTCCTAACTCGAGACACAACGATCTCTCACGCCGTCTTGGGTAATGAGTGGACACTACCGTACTCCACATCAATTCAAAACGCACTGTACCTTAGGTTTATTTCACCTCACCACGCACCCCATTACCGCCTCATTCACCGTAGCTTCCACTCTTTCTTATATCCTTAAGCACGTGAAGATGCCATGGACAACGTCGAAAAAAAATTCGGAAGACCCTCAGCGAACCGATGGCTCGATACCGGTAGACAAGACTCACAGTGTCGCGAGCACCTCGGACACGTCCTCCACCCCCAAAGGATATACACCACCCAAGGGTTATGCTACGCCTAAACGCAATGAGGTCGAACGGCAAAAAGGGGTGCGCAAGTCCGCCTACAAAGCTCCCCAAACCTCATCAGAAGCACGTGAACAACGCAAAGCGCTAAAAAAATCCATGACCAAGGAAGAGTACAAAGAACTCAAGCGTAAAGAACGCGACGAACGTGCCCGACACCGTGAACACACCCGTGAACGCATGATGAGTGGCGACGAACGCTACCTACTGGAGCGAGACCGCGGTCCAGAACGACGACTCATTCGTGACTGGGTGGATTCCCGCCGACTATTCGCTAATACTTTCATGCCAATCGTTATTGCGCTGCTCATTCTCATGTTCGTCACAACAGCCACACGCAGTTACCTACTGAACAATCTCTTGTCCCTAGCTGGCATGATTCTCTTAATCTTGATCATCCTAGACGGTGTTTTATCAGGCCGCCGAGTCGCTCGTTTCGTTCACAAGCGCCATCCTGATACTGCTTTGTCCAGCTGGTCAATGGGTTTTTACGCCTTCTCCCGAGCCTCCATGGTGCGGAAATTCCGTACCCCACGCCCACAAGTTGCCATAGGCGACAGTATCTAGCAACACACACCCCGGTCTTGCCCGAGGATCACGGCGAGCTCCGGGCAATGCTGGCAAGGTCCGTCCCTTCACAACTAATTCTGTGTCACCCCATCCACATCATCGCCGTCACAGATCACGTGACGTCGACCCGTGGAACTCAACGGTGACTCCAATGCAACATCCCGCTTACATAGAGAGAAGCAACAGTGCGCGATCCTTCTTTCCCCCCTATTTCTCCCCCGGACAGCCATGTCTATGCCACAGCTCACCAACGACATGCGCAGCCAACTAAGCCAGCCGGCTCATTGGGACGTTTGGAGGACCTCGGATGCTGGATTGCTGCATGTCAGGGCCAGTGCCCACCCACATCCCTTGAGCACGTAACCACAGTGGTGTTCGCTGGAGATCATGGTGTCGCTAAACGGGGTGTGAGCGGCCATTCCGAGACCACAAGCACACAGATGGTATCAGATATCGAAGGCGGCAGCGCAGTTATCACCACCCTCGCACAGCGTGCCGGGACAACAGTTCGCGTGGTCGATGTCAGCCTTAACGGGGACTCGGGCGCATCAACACACGTCCGAAATAGTAGCGGGTCGATTGACTGTGAAGACGCGATGACCCGCGATGACTATCGTCAAGCACTTCACGTCGGAATCGACATCGCCGACCATGAGATCGACGCCGGAGCAAACCTACTTATTGCTGGCGATCTTGGCGTCGGAAATACCACCCCTGCGGCAGCACTAATTGGCACGTTCACTGGGACGGAGCCAGTCGTCGCCGTCGGCAGGGGCGCTGGAATCGACGACGAAGGCTGGAAACGTAAAACAGCTGCTATCCGTGACGCGATGTATCGTGTTCATAACATTCACGACGAAACCGCGAGTGTACTTCAGCTCATCAGTTCGCCGGATATTGCAGCGATGGTTGGATTCCTTGCTCAAGCAGCAGCCCGCCGCACTCCCGTCATCGTGGATGGAGTTGTCGTCTGCGCAGCTGCCCTTGCCGCAGAACGATTAGCTCCTGGCGCCAAACAATGGTGGCTTGCAGGCCATCGTGGAACCGAGCCATCACAGGACATTGCCCTTCGCGAACTGGGACTAACCCCGCTTGTTGACCTTGGAATGCACCTAGGCGAAGGAACGGGGGCGATGGTTGCACTCATGATTGTTAACGCAGCCGTAGACATCCTCCGCACTGTGGCCATCGCCAACGATGCACGTTAGCACGCCACATCGCAACGAGGACGCCTGTCGGTGCTAATCACGAGGCCCAACCTTGGTGTGTACAAGGACATCGACGACCCACTTCCCACACTTGCGCGAAGTACCGCCCAATCACCTAAAATGTTCGTAAAGGTGACAAACTCGAGCATGTTTGCCATGCTCAATGCATATCACACACCAAACCAGATAGCAGAATAGGAGCTACATAATACGAAAGGCTACATCTTTCAAAAAGGATCTACTTTCGCCTCATAACCTCCTCGGATGGTGATGACTGACCATCTATTGAGCTAGATATCTCCACAAGTGATACAGTTCACCTTTAAAGAAAACTACCCTCAGCAGCTACTACTTCAGAGAGTAAAATAATCCTTTTGGGAACTCATATTAAAATATGATATTGGTTTCCTAAAAACAGATCCCTAAACACATAGAATAATCGAAATGACACTAGTTTATATCTTAAATCCGGTCATGATCGGGAGCAAAAGAATCTTCTGAGCTATTCATTTGTGGTTCATACTCTATCCGCTTAATCGCACTTGTATGGGATTCTTCTCCAAAAAGATCTCGTATGAGCGCGGCAGCCATATCCATCCCCGCAGCAACCCCAGACGACGTCCAGCGATTTCGATCACTTACCCATCGGGACTTTGCTTCCCAGACTACATTCTTACCGAAGGTACTGGCCCATGAGAAGCTGTACTTGTTGCTTGTGGCTCTATATCCTTCGAGCAACCCAGCCGCTGCTAAGACCGCAGAACCCGTACATACCGAACAGACCAGTTGTGCTTTGTTCCCTGTTTGCTCAAGCCACCTTAAGAACTGCTTGTCGCCCACTAATGTTCGTGTCCCCTTGCCACCCGGAACTAGAATAATATCAGGATCGGTAATATCGACGTAAGCCGCGGTCGGAACGACGGAGGCGCCCGGATTAGCCTTAACTGGTTCAAGATTTGGTCCTACGTAGTCTATGCGAACATCTGGGATTAGACCGAATAATTCCGCGGGACCGAAGACGTCAAGAACCTCAAACTGATCGAAAAGGATAATCGCAAGGTGCCGGTTTGTAGAGGCTTCATTCATATTAGTCAATACCTGAGATATTCTTCTTAGTGGTCGCTACGACGGTTGCCGCATCACAATGAGGACGCCTGTCGGTGCTAACGGGAATACTCACCCGTGGCATTCAGTGTTTATTTCACCAATGTGTAGAGCCAACCGTGGGAATCTTCAATCGTCCCGTGTTGAATACCGGTCAGGACCTGTCGAAGTTCCATGGAAATAGGGCCAGCTTCCCCTCCATTGATGATAAAATCCCCGTCGTTGGATCTCACTGTCCCAACCGGGGTAATCACCGCAGCGGTTCCGCACGCGAACGCTTCACTCATGACCCCAGTTTGTGCCGCTTCTCGCCATTCGGTAGTTGAGATTGCGCGTTCTTCCACTGCCATTCCACGGTCCTCCGCGAGCGTGAGCAGTGAGTCACGAGTAATGCCAGGCAGCAATGATCCTGACAATGCTGGCGTCACTAGTGTTGCGTCGGCACCTTTACCCATGATGAAGGCGAGGTTCATACCCCCCATCTCTTCAACGTAGGTACGTTCCAAGGCGTCGAGCCACACCACTTGATCGCAGCCGTTTTCTTCCGCTTGGGACTGAGCTGCTAATGATGCGGCGTAGTTGCCTCCAAACTTTGCCGAGCCGGTACCCCCAGGGCAAGCACGAACATAGTCTTCGCATAGCCACACCGTGACAGGCTTGATGCCACCACGAAAATACGATCCAGCTGGCGAGGCAATAATGTAGAAACGGTAGGTCGAAGAGGGGTGAACCCCCAGACCCTTTTCTGTCGCGATCATAAATGGACGCAGGTATAAGGCAGCTTCACTGCCGGCCTGAGGAACCCAAGCAGAGTCGATATCTACCAATTGCCGTAAGGAATCCAAAAAGAGGTTCTCCGGCAGCGGCGGCATCGCAAGACGTTCGGCAGAGTGTTGCATGCGTCGACAGTTCTGTTCTGGTCGAAATGTTACGATAGAACCATCTGGCTGCCGATATGCCTTCAGACCTTCAAAAATTTCCTGCCCATAGTGGAATAAGGTGGTTGCGGGGTCTAATGTGATGGGCCCATAGGGAACAACGCGGGGATCATGCCACCCTTTCTGTTTGTTCCAATCGATGATCACCATGTGGTCGGTAAAGTGGGTCCCGAAGCCAGGATTTTTCAGGATCGTGGCTATGGTTTCGGGCGATGTCGGATGCGGGTTTTTTTCTATGGTTATGGTCTGATCAGTCACGTTCCCTATGGTAGCCTCCTCCCCCATATCCAGGTACGTTTATCTAGAATTAGACCGCGGGGGCGCGTCTTGTTGATAGCCACGGTATTGTTGATGCACGTATAGTCATGCCGCATTCAGATCCTCATGACATCGTCAGCGATCAGCGTCATAGATCTGCGTTGACTTCTAAACCATCGTTTATTTTAGAGGAGACTTCCACCATGGCGTTCTCTGTTGAGATGCCCGAACTTGGCGAATCTGTCACCGAAGGCACAGTCACCACCTGGCTTAAGAGTGTGGGTGATACTGTCGAGGTTGATGAGCCGTTGTTGGAGGTGTCGACAGATAAGGTCGATACCGAGATTCCTTCGCCCGTCGCCGGTGTTTTGACAAAAATTATTGCCAACGAAGACGAAACTGTTGAGGTTGGCGCGATCATCGCTGAAATCGGCGATGAGGGCGACGAGCCCGCCGACGACAGCAACTCAGACTCTGGGGATAATGACACGTCTGCAGCTTCTGAGTCTGAAGCGGAAAGTCCGGCTGACGACGATGAGAAGACCGAGGCCAGCTCCGCAGAAGACAAGACACCAGCCGGCAGTTCTGACACTGATGGCGCGACAGATGTTGAGATGCCTGAGCTTGGCGAATCCGTCACCGAGGGCACCATTACTCAGTGGCTGAAGAACGTGGGAGACACCGTCGAGGTTGATGAGCCGTTGTTGGAGGTGTCGACAGACAAGGTTGATACCGAAATTCCATCCCCGGTTGCTGGCACTCTCATCGACATCGTGGCCGAGGAAGATGACACTGTGGATGTTGGCGCGGTCATCGCCCGCATTGGTGACCCCAGTGCGGTATCACGTGGCTCCTCTGATTCCTCTGCTGACGATGCTGTGCACAACGAATCAGCTAGCGAGAATGCATCTGAGGCAAGCGCAGCGTCTGAGAGCACGTCTTCCGATGCCGCCAGCTCCGAGACGACACCCTCCGAGACCTCGACGTCCACTCCCGCTCAGCAGGACGAGCCTGCAACCCGCCCATCGACCATGGTGAACAATGGTGGGAAGCTTCCGTATGTGACGCCACTGGTTCGTAAGCTCGCCGACAAGCATGGTGTCGATCTCACGACAGTTGAGGGCACCGGTGTGGGCGGACGTATCCGCAAACAGGACGTTCTCGCTGCCGCCCAAACGTCAACGGATACTGGAGTCTCGTCGACACATGAGGGTCCTGGGAAGGCTGCCGAGGATGGCCCTCGTGCAGCATGGTCGACTAAGCGTGTTGACCCCGAGAAGGCCAAGCTGATTGGTACGACACAAAAGGTCAACCGTATCCGCTCGCTGACGGCATCGAAGACTCTCGAGTCACTCCATTCATCGGCGCAGCTGACACAGGTTCACGAAGTCGATATGACTGACGTGGCAGCTCTGCGTACGGCATCAAAACCAGCGTTTGCAGACAAATACGGTGTCAACCTCACGTACCTTCCGTTCTTCGCGAAGGCTGTTGTTGAGGCGCTTATTTCCCATCCGAACGTCAACGCGTCCTACAACGCTGAGACCAAGGAAATGACCTACCATGACAAGGTCAACCTCGGTATCGCTGTCGATACCGAAGCTGGGTTGCTCTCCCCTGTCATTCATGACGCACAGGATATGACGCTACCGGAGCTGGCCGCAGCTATTGCTGACATCGCTGCACGTGCTCGCACCAACAAGCTGAAGCCCCATGACCTGACGGGCGGCACGTTCACCATCACGAACATTGGGTCGGAAGGCGCACTGACCGACACGCCGATTTTGGTTCCGCCGCAGGCCGCCATGATGGGCACTGGTGCGATCGTCAAGCGTCCTTCTGTCATCACTGTGCCTGGTGGTGTAGAGGCAATCGCTATCCGCCAGGTTGTGTTGTTGCCCCTCACCTATGATCATCAGATCGTCGATGGTGCGGATGCTGGACGATTCATGACAACCGTTCGCGATCGCCTGGAGACCGCCAACTTTGCTGGTGATCTTAACCTCTAACCGCGATCGCCTCGGCTTAGCATGTTCGGCACGCATGTGGTGAAGGTTGAGCCCACCGGCTAGTCCGGTGCTTTCCCGTGGCCGGCCCCTCTCCGGGCCGGCCTCACGCGTACGATCAATACCATGGGGTATCAACACGGATCCATCCGAGCTGTCGACACGGACTACGACATTCAATGGCTTGGGCACGTGGATTACATGGAAATGTGGCACCGCCAAGCTGACTATGCGGAGCAGCGTGCTCGCGCAGCGGCCACCGCGGAGGGTGAGCCGGATCAGGGCATCGATAGGTTGTTATTCCTTGAACACCCTGCCACCTACACGGCGGGGAAACGAACACAACCAGAAGATCTTCCCGATGATGACGAGACGCCGCTGGTTCGAATTGATCGTGGCGGGCGCATTACCTGGCATGGCCCGGGGCAGCTGGTGGGGTACCCGATCATTCGGTTGGCGCAGCCTCTCGATGTTGTTGACTATGTCCGGCGGTTGGAGGAAGCGCTCATTAGGGTGTGCCATATGCTTGGGGTCACCAGTGCAGGGCGTGTTGAGGGACGATCTGGAGTGTGGCTTCCCACTGAGGTGGTAGGCGGTGAGCTCCGGCCCGAACGGAAAATTGCCGCCATTGGGCTGCGAATTACCCGAGGGGTTACTATGCATGGTTTTGCATTGAACTGCGATAATTCGTTGGAGCCTTATCGTCACATGATCCCGTGTGGGATCAGTGACGCCGGTGTCACAACGCTAACCGAGGAACTCGGTCGCGATGTCAGCCCGCGTGATGTTCTCGACCTTGTGCGTGACTCTCTTATCGCAGCGCTTGACGGGACCCAACCACTGACGGATAGTACTATTCCGGGCGATGGGCATAAACGCATCAAAGTTCAGTAGTATGTGCACGACGATTAACCCGATAATAAGGTAGAACACATGGCAGTTGCACCGAATGGACGGCGACTACTCCGCATCGAAGCACGAAACGCCCAGACCCCTATTGAAGCGAAACCGCGATGGATTCGGACGACCGCAACCATGGGGCCCGAATTCCGTGACATGAAGAAACGTGTCAAAGGCGCTGGTTTGCACACCGTCTGCCAGGAGGCTGGGTGTCCGAATATCCACGAATGCTGGGAGGATCGGGAAGCGACCTTCCTCATTGGTGGCGATACGTGTTCCCGACGCTGCGACTTTTGTGACATTAAATCTGGCCGCCCGGCGGAGCTGGATCGTGATGAGCCTCGGCGTGTCGCCGAAAATGTTCGTGAAATGGGGCTGCGGTATTCGACGATCACAGGTGTGACCCGTGATGATCTTCCCGACGAAGGCGCGTGGTTGTATGCCGAGGTTGTTCGGAAGATCCACGAGCTCAACCCGAATACTGGTGTCGAAAATCTGACGCCTGACTTCTCCGGTAAGCCTGATCTTCTCCAGATGGTGTTTGAAGCCCGCCCGGAAGTGTTTGCGCATAATGTGGAAACTGTTCCTCGGATTTTCAAGCGTATTCGCCCTGCGTTCCGTTATGAGCGGAGTTTGGATGTGATCCGTCAGGCGCGGGACTTTGGGTTGGTGACGAAGTCGAATTTGATTCTCGGTATGGGTGAGTCTGTCGACGAAGTGAAGTCGGCTATGCGTGATCTCCATGATGCTGGGTGCGACATTCTGACGGTGACGCAGTATCTGCGCCCCTCTAGCCTGTTTCATCCTATTGAACGGTGGGTGAAGCCTGAGGAGTTCGTCATGTACCGCGAGTATGGGCATGAGCTTGGTTTTGCTGCGGTGATGGCGGGTCCGTTGGTGCGGTCGTCGTATCGTGCTGGCCGGTTGTATGCACAGGCGATTAAGGCGCGCGGCGAAGAGCTTCCCGCCCATCTCCGTCACCTGGGAGAGGGGATCGATGAGACGGCGGCGCAAGAGGCTTCCACCCTATTGTTGAAATATGGTGCTAGCCGTGAGACACCGGTGGGCGCGCGTTAGCGCTTGCTGATTCCATCTGGCGGTCGACCATCGCCTATTCTGGTGGGTATGGCGAAGAACGACCGCGCAAAGGAAGAGAAGAAAGCCGAGCGCTCTGCTAAACGGGCGCAACGTAAGCAGACGCGCAGCCAGATGTGGCAGGCTTTTACTATCCAGCGCAAGCAGGACAACAAGCTCATTCCATTTATGCTGCTGGCGCTTCTTCTGCCGGCTATCCTGCTTTTCCTGCTTGGCTTCGTATGGGGCAACAAGTGGTTGTGGCTTGTCCTCGGTCTTGTCCTTGGGGCGACGCTTGCGATGCTCGTTTTCAGCCGGCGTTTACAGAATTCTGTTTATCAGCGTGCGTCGGGGCAGACTGGTGCTGCGGGCTGGGCGCTGGACAATATGCGTGACGGCGTTGGGATGAAGTGGGTGACCAAGCAAGGTGTCCAGGTGAATAACCATATGGACCTTGTTCATCGTGTGGTCGGAATTCCGGGTGTCGTTCTCGTTGGTGAGGGTAACCGGCAGCGGCTTAAGCCGATGGTGGGCAAAGAGCGTAAGCGTTTGGCCCGCATCGTTGGCGATACTCCGATCTACGAAGTTTTTGCTGGTGATGGTGACGACGAGGTCCCGATTAAGAAGTTGCAGCGTCATCTTATGAGGCTGCCGCGAAATGTTAAGAAAACAGAGGTGGCGTCGTTGGCTAGCCGTATTGAATCTCTTGACAATATTCGCGGGAATATGGGGATGCCGAAGGGGCCGATTCCGAACCAGGCTAAGGTGCAAAAAGGAATGAACCGCCGGGCTCGGAGAGCAGCTCAGCGGAATAAGCACTAGTTGGCATGCTAGGTGCGGATGACCGCGGTTCCGGTGGCCCGGTCGTGCATCCCGCGAAGGTCGGAGTCACAGATCGCTGCTGGAAGAATAAATGCGGCGAGGATGGTGCGAACGGCGGCCCGCCAGAGGCCAACACGGGCGTTCTTGTTGTCGATGCGAGCAACGCCCATTCCCACCATGAATTGGCCGGGGGTACGGGCGAACAGCCAGACGGATACGATGCCCACGACCACGAACACCATAAGGTTCGTGGTCGCCGTAAAATTGCCCCACACGAGTTCGGTGTTGGTTCCATGCTTGGTCGCTGGGGGGACAAGGTAAAAGAGAATTCCGGTGATGGCCATAGAGACAAGCCAGTCAAGGGCCACTCCTCCACATCGCCGCATGATTGACGCTTGGGATCCTGCGCCTGTCTTGGCCAGGCCAAGTTTTTCACCTGGCCATTTCGATGGTGTGAGGCCATCGTTCTCACCGGGAATTTGTGGCCCCTCTAGCCAATTAGCGCGGTGTGATGTTCGATCCTGTGTGCGGCCTTGTGCCCGATCCTTTGCCATGGCCCCTATTTTACCTGTTGCGTGGGGTCAATAATGTTTGGCCGGTCTCGGGGTTGTGGTCGTGCTCGTACCCTCGTTTGTGGGCACAATGGTCCACAAAAAATACGTAACATTTACGAAACATAGCTTTATTCCTCGAGCAACACCTGTACTTTAGAGTGAAGAATAATGCTCGGCCATTTACCGATATTCCCGACCGGTCGAGAGAAATCTGCGAGGAGTCACAGTGGCTTTCACTAATGCTGACGATGTCACCACGTACATCAAGGATAATGATATTGAATTCGTCGACATCCGGTTCACGGATGTGCCCGGCATTGAACAGCACTTCACTATCCCAGCCGATGCTTTCGATGAAGGCGTTATCAACGAGGGCCTCGCGTTTGACGGTTCCTCTGTCCGTGGTTTCACGACTATTGATGAATCTGACATGGCCCTGATGCCGGATTTGGCGACAGCTCATGTTGATCCATTCCGTCGGGCTAAGACGTTGAACATGAAGTTTTTTGTTCACGATCCTCTCACGGGCGAAGCATTCTCCCGTGATCCGCGCAACGTTGCCCGGAAGGCTGAAGAATACTTGGCGTCGACGGGTATCGCAGATACGTGTTTCTTTGGTGCTGAGGCCGAGTTTTACCTGTTCGATTCTGTTCGATATAGCACAGACATCAACAACGGGTTCTACGAGGTTGATTCGATTGAAGGCTGGTGGAACCGGGGTGCTGAGGGGGAGGTTGATGGTTCCGAGAACCTCGGCTATAAGACTCGCGTTAAGGGCGGGTACTTCCCCGTTGCCCCGTACGACCATTGCCAAGATCTTCGGGATGATATGTGCCGGTATCTCAAGGAAGCTGGGTTTGAGCTTGAGCGTGCTCACCACGAGGTCGGTAGTGGTGGCCAGCAGGAGATCAATTACAAATTCAACACCCTTCTTCATGCGGCCGATGATCTTCAGACGTTCAAGTACATCATCAAGAACACGGCGTGGGAGCAGGGTAAGTCCGCTACATTCATGGCTAAGCCATTGGCTGGTGATAATGGTTCTGGTATGCATGCGCACCAGTCGTTGTGGAAGGATGGGTCCCCACTTTTCTACGATGAGGCTGGCTACGGTGGGTTGTCTGATATTGCCCGCTACTATATTGGTGGCATCCTGAAGCATGCTGGTTCGGTGTTGGCGTTCACGAACCCGACGTTGAACTCTTATCATCGTTTGGTTCCGGGTTTTGAAGCTCCGATTAACCTGGTGTATTCGCAGCGTAATCGTTCGGCTGCGATCCGAATTCCGATTTCTGGTTCTAATCCGAAGGCGAAGCGCATTGAGTTCCGCGCTCCGGACCCCACAGGCAACCCGTACTTCGGCTTTGCTGCCATGATGATGGCTGGATTGGACGGTATTAAGAACCGTATTGAGCCCCACGCTCCTGTGGACAAGGATCTCTACGAGCTGCCCCCGGAGGAAGCTGCTGACATTCCTCAGGCTCCGACAAGCCTCGAGGCGGCGCTCGCCTCTCTGGAGCGGGACCATGACTTCCTCACTGAGGGTGATGTCTTCACAGAAGACCTGTTGGATACCTACATCACGTACAAATTTGACAACGAGATCTCACCGGTTCGGTTGCGCCCGACCCCGCAAGAGTTCGAAATGTACTACGACTGCTGATTTTCGGTAGTTGTTGACTGACCAGTGGGAATTTTGTTTCCACTGGTCAGGCTTTGATGATTCTTAGTCGTGGTGTGATGTCACAAGGTATCTCTCGGCAGAAGCTCGACCGCGCAACATGCCCCCGCACACCCCGGGGGTATCTTCGGGCATACCGGTGATTCGTTAGTTGTTGTTGCGGAGTTGTTTGGTGATCACTGGTGGGGTGAGGGGGCCCATGTCGCCGCGTAGTTGGTGGAGG
>NZ_JBAHVL010000006.1:0-161886 GCF_037464985.1 Corynebacterium sp. PCR 32
TCCGGTGGTATCGGTGGTGGTTCGACCTCTGGTGGTGGTGACTGTGGCGTTGGCGGCGGTGACTGCGGTACCGGTGGTGGCATCGGTGGTGCCATTGGTGGTGGCATCGGTGATTTGATTTCCGGTGGTATCGGTGGTGGTTCGACCTCTGGTGGTGGTGACTGTGGCGTTGGCGGCGGTGACTGCGGTACCGGTGGCAGTGATTGCGGTACCGGCTTCGGTGACTCGGTCTTCGGTGGCGGTGACTGCGGTACTGGTGGCAGTGATTGCGGTACCGGTGGCAGTGATTGCGGTACCGGCTTCGGTGACTCGATCTACGGCGGCAGCGACTGCGGTTTCGACAGCCTGGGAACCTCCAGCTCCTGCGGCGACGACGCCATTGCCCCCTACTTATATGCATAAAACATCTCTGTGCACTATTAAGTGATCGTGCACAGAATCACATCACCACAAAGTGATGACCGCCGCGGTGAAAAGATCGCCGCGGCGCACGCCAATCTCGACGCTATTTCACCCCGTCAAACAGCTTCACAATAGGCAAAGCAACAGCCACAATCACCAGCCCACTTGCGACACATGCACCGATCATTGCGACAAAATACATCGTGGAATCATCCGTCGAATTGGGGTTATAGAAACCAGCCAACGTCCCAGCTAGCGCAGTCCCCACCGCCACCGTAAGATTCCACATAGCTACCATCCGCGCTGGATACGCGCGTGGAGCAAGCCTAGTAGCCATAGACAACCCAACCGGCGAGATCAACAGCTCTGACAGAGTAAACAGGAATAAAACCACAACAATCATGTAATAAGGCGTGGTGTGATCGGCATACCCCACAAAGAACAAGAACGGCACTAAACCACAACCCAACAACATCGCCGCCATACCAAACTTCACTGGAGTCGACGGCTGCCGTACCCCCAAACGATCCCACATAAACGTAAACACAGGAGCCAAAAGAACAATAAAAATCGGATTAATCGATTGAACCCATGATGCCGGAGTATCCATGAAGCCCCAGCTCAAATTCAGTTTCTTATCCGCATACAGCGCAACCATGGTGAACTGCTGCTGATAGATCGACCAGAACACACACGCAGCAACAAACATCGGAACAAAACCAAGAAGCCGATTCTTTTCAGTCCGAGTCACCAACGACGAGCGGTACATATCCTGCCAAAAGTAGACCGCAGCGACAACAGCGATGACCGCAGCACATGTCGACAGGTGGGACGCTGGAATCAGAAGCGAAATACCCACAACGACGATAACCAGAGTGACGGCCCCGACCCAAGCCTTCCCGCGCCCGTCGGAAGGCAACGGGTTGGGAGCGTGTGCACCAGCATTCTCCAGCGTACTTTTCCTCATGAGAATGTATTGGAATAGTCCCAAAGCCATTCCCGCTGCAGCAACACCGAAACCCCAGTGAAACCCCATATCCTTCCACAACACACCCGTTACCAAAGGACCAATCAAGGCACCGATGTTCACACCCATATAGAACAACGAGAACCCACCGTCGCGCTTAGGATCTTGCTCATGGTACAGTGCCCCCACCAGCGCAGAGTTTGCAGTCTTTAACGCTCCCGACCCTGCAGCAATCAACACAAGGCCAACAATCAACCCTGTGAACCCAGGTACAAGCGCAAGCGATAAGTGCCCCACCATGATCATCACCGCTGAATAGACCAGTGTTTTCTCCGCACCGAAAACACGATCAGAAATCCATGCACCAGCGATAGAGGAAAGAAAAACCGCTCCACCGTAAGCACCAACGATCGAGGTCGCCACACTTTCCGACAGACCCAAGCCACCATCGTCGCTGCTGTAATAGAGGTAAAAGAGAACAAGACCTTGCAACCCGTAGAAACTGAAGCGCTCCCACATTTCAACGCCGAAGAGATTCGCCAATCCCCACGGGTGGCCGAAAAATGTTCTCGTGACGGTCTGCTCTCGGCCCATCAGAGTAGAACTCGGGCCCGAGTCGGTTTTTGACATACGGCTATTGAAGCATTCCACAAGTGCTCGTCACACATAACGTCGCATTCGCCCCACCCAAAGACATGCACCATGTCGTTGAAAACCCCGCACCAAACTACTATCTACTTGTGTTTTTCGATACTTCTTCGGCATCAATCAGCGCTTGTCGACGCTCACGCCGTTTGCGTGTCCGTGACGCGGAAAAACGCGTAAGCCCTCGCCATCCAAGAATAAACAACGCCGACACTACTGTTGCGACAATCATGAATGACCAATGCGGAAATGTATTGTGGTGAATCCCCCAGATCGTCAGCCCAACAACGACAGCCAGAATCCATACGGTCATCCCGAACGGCTTCACAGTTCCAGCAGGCTTGTGGAGAATCGCCATGCCCCCGAACCCGGCTGCTGCACCGAGGACGAACGGCCACGCAGTAGCCACGACCCCACCCCACGTGAACGGCAGCTCCGGTGAGTTATGCGCAATGCGTGCGAACAGTGCGAAGAGTAGAACTGCGACGATGTCCATGATCACTGCTTGTACGTAGCTGACCTGCAGACCGGGAGCACCCCCATTGCTGGTGCCCTGAGTAACCGATGCGACGGTTGATGCAGCCTCCGCTTCCCCCGCTGGCGTGTCTGTGGAAGTTTCCGGGCCATAGGGGACAGACCCGGTATTGATGGATGTTGACATGATGGGCTCCAATCGTTGTTTCCTGTAGACGTTTGTTACTTAAATCATGACCGTTCGAGCATCATCGCGCGTTTTGGCCCAGCATATTGGATAAAAAAGACTACCCAACCGACCGCCGCTAACAGGATGAATGAGATCATCCGGAAGATAACCGTCGCAGCCAAGGCCGTCGCAGACGGCAAACCAGTTGCCACCAGCGTGCCAACGATCGCTGCTTCAACGGGGCCCAATCCACCTGGCGTGACCTGGGCTGTACCTACAATCTTGGCAGTGACGAAAGCCAATACCACCGATGCGATGCTCGGATGTGCACCCACAGCCCACAAGCACATAAGGAGGCAGAGACAATCTGCACCCCAGTTAACCGCTGACCACAAAGCGGCCACCACGAGCTTAGGGAAAGGAAGATCAACGCTCTTCAACGTGGTGATGTTGTCACGAGTGGTCTCCACCCCGTGGTCGCCCGGTTGTCCCCGGTAGTGGTTGATCCGGCGGCGGATCTTGACAGTAATATCCTCCACCAGGGAGACATGTGATGCTAGCCATTTCACCACGAACACGACGACAACAACGGCAGCGAGAGAGACCACCAGAGTCCACGGATTAACGTGTGCGTCTAAGAAACAGAACGCGGTGAGGCCGTAGAGCGCAAGTACCCCTGATGCGATGACCCCTGAAATGACCATGTACCAACTGGCGATGACAGAGGATGCTCCCCATTTATGCTGCTCACGGAAGATCATTGCTACTGAGATAGCAGGGCCACCGGGAAACGTCGCAGAGATAGAGTTTGATGTCAGAGTGAGCGCATACACACTGGATCGTGTGCATGAAACCCCAGCACTGCGCAAAAGAACGTACATGAATTCGCCCATCGCCAGTATGGACACAGAGATGACAATAATGCCGACGATAATCCAGGGTGGACGTGCTGATGCGATGGAGGTGAGACCTTGTGAAACGAAGTCGACGCTTCCCCTCACAGCAAGAGTGACGGCGGCTGCGACAACGACGAAGAAAATAACCCGCACAAGAGGGTGATGCAAGAGTGTAATGGCTAGCCGCCCCCGTGGACGAGATTGACACCCACGACGCCCAGAGGCGTGGGACCATTGTGAAGCTCGGACGTCCGGCGAGACAGTGGTTCCCATGGGCAGCGCATCAGCCCTCTCGTGCTCAGCCGTCATGATGAAGGCTTCACCGAGCGGAGGGAACGGTAAGGCTGCAACCACGCGCCCTCGTCGGGGAGGCGGTCGAGGTTGACCCGCGGGAGTGGATTTGCGAAGACATCAGGGACATCTTCGAGATCGATAAACCGGATCGTCTCGCTCATCACGGCCCACGTGGCGTGTTCGTAAAATCCGAGCACGGCAACGTCGATACCGTCGGCGGCAAGCTCTTCTAACCGTGGCTGGAAATTTCGCCCGTCAGCGCTGGCGACATAGACCGACCGTAAGACCCCTTCGTCATACCGGCGGTTGATGTGTGCCAGCATATCCGGGTCAACATCAGTGTCCTCGAAAAGTTTTGGCTTCGCGAACACCGCGAAGCCAACATTACGGAGCGCGTCGATCCACGGGCGAATAGAGTCCGCAGATCCGGGCATGATGTTGGTGAAAACGGTCGCTTCTGGCTCGATATTCTCAGCGCGTGCGGCACCAAGCTTGTCTGTTTCTCGGATCAGCCATTGGCCTAGGGCATCGAACCGAGGGCGATAGGAGGAGCCAGGCCGTCCACCGATGATTGAGCCCAGGCCCATGTCGATATTGGGGGCATCCCAGATGAGAAGCGCGGAGGGGGTGACGTCGGGCACTGTTGAGTACGAATGGCCTCGGGACGGGGTATGTGCGTGATGTGTCACTTCCGCCTCCACAAGTATTCCCTGATGGTGTGGTCCATTTTGAGCCCACGGTTTTCAAACTTGGTGGTGAGCTGGCGGTCGGTCAAAATAGGGGCCTCATCCCACGGCCAACCCATGTACTCGAGATCAGGTTCGACGTTGACGCGTTCGTCAATCCATTCCGCGTAGCCAGCATGGTCAGTGGCGACGTGCACAACACCGCCGGGTCGAAGACGCGAGGCGATAAGGTGCAGAGTCCCTGACTGGATGATGCGGCGCTTATGATGGCGGGCTTTGGGCCAGGGGTCAGGAAAGAAAATGCGTACCCCTGCGAGTGACGCAGGGGGGATCATGCGGTGAAGGACCTCAACACCGTCACCGCGAATCATGCGGATGTTCTCGATCTCTTCCCGGATGAACGCACCGAGCAGCTTAGCGAGGCCAGGTTTATATAAGTCGACGGCAATGATGTTGGCGTTGGGCTCATGGGGCGCCATGGCTACGGTTGAGGTACCGGTTCCGGATCCGATTTCTAGGATCGTTGGGCCAGGACGGTGAAACCAGTCTTCGACGGAGATGACATCATCATCAAGGATGCGGCCGTAGGTTGGCCATTTCTCGTCCCACAGTTCTTGTTGACGAGGGGTTAATGTTCCCCGCCGGAAGCTCACCGTTCCTAATCGGGGGTAGTCGCGACCATCATCAACAATGGTTTGTTGGGGTCGACCGTGGGGGAGCTCACCAATAGGGTGTTCAAGATTCGTGGACACCGGGGCTATTTTGCCAGGGGGGTCTAACTTTAATCAATCTTTCGGCTGTGATGTCTCGGAATTTTTACGTCGTGTGGCATGAGGGGTTGCCCCTCGTACGGATCCTGGTCATAATATGGTCGCACTATGTTGCCGGATAAGCCGCGCTGCGGTGCGGCGGTGGCACGTGAATCAGGGGGATGCCATGCAATCAGATAGGTCTGTCGCGTCGTTAATCCGTTTCATTCAAATGTCGTATCCACATAGCAACTGTGAGGCTCGACATTTTTTTGATGAAGCGGTGAATAATGTGGGGGACCTTGCCTCGGTTCGCGCTGCGTTGGAGCAGAGCGCGGCAGTGGATCCTGCGATGCGTGATCGGATACAAGAGGTCATTGATATGCAGGTGGGTGATGGTGCATGAGTGGGCCCTCGATGTCTCGCCAGCCATCATGGGGTATGGCGTCCACGTCGTCCGGTGGGGGGTATGGGCACGATAAACCCCAGTACGTGGTCAGTATCATTGGCCCGGGTGTGATTGGGCTTCCTCGGATCGCCGGTGTGGTGGAGGCAGCGGTGAGGAGCGGGACCGTCGGTGATTCTAGCTCGGTATCGTGGCACGTTGCTGTGGCTGCGGGCCCAGAAGTTCAGCCTGATGTTGTCATCGCCGTGATCCCTCCGGCATCTGGGCAAATCATTCCTGATAAAGATCAGCGAGTTGTCGACGCGATCCGTCGGGCGGTGAGCCATGTCGTGATTGTGTCGTCCCCGGATGGGAATTTGTCTCCGAGTTTTGCACATGATGAGCACCGTGCTGCATGCGGTGAGATGCTGCCTCGTGATTGGGACGGCGTCCCCATTGTCTATTCCGACTATGAATTGATGGCAGCATGTCAGGCGTGTGCACAGGAATTGACAGCTCTATCGACGTCAGCTACCCGTGACAACGGGGACGCGGCGTCGAGATACGACAGGGAACTCTCTGGCGACGAGCACACTCGGGGAGAGAATGTATCGACTCCGAGTGCGGCTGCGACAGCGGTATTGTCTGATATTGGTGTCGTTCGCGTACCCGAAACAAAAATGACTTATGATGTTTCGCCGCATGCGTTGCTCCCATCGAATACGCTGCGAAATTGGCTTCATGCGGAGGAAAAACAGCGGCGGGACAGCATGGCTGTCATCAATCAAAATTCTCGGGCAACGATGGATCGTGCTATTCAGGATGCATACCGATCGGCGTCGTCCGAGTGGCGGTCCTGCCTTGACCCACAAGAACTCCCAGAGATTATTGATGCTGCCACTGATCAGTTGAATGAAAATCGGCCTGATGGTACTGAACCAGTGCCGTATATCGATGTGCCTTTTGATCCTCCAGCAGCAAGTTTGGCGGAACGAATCTTGATTATCTCTCTCGGTATTAGTTTAGGTTTGGGTGTTGCTCGAATGGTGGTAATGCCACTGACGGGGACAGCGTTTGGAGTATCTATCAGTCTGGGTATTGCATTTGGCCTGTTATGTGCGGTCGCCGTCAGTTATATGCGGCATCAACAACTTCAGAACAATTTCCGGCGGGTAGGTGGTGCTGAAGCGCTGTCGTTGGCGCGAGATCAGTGGGTTGATCATGCGCGTCAGGTCATGAGCCACGCTGAGGAAAATCGTGTGAGGCGTTTGCGTTCAGGCGGATTGCGAACGGTTGCGTTGCAGGAGGCGTTGGCTCATGCGGAGATGGTGTCATCTCGACGGATGAGGCGATAGCACTGCTGTTGATGAGAGGCGGAGGAGGGGATAAAGATGTCCGACGGGTTATTCTTTGATGACAGTGGGCAGTTAGATGGACTGTGGGATAGCTCCTTTGCGAGTGAGCCATCAGCGTCTGTCCTGTGTGGTTTGACGGATTGCCATCAGGGGTTGCCTGGCGTGTCGGGGCTGACGTTGTCGTTAGAAGGAAATTTTTATGACCTGGGGGATGCGCGCCTGGATGCGGATGGTGATGGTGCGAGTGATTCAGTGACACTGTCTGATGATCACGGTTTGACGGTATATACCGACTCGGATGGTGATGGCATGGTTGACCGGGTGACGACCGTGCGGTTTGACGGTGGATATGCCTCATGGGCGATGGATTCCAGTGATGACGAGGATCGTGACCATCATCGTGGGGGTGATGGGAACGGTGATACTGGCAATGGTCATGGCCATCGCTCTGGTTACGAGATGTCGCGTCGGTTGCTTAGTGGGGACATGGGGGCACACCCTGGTGGTGAGAAAAATCACAAACGGGGTGATGCGGGTGAGGCGTCGAAGGATCGCGACGCGGTGGTGGCACACCGGGATTCATCGAGGCCGCATCAATGTGTGGAGGCGTGGACGAGAGGGCGGTGGGAATGCCTTGAGCGTGGAAATTGGGGGTGATTGAACAAGGATAAAGTATCCCCCACACTGTGAAATTCGTCGCTACACAAATTGGGGTAAAGACAGCCTTATTCTTTCCACTTCCAGTTACAGTGTTACCAGAAGCCGGGAGCGTCACACTGATCGTGTGGCGCGCCTGGTGTTGTATATCGATGTGAGGAGACGATCCTATGTCAACAGCGACGATTCCGGGGCTTGACGGTAGCGCCCCGACGACAAACCAAGATATGCTCAACTGGATCGCCGAGTGTGCTGAGCTATGCCAACCAGACAAGGTTGTTTTCTGTGATGGCTCGGATGAAGAATGGGAAGCCTTCGCAGAGGATCTTGTCAAAAAAGGGACGTTGGTGAAGCTCAATGAAGACAAGCGCCCTAATTCATATTTAGCATCGTCTGATCCCGCCGATGTGGCTCGTGTTGAGTCTCGGACGTTTATTTGTTCTCGCACTGAAGATGGCGCTGGCCCGACCAATCACTGGCGTGATCCCCAGGACATGCGCGCCGAGATGTCGGAGCACTACAGGGGTTCAATGAAAGGTCGGACCATGTATGTGGTTCCGTTCTGCATGGGCCCGATAACCGATACCGACCCTAAGCTCGGTATTGAGTTGACCGACTCCGAGTATGTTGTGATGTCGATGCGGATCATGACTCGCATGGGTAAAGAAGCGCTGGACAAGATTGGTGACGGCCCCTTTGTGAAGGGGCTGCACTCAGTTGGCGCACCGCTAGAACCCGGTCACGAGGATTCGACGTGGCCCTGCAATGAAACCAAGTATATTACGCAGTTCCCTGAGGACCGTGAGATCTGGTCGTACGGGTCTGGCTACGGCGGAAACGCGATCTTGGCGAAGAAATGTTACGCCCTGCGTATTGCCTCTGTCATGGGTAAAGACGAAGGTTGGATGGCTGAGCACATGCTCATCCTGAAGCTAATATCACCAGAAGGAAAGGCCTACCACATCTGCGCAGCATTCCCGTCGCAGTGCGGTAAGACCAACCTCGCCATGATCCAGCCGACCATTCCGGGCTGGAAAGCTGAAGTCATTGGTGACGACATCGCATGGCTGCGTTTCGGTGAGGATGGTCGCCTCTATGCCGTGAACCCAGAGAACGGATTCTTCGGCGTCGCCCCAGGGACGAATTACAAGTCCAACCCCAACGCTATGAAGACGATGGAACCGGGCAACAGCCTATTTACCAACGTGGGCCTGACCGATGATGGTGATGTCTGGTGGGAAGGCTTGGAGAGTACACCAGATCATCTGATCGACTGGACTGGTAAGGACTGGACCCCAGAGGGGGATTCCCTGTCCTCACACCCGAACTCTCGATACTGCGTCCCGATTGAGCAATGCCCGGTAGCTGCGCCAGAATTCAATGACCCTCAGGGCGTACCGGTGGATGCAATCCTGTTCGGTGGTCGTCGCCCTGACACGGTTCCCCTGGTGACCGAGGCTATCGACTGGCAGCACGCTACCTTCATTGGTGCAACTCTCGCGTCCGGTCAGACTGCTGCGGCGGCCGAAGCTAAGGTGGGTACTCTCCGTTATGATCCGATGGCCATGCTTCCGTTCATCGGATACAACGTCGGGGACTACCTCCAGCACTGGTTGGACATGGGTAAGAAGGGTGGAGACAAGCTTCCTAAAGTTTTCCTCGTCAACTGGTTCCGTCGGGGTGACGATGGTCGTTTCTTGTGGCCAGGATTCGGCGAGAACAGTCGTGTCCTGAAATGGATCGTGGACCGTATTGAGGGGCGCGTCGATGCCAAGAAGACCGTGGTGGGATATACCGCGCGTGCTGAAGACATCGACATTGATGGCTTGGAGACCGATCCGGCTGACGTGAAAGCCGCATTGACTGCCCCTGCAGACAAGTGGCAGATGGATTTGGCTGACACTGAAAAGTGGTTGACCCACTTGGGGCCGAAGGTTCCTCAGGAGATGTGGGATGAGTTCGACTACCTGAAAAAGCGGATCACGACAGCTAATAATGACGGCAACGATGCTCTCGACGACATGAAGGTAAAGTAAGACCTTCCTCGTATGAGGGACAATAGGGAAGGGTGCACATCATCACTGGTGTGCACCCTTTGCGTGTAATATATTGCTGGTCATGAGTCATGATCATCCACTCGTTCGACATTCCATCTTTCAACACTCACTCATGACCGCGTTGTTGGATGGTATTCACGACGGTGACATGACCACTGATGAGTTACTAGGAAAAGGTAACTTCGGGTTGGGGACCTTCGATGCCGTCGATGGCGAGATGGTCATCATCGACGGGATACGTTATCAGCTGAAACTCCCGTTGACCAAGGATTTCTCTCGAGCAGATCGAGATCCAGAGAATTTGGACGAGAAGCTTCATACAACTGAGGTGAAAGATTAGTGTCTACGTCCCGTCGTGAAGCAACCATAGTGGAGTCATGGCGTCCACGATTCCACGTTACGCCGGCCGGTGGCCGTATTCTGGCACCCAATGGTGTTGTGATGGACGGTGGTCGCCTCCATGTGTTTTTCGCGCATGATCAGCGCTTTCCCGTGGTGAATTCACGTCTTCGATGGGGGCACGCCAGCGTGGCTGTGACCCCAGGTCCGCAGGGACGGTCGTCGCAGCTGAAGTCTGAATGGCGGTTTCACCCGGATGTGTTGGTACCGAATCATGAGTATGACCGTGACGGGTGCCTTGCGGGTAGCGCAGTTCGTGACGACGACGGCACCGTTCGCCTGGTGTATACAGGGATTGTTGCCCCGACAGGCAAGTCTCGTGGCCTCCCTGATTCACCAGGTGCGGAAGACTCACCTTCGGTACGCTTCTCTGCCGAATGGTGTAACACGTCCGTGAATATGGCGGCGTTATTTGACACAAGTGGCCGGCACGGCGGATGGTGCCGACCACACAGCCATAATCCGCTGGTCGCGGGTGTGGAATCACCACCGGGGACATGTGGCCCATTCGTGTTCCGCGATCCTGATTCACCCGTCGGAGGGTGGCGAATGATTGTCGGGTCGGAGCGGGAACCGGTAGCACACCTATATAGGTCGGATAACCTGCGGTCGTGGACGCCAGAAGGACCACTGAAACTTGATATATCCGCCGCCGTCGAGGGGGACACATTCGACATTGCCCCTGATGCCTCGACATGGGAGTACCCGAACCTTCTTCGCATGCGTGATTGCATAACCGGTGAGGAGAAGGATGTTCTTGTAGTGAGCATGCGTGGGGTGGAACCCCGAGCCCATCATTTCACCAGTTCGGCACAGTGTGTTTATTATGTGGGCCGACTCGAAGGCACCACGTTCCACGTGGAGCGTGGATGTAGCGAACTTGATCTAGGACACGAATTTTACGCTGCGCGGTTAACACCAGTCCCCGCTGAGCATGAACCGAGTGGGAACACGAATGCTGGCACTGATACCGATGCTGTTGTTGATGATGCTGTGCTCATCGCTTGGGCAGGCCTACCGGAAGCCGATGACCAACCATCGGCGGATGACGGCTGGATTCATTGTTTGACGATGCCACGCCGGGTCCGTCTGTGTGGCGGCCGTCTTGCCCAGGAATTTGTGACCACGGCCTCCGCTGCGGCAGCTGTCGCATCAGGCGCGATTGATTCGGGGATCATCCCGGAGACAAACGTGTATGGCACGGTCATCGGCGTGCGCCGGGACCTTCCTGAGCCGAGCGGACGGCTGCACCTGGAAGTGGTTTCGGCAGACGGTGTCCATGTTGATGTGGATTTGATGCGGAATAAAGCCGGCGATGTGTTGGTTCGTATCGATCGGAATGCTCAGTCATATCACGATGGACCTGACGTTCGTGGTGTCATGATTTTATCTGAAGCGATTGAGAACTATCGGCGCCACATGGGACGATCCGAATTATTGCTGAGCGTGGACGGGTCGATAATGGAAGTCCATGTTGCGGGGTATACCTTGACCTCGAGGTTGTTCCTGGCTCGTGGCGATCATTGGGTAGAGGAGACGTGGACATAGCTAGTGCGATGGTGGAATAGGTGTATAGAGCTTTCCCGGCGGGAAGCACATAATTTTTTCTCGCTACCTGAGACCCCGGGGATCGGTAGTTACACGATCCACGGCATAATCACAGGACTGATTACCTTATTCACCCTCGCCGTTGTGTTTTCCCCAGTCCTAGCTTTGTCCGGATTAACTGGCGTATTTATTGCGATGTCGGCGCGCGATATGCCGCCACTGCGTCGCCTTCGCATTGTCCTCGTGTTCGGTATTTGCTTCGTTACCTCGACCTCAGTGGGAGTGGCAATTTCCGGGAACATCCTGCTCACTGTTGTGGTGATGGCGTTGATTGGGTGTGTCGGCAGCATTGTCTATCACAGCTTGATTACGTTTCCTCCCGGGGCCATGCAGTATGTGATCGCGTGTGCTGTCGCGACGTACATGCCGACGAGAGGCGTCGATGGAGCAACCCTGATCGTGGCGGGGACATGGGGCTATATCATGGCGCTCTGTATCTCGATGACGCTTCAGCTGATGGACCGACACCAAGCAATGCGCGACGACATTGCCGCGGCGGACAAGGCCGTGGACGATTTATACGAAGAAAACTTGACAAGTAGGCAGGCAGCGCAGCGTCGCCTGACCGCGCACGCGGCCGTATTTACAGCATTAGAAGATGTCCGTGTCGGCTACGGGTGGGGCCGACATCACACACCAGTATCACAGTATGGCCGACGAGCGGCGAGGGAAGCCCGAGACATTCATGCGCGATTTGTGGAAGCCGTGGTGTGGTGCCGGTGGCGCACACTGCGCGCCATGGGCTTCCTCATGAATATGGACCATCCACCCGCATTGTCACAGGTGTCTCCATACTTGGGGCCACCATCGGCGATACGTCGTGTGAAATGGTCGCTGAGTTTCCGATCAGCAGCGGTACACATCGGTCTGCGTATGGGAATATCTATCTTCATCACGGGGGCATTGACCTACGGCCTAGGATTCGGCCACCCATACTGGGCGGTAATGACCTCCGCAATGGTACTCAGCCTCGGGCGAGACCGCATTAGTACGACGCACCGGGGCTGTGATCGCGTCGTTGGCACCCTGGTGGGCATCGCACTGTTTGGTGTGGTCCATGTGTGTGAACCACCAACCATCATGTTGTTGCTGATCTGTGCCCTGCTGTACTCGATGACACTATTTACCATCACACGCAATTACGCACTGGGATCCGTGTGGATGACTGCGATGATTTTGCTGATCCTCAACACCGCTCCCACGAATAGTCTGACCGCCGTTGATATTGTGTCCCAACGTGCCGGAGAGACCGTCATTGGAGCCATCGTCGCCTTGTTCGTGTTGTGGTCGACCGGATCATCACGTGCCCCCACATCGATTGTACGGCGGCAGGCGCGGCGTGTCCTTCTCGCCGATGGCTTTTTATTGGATTACATCGCGGACCGGACTGACCTGACACGGCCAGGTATTGTTGCACGACGCCAAGTGCTACTTGAGCTCAGCGCCTCACGGCGTATGGATGAACTCTACGCCCGCGACCTGCCGAAAGACCTCCATGAGTGGGAGGATCTGTCGGCATTAATCAACGAATTTTCGTATGTAGTCCTGTGCGGGTGTTGGGTAGAGAACCCGGACGAAGTGATCAACGCCCGGCGCGCCCGCCGGGCATTGAACGAAATGATCCGGCGCCTACCACCTATTGACGGTGTCCCGCTGGATACACAGGAGGCTAGCGTTTTGATGACACGCGTGTTGATGGCCGCGCGTCCTACGACGTCAGCGATTCCATAGGCTCAAAGCGCTGACCGTACTTCGCGGCGAGTTCACGGGCGCGGGCCACGAATCCAGGGATACCGCGGGTGGGGTAGTCATCGTCCGCAGTGGCGGGGAGGTCGGCGTCGGCGGGACGGACGTAGTTCTTGATGTACTGGCGTGTGCCGCCGGTCCATGCGGGAAATCCGATGCCCATGATGGAGCCGATGTTGGCATCGGCATCGTCCATGAGGACACCCTCATCGACGCACTTTTGTGTTTCGAGCGCCTCGGCGAAGAGGATACGTTCACGCAGGTCGGCAAATGTGGGGGCGTTGGCGCTGGGTGTGTTGGGGGCGTCCCGGCGTTGACCGCGGTGGTCGGTGTGGGAGACCTTTGATTCGTAGTCGCCGATGGACACGGTACCTGCTCCGAGCTTGCTCCAGAGACCTTCCCAGAGGCCCGTGCGTTTGCCGTCGGTGTACTCGTAGAAACCGCGTCCTTCGAGTTTGCCGGGGCGATCATAGTCATCGAGCATGGCGTTGACGATCGTGGTGACGCCACCGTCATCAATGGTGATGCCAGCAGCCTCGGCGGCTTTAGCGTTTTCGGTGTTGATCTTGCGGACCAGTTTCAGGTTGAGTTCGTCGGTGAGTTGCAACGGCGGTGCGGGATAGCCGGCTTGGCGTCCTGCAGCTTCGATGACGGCGGGGTCGATGCCTTCGGCCAGCATGCGGAGGGATTCGTCGAGCATGAATCCGATGACACGTGAGGTGTAGAAGCCACGGGAGTCGTTGACGACGATGGGTGTCTTGTGGATCTGTTTGGAGAAGTCAAGTGCGCCAGCGAGGGTGTCGTCATCTGTTTTTTCGCCCTTGATGACCTCGATGAGTGGCATCTTGTCCACGGGGGAGAAGAAGTGGATGCCGATGAACTTGTTGGGGCGGGTGACGCCGTCGGCGAGGCCCGTGATGGGCAGTGTGGAGGTGTTGGATCCCAGGAGGCAATCATGGGGGACGGCTTCTTCGATCTCTGCCCAGACTTTGTGTTTGAGTTCGGTGTTTTCGAAGACGGCCTCGATGACGATGTCACAGTCCGCAAGGTCAGCGTAGTCTGCGGTAGGTGTGATGCGGTCTAGCAGTGCCTGGGATTTTTCAGGGGTGGTTCGGCCGCGTTCGAGTGCCTTCTTCTCTAGGTCCTCAGAGTAGGCTTTGCCACGCTCGGCGTTGGCGAGCTCGACGTCCTTGAGTGCAACCTCCATCCCGGCTTTGGCTGCGACGTAGGCGATGCCTGCGCCCATCATGCCAGCACCAACCATGCCGAGTTTGGTGAACTGTTTCTTCTCGACGGAGCGGGGGCGTGACCCGCCGCCGTTGCAATGGTGGAGGTCGAAAAAGAAGGCCTGCATCATGTTGGTCGAGGTGGGGCCAGTGACGAGCTCGACGAAGTAGCGGGACTCGATGTCGAGGGCGTGGTCGAAATCGACCTGTGCACCTTCGACAGCGGCTGCGAGGATAGCTTTCGGGGCGGGCATGGGTGCGCCCTTGATTTGCTTGGTGACTGTAGCCGGGAAGGACGGGAGGATACTGGCCAGTTTCGGAGTGGTGGGGGTGCCGCCCGGAATGCGGTAGCCTTTTTTGTCCCACGGTTGGATGGGGTCTGGGTTGCTGGCCAGCCATTCGCGTGCGGCGGTGATGAGGTTGTCGGGGGCGACAACATCATCGATGAGGCCGAGTTCTTTGGCCGCATCTGGGCGCATCTGTTTGCCGGTGGTCAGGACGGACATGAGGGCTTCCTGGATACCAAGCATGCGTACGGTTCGCGCGACACCACCGCCACCAGGGAGGAGACCCAGGGTGACTTCAGGGAGTCCTAGGCGGGTGCTTTTCTCCTTGGAGGCGATGCGATGGTGACAGCTGAGTGCGATTTCGAGGCCGCCACCGAGAGCAGCGCCGTTGATGGCTGCGACGACGGGGATGCCGAGTGTCTCGAGTGTGCGGAGGTCCCGTTTCATGTCGGTGATCATGTTGTAGGTGGATTGTGCGTCCTCGGGGCCGGCGGTGATCATGGATGTGATGTCCCCACCAGCGAAGAACGTTTTTTTGGCGGAGGTTAGGATCACCCCTGTGACGTGTCCGTCGTCGACGGCTGTGGTGAGTTTCGTGATGGTGTTGTGGAGGCTGGTGCGGAAGGCGTCGTTCATGGTGTTGACCGAGGACGTGGGGTCATCCATGGTGAGGGTGAGAATGCCGGCGTTATCGACGTCCCAGTGGATCGTTGTCTCTGTCATGTTTTGTCCTCTGTTTGTTGTGAATTGTGCAGGTGAGTACTGCTGTGCTGGAAGGTGGTTATACGCGTTCGATAATGGTGGCGACGCCCATTCCGCCGGCGACGCACAGTGTGATGAGGCCATAGCGGCCGCCGGTGCGGTGGAGTTCGTCGACGGCGTGGCCGATGAGCATGGCGCCGGTGGCTCCGAGGGGGTGACCCATGGCGATGGCGCCACCATTGATGTTGAGTTTGTCGTCTGGGATGTGGAGTTCCCGTTGTGCGCGGAGGACGACGGCGGCGAAGGCTTCGTTGATTTCCCAGACGTCGATGTCGTCGGTGGTGAGGCCGGCTTTGTTGAGGGCTGCGCGTGAGGCGGGGGCGGGGGCGGTGAGCATGATGGTCGGGTCGACGCCGGTCGTGGCGGTGGCGACGATGCGTGCGCGTGGGGTGAGCCCCATATCGGTGCCGGCTTGTTCGGTGCCGATGAGTGTCATGGCGGCGCCGTCGACGATGCCGGAGGAGTTGCCGGCGTGGTGGATGTGGTTGATTTTTTGGACTTGTGGGTAGCGGGTGAGCGCTGCGGCGTCGAATCCGCCCATGCTTCCCATGGTGGCGAAGGATGGTTGTAGTGCGGCGAGTGATTCGGTGGTGGTGTCAGGGCGGATGGTTTCGTCTTTGTCGAGGAGGAGCCCGTTTTGGTCGGTGACGGGGACGATGGAGGTGGCGAAGCGGTCTTCGGACCATGCTTGTGCGGCGCGCTGGTGGGAGCGTACGGCGTAGGCGTCGACGTCGTCGCGGGTGATGCCGTCGAGGGTGGCGATGAGGTCTGCGGAGATGCCCTGGGGGACGAAGTCTGTGTGGAATGCGGATTGGGGGTCCATGGCGAGGGCGCCGCCGTCGGATCCCATGGGGACGCGGGACATGGATTCGACACCGCCGGCGAGGATGAGTTCGTCCCATCCGGAGCGGACTTTAGCGGCGGCGATGTTGACGGCGCTGAGGCCGGATGCGCAGTAGCGGTTGAGTTGGACGCCGGTGGCGGAGTAGGGGAGGTCGGCGAGGAGTGCTGCGGTGCGGGCGATGTCCATGCCCTGGTCGGCGACAGGGGTGACGCAGCCGGTGATGACGTCGGAGATGCGATGTTCGTCGATGCTGGGGTTACGTCGTCGAATCTCTGTGATGAGTGTGGTCAGAAGTGTGACAGGTTTGGCAATATGCAGTGAACCCGTGGCTTTTCCTTTGCCACGGGGTGTGCGAAGTGCCTCGTAAATGAATGCTTGAGATTGTGTCTCGGTGGTGGTTGAAGCCATGCGGTGCCCTCCCTGATTAGTTAGTGTCTTCCTACGACGATACTGCGAGCGTGTTCACATACTCGCGCCTTTGTGTCACGAGTCACTATATGTGAGTGGTGTGGAGGTGTGGTGTGAATGGGAAGAAAATGGTGGCCTGGGCCGTGCCACTATGAGCTCAGGGATCGTTTCCGCTGTGGTTGCCGACTGTCGAACGAGGAGTACAACCCTGCGAGCAGGAGGACCATGCCGGTCAGGCCCGTGATCCAGGGGACAGCTTTGCTCCATATATTCAGTGGTTTAATGACGTCATGCACGGTGTGAAGCCGTGATTCTGTGGAGTGCTCGTCCCACGATGAATCGAAGTAGAGCATGGTCCGGGTGGGTGAGGCTAATTCATTGTCACGATTGTCTACAATGTTTTTTGCCTCATTGTAATTTTGCGCATAAAAAACCCATATTTTCACTGAATTGTTGGTTATTATCCCCGACGCAGGTTCGACGTTGATTGTTCGGGTCGCCACATAATAGGGATCCATGTGAATGGGAGCGTCAGAATTCAACCCCCACGACGATGCCGGTATAGTCCGCCGAAGTGTATTCAACTGGGTGTGTTGCTTCTCGGATATCCCACCGGCATTGTCCATGAGCCGCTGCTGAGAATCATAGAGATTCACCGGGCCGAGGTCTTGGCTATATTGATAAACATCAATTCCGCCCGTGTACACATTTTTTCCGCGCTGTTGAACAGCATCGACAAAATCAATCGGTGTGGCGCTGCCGGTGACGGTATCAAAGAAGCGATAGGACCGCCGTTCAGACCCGAAGGGGAACCGGAATTGGTAGCCATCGCGAACGAATGGTCTTGTCGATAGGTGTATGTCACCCGTGGTGCCGAATCCAGGGAAATCAATAGATACCGATGATTCGGCATTCTTCGAGGGAAACATGGTGTGTCGGTTGAGGGTGACGTGATCGTGAATGGATCCGACTTCGTTTTTTGC
Organism: Corynebacterium sp. PCR 32; assembly: GCF_037464985.1. Classification (NCBI taxonomy): domain Bacteria; kingdom Bacillati; phylum Actinomycetota; class Actinomycetes; order Mycobacteriales; family Corynebacteriaceae; genus Corynebacterium; species Corynebacterium sp. PCR 32. Next base: position 18,000 of record NZ_JBAHVL010000006.1, read on the forward strand.
CTCTGTTCCCTGGGGGGTGCCAGCGTATAACGTAGATGACACGCGTAGCTTGGCTTTTTTCTTTGACGATGACGCTGTTGTGATCTTTTTCGTGGCCCGAAGGGGAACGTTCGTCTCGATATAGCAGCGCGTTGGCATAGTGCGGCCAGTGCAGGTGGGATCGGACGCATGGGAGGTCGACGGTCGCCTGTCGCGGTAGGCGGCAGAGTCAATGAGTATTCCTCGTGCTGGTTGCATGGAGACGTCATAGTGAACATCCGCTGGCAATTCTTTGAGCGAGGGGACGATGATTGTCGGCGCGGCAATCGCGAGAATCAAAAGAACGACACCGACGCTAATTGCCCCTCGAGTTAGCGCCGTGCGATGACGGGCGCCGAAGGCGCGACCAGGAAGCCTGGAAAAGAAGCTGCGGCCACCCGCGTTCGCATTCACGGATTCTCCTCATCGACGGTGTACTGCTCTCACCCTAGGTGGGGGATGTGACCTGCGTCTACTCGTCCCCCTGTCGCCGGTGCAGTGTTCTAGTTTATTTGTCGTCAGGCAAGGGGGGAACAATAAGGACAGGTTTCCCAGCGTGTCGAAGAACATTATCGGACACACTTGCTTGAAATAGCGACTTGAATCCAGTGAGTCCACGAGTGCCAGACACGATGATATCGGCGTCGAGTTCATCGGCAGCATCCACGATGGCGCTCCAAATGGTGGTGGCTGATTCGACCAGAAACGGCTCTGCCTCAAAGCCGTTATCATGCGCAATGCGAACGCCTTCTTTGCATATTTCCAGTGCGTCAGCATGGGCGGGGTCGTCCTCCCCAGGGCGGTCTGAGGGGTGGTACATCGCGCCAGCCATTGATGCTCCGACGCCACGGTTGGCTTGATGCTGCAAGGGCTCCCACGCTGTCAGGATGTATGCGCGAGGGGTGCTGAGGAACCGGCCAGCGTATTCCAGTGCCCGCTTGGCCTCGACGGAGCCATCGTAGGCGATGAGCATGGTGTCGGTATGAGCATCATTGTCGTTCTCGGTGGATGTGGTGGGGGTGGCTGGTGTGGCGGAAGCGGTGGAATCAGACATGGGAAATCCTCTCGGTCGACGTGATCCCATTTTAGGTCTTTTCGTTTAGGTGCAAGGACAATACATATAAGCTAAACATTGTGTCTGAGAATAATCGCACGCATGGCTCAATTGGCTCCGGGCGGAAACGTCACACTGCTTCCTGGTGGTCGTTAGGGTTTTTGCTATTTCTGTTCGTGATGGCAGGAATTGCCTATGCCACTGACTTAGTGATGAGTCAGGGGCAAGTTCCTCGTGGAGTCACGGTCGGTGGGGTCAATATTGGCGGGATGACGAAAGCAAGTGCAGATACGACGCTTCGCAATCAATTAGGAGATAAGGTCCGCGAACCTGTTTCTATTCATGCTGGCGACATGACATCATCGCTTGACCCGACGATGTCTGGATTGCGGGTGGATTGGGATGAGACCGTCAAGAAAGCAGGCCAGCAACCTAAAAATCCGTGGACCAGAATTGAATCATTCTGGAAAAACCGAGAAGTCGGCATTGTCAACGATGTTGATCAAGGCGCACTAAATAATGCACTCCAGCGCGTCGATAAAGAACTGACACGCGCCCCCGCGAATGCCGAGCTTGCCATCGGCATTGACGGCAAAGCTGCCGTGAAGAATGCCGTTGCTGGTCAGTCAGTCAACCATGACGTGTTGGCTGATAATGTCTCCCGCCGGTGGCTCAATACAAACCGCGTCGTGGATATCCCGGCTACTCATCTCCAACCTGCTGTCGGGGAGGATGCTGTCAAGCGGGCAGAGCGAGACATCCTCAACAAGGTAGTCTCTGGGCCGCTGACCTTCAATGGCCGTGATAATACAAGCGGCATTATCAATCCGGAAGACATGGGAAAAATTGTCACCTTCCGTGTTGATGGTGCCCACTTCACCGCAGATTATGACACGAATGCGGCACAGTCGATCCTATCGTGGCAATTGGAATCAACAGAACGACAGAAGAAAGACGCTGGCATTCACATCGGGGACGATGGTTCAGTGTCGGTGACCTCACCAAGTGAAGATGGTGTGAGTATTGATTGGTCACACACACTTGACGATCTACAGGGGAAGCTGACCAATACCACTGTTCGCCACTACGACGTCGTGTATTCAGATGAACCCGCAACCTTCACCACTGATATGGCCCATAGAGCGGACTTTCGCCAGACGATGGGCGAATTTACCACCGGCGGGTATGCAGCTGAATCCGGCGTGAATATCCGCCGTGTCGCGGAGATGGTCAACGGCGCCATTATTGCCCCAGGTCAAACATTCAGCCTGAATGGTTACACTGGCCCTCGCGGAGAAGCGCAAGGCTTTGTCAAAGCGGGAATTATTAAAAATGGGCACTCCGATGAGGGCGTTGGCGGTGGAATTAGCCAGTTCGCTACAACACTGTATAACGCAACGTACTTTGCAGGAATGACAGATGTATCGCACACACCCCACAGTTTTTACATTTCGCGATACCCACCGGGCCGTGAAGCGACCGTGTATGAGGGGGCAATCGACTTAAAATTTAAAAACCCCTTTGATACACCTGTTTTAATTACAGCATTGACTGGGGACCACGACGTCACCGTGAAAATTAAAGGCATACCCCACGTGAAGGTTGATTCCATCGAAGGGCCGAAGACAAACTTCACTGATCCGCCAACCCAGCAGCTGCGCGGACCTCAGTGCCACCCATCGTCAGGATCTCGAGGGTTCACGGTGACCGACACCCGGGTGGTGACATCCCTGGCTACAGGGCAGGAAATATCACGAAACACAACGACAACGAAGTATGATCCTTCACCGAAAATAACGTGCGGCTAGGGAGAAGATGCCTGTTCTGTCCTTACCGTGGTGAGTGCGATACTGGCGTTCGCTGTTGTTATCGCCGGTTCTATGTGGGCTGCTGTCATTGCTAATCGAGCAGCACGGCAGGTCAACGCTGGTGTCGGGTCAACAGAGTAACGTGCAGAATTGACTGAACCCCCCGGGGTGACGAGTTGTTGACCCGGGGGGTGATGTGGAGCCGATGACGGGAATCGAACCCGCGCCGCTTGCTTGGGAAGCAAGAGTTCTACCATTGAACTACATCGGCAGATGAACAATGCATGTTCCCCTCTTACCGTAGCACCGCCTGTTTTGAGCAAACAAAACACCCGGTCAACCTAGTGGTGCGGGTGGGGGCTTGCGGGTGTGTCGGTGTGCTGCGTGGTGGTGTGCGGAAGGTATACACTATCGCGTGTGATTCTCTCCGACCGTGACATTCGTTCTGCCATTGATTCTGGACGTTTGGGGATCTCCCCGTTTGATTCGGCAATGATTCAGCCAAGCAGTATCGATGTTCGTCTGGATCGCTACTTCCGGGTGTTTAACAACGCGCGCTATACGCATATCGATCCGAAGGAAGAACAGGACGAACTGACGTCGTTGGTGGAGGTTAAAGAGGGAGACGCGTTCATTCTTCACCCTGGAGAATTCGTACTGGGATCCACGTTGGAAGAGTTTTCACTGCCAGCGGACCTTGCTGGCCGCCTCGAAGGGAAGTCATCCTTGGGGCGGCTGGGGTTGTTGACGCATTCAACGGCGGGATTTATCGATCCTGGTTTTAGTGGCTACATCACCTTTGAACTATCTAACGCGTCGAATTTGCCCATTGCTTTGTATCCAGATATGAAGGTCGGACAGTTGGCATTGTTCATGATGTCGAGCCCGGCGGAAACACCGTATGGAACGGAATCGTTGGGATCAAAGTATCAAGGCCAGCGTGGGCCAACGGCCTCGAAAGCCTACATGAACTTCCAGTGAGGCAAGGGAACAAGACACCGTCACAATAACGGGGTACGCCGCGTGGACATGCTTCCGTGAGCCGTACCGCGTACATTCATGGGCATGCGGATGTCTGTTATCGGAACGGGTTACTTGGGTTCAACACATGCAGCATGCATGGCGGAACTGGGGCACGAGGTCATCGGGGTGGATGTTGATCCCCACAAAATTGAGCTCCTATCGCGGGGTGAAACACCCTTCTTTGAACCTGGACTTGATGAACTCGTCCGAAAACATATCGCATCGGGGCGCCTTCGTTTTACAACGTCATATCAGGAGGCTGCCGATGCGGCGCACGTTCACTTTGTGGGAGTGGGAACTCCACAGCAAAAAAATTCCTACGCCGCTGATATGACTTTTGTTCGCTCCGCAATCGAGAATTTGGTGCCACTATTGCGGGGGGACCACCTCATTTTTGGTAAATCGACAGTTCCTGTAGGGACGGCGCACACCCTCCAGGAGTTATCCCGGCAGCTCATTGACGCGTCGCCGACCACGGCTGATCACACCTCGGTTGAGATCGCATGGAACCCTGAGTTCCTTCGTGAAGGGCATGCTGTTCAGGACACAATTCGGCCAGATCGTATCGTCCTTGGCGTCAGTAATCCGGATTCACGAGCAGAAGAGATAGCCCGTGAAATCTACGCTCAGCCGATCGCCGACGGGGCACCACTCTTGGTCACCGACTTTGCAACATCTGAACTAGTGAAAGTGTCAGCCAACGCGTTCCTTGCTACGAAAATCAGCTTTATTAACGCGGTGTCAGAAGTCTGTGAGGCCTCCGGTGCAGACATCACTGTCCTCGCCGACGCGATTGGCTTAGATGACCGTATCGGCCGAAAATTCCTGAACGCGGGGCTCGGTTTTGGTGGCGGCTGCCTACCGAAAGACATTCGAGCGTATATGGCGCGTGCAGGAGAGTTAGGAGCCGACCAAGCGCTGACATTTTTGCGTGAGGTAGACGCAATCAATAGTCGGCGCCGGGAGAAGCTAGTCAGCATGGTGAAAGACGCCTGCGGCGGTTCCTTGGGTGATGCTCGTGTGACCGTCTTGGGTGCAGCGTTCAAACCAGAGTCGGACGATGTGCGTGACTCGCCAGCCCTGGCGGTTGCCGGTGCGTTGAGCCTCGCTGGCGCACACGTGAGCGTGTATGACCCGCAGGCTATGGTGAACGCGGCAAAAATATTCCCCACACTTACCTACGCTGATACTGCGCGGGACGCGCTCCGCAACGCCGACACGGTCGTGGTGGCGACAGAATGGAAAGAGTTCAGGGAGCTAGACCCGAATGAGGTTCGCGAATGTGTATCCTCACCCATTGTCATTGATGGACGGAACTGCCTCGACGCTGCTGCATGGGCACAGGCCGGGTGGACCGTCCGGGCGCTAGGGCGGGGGAACCTTGAGCAGTGATCGGCGCCCTCACCACTCACAGGGCCTCGGTTCCTAGTGGTGGACGTGGACATGCCCATGTCCGTGACTATCCGCAGCGTCGGGATGAACAGTGAACGCGGCAATAATCGTCGTGATCGGTACCGCCAGTGCTAACGCAATAGCCCCCACTGCAGAGCGGACGATCTCTGTGGCAATGAGATCTGACGTCAACACCTGGCCAAGCGGACGCCCCGACGCAGTAATGAGCAACAACATAGGAAGGGCCGCACCAGCGTAGCTGAGAATTAGCGTATACAGCATCGAGGCAATATGGTCTCGGCCAACCTGCATACCCCCCTTAAACAAACGCCACGGCGACGCATCGCGGTCGATGATCGCGAGCTCATTGACCGTCGAGGCCTGTGCCACGGTGGCATCATTGAGAGCACCAATCGCACCCACAATGAACCCTGCCAACATAAGACCATGCACAGTGACGTCGGGAAGATATAGCTGGATAAGAAGGTTATCCTCCTCACCTAGACCACGCAGACGTGTCCCGTCGATACCCCAACCAGCCATCACCGCGGCAAGTCCCAAGGCGATCACAGTGCCAGCGAGTGCCGAACTCGATTTCCAACTAACCCCATGCACAAGATAAATGACGGCGAACATGATGAGCGCACACGACGTCACCGCCAGGAGTAGTGGATTCCCCCCACGGAGAAGTGCGGGCAACAGGAATACACCAATAATCCCCATCGTGATGACAAGCCCAACAAGGGAGCGTGCACCTCGCCACGAACCAATCGCCACCATCGCGATAGCCGTCACAATCAGCCACACAACCACAGGCACTTTGCGCTGGTAATCATTAAACGCGTATCCCATGGTGCCGTCATCGGTGGCACGACGCGTCATCCGGATCTTGTCACCTTCATGAAGATCAGGGTCGCCCGGCTTGTGAGACGTTTCAAGTAGCGTCCGTTTACCCTTGTCCGGCCCATTCGTGATGTCGACAATCGCACGAGTACAGGTTCCTGACGTAATACCTGCGGGCTCGAGAGGAGTGTCATCAAACGTACGACCAACGCTGGGGGAGCCACACGCTGCCTCGGTCACGATCGAGACAGACCCATCAGCCACACGCTGGGGTAGCGCCGATGATTCATGAAAAGACTTATCAACCCGAGCCGGCGCACTCGACGGCCATAAACACACAGCAGACACGGCACTGAGAACACAACCAACCAGCAAAAATACAGCAAGGATACGTTGGCCCACCGTCCACTCGGCAACACGCGTCACGCTCCCCACACGCAGGCCACCTGACGGCACCGGGCTCCCGCCTCGACCGGATGAGAGATTCCCGTGGGGGTGATGAGGCTGTGAGACCTCGTCGTTGGATGTTGAGTGTTTACCCACCAGGACTCCTCATCATGAAAGGAACAATTTCCAGTAACGCACTAATCCTCCTCAGGATAGCGCGACGGCCGCAGAACACACCGCGCCACCAGCTACTGGTGATAGCTCGCCAAGAAATTCCCCAAGCGCTCAATCGCGTCAGCCAAATCCCGCGCCCATGGAAGCGTAACCACACGAAAGTGGTCAGGCTCGGGCCAATTGAACCCCGTTCCCTGAACGAGATGAATCTTCTCCGCCCGCAACACATCAAACATGAACTGTTCATCATCATGAATGTCATACACATTCCGATCCAACTTAGGAAACGCATACAACGCCCCCATTGGCTTGACAACGGAAACACCAGGAATCTCGTTCAACTTCTCATAAGCCACATTCCGCTGCTCGAGCAAACGCCCACCAGGAAGGGTGAGGTCATCAATCGACTGCCTCCCACCCAACGCCACCTGAATAGCATGCTGAGCAGGAACATTGGGGCACAATCGTGTCGACGCAAGCAAATCAAGCCCCTCGATAAAACCACGAGCATGGTCCTTCGGCCCAGTGAGAACCATCCACCCCGAACGATAACCAGCCACACGATACGTCTTGGACAAGCCGTTGAACGTCATGCACAACAAATCGGGCGCTAGGGATGCAATACTGATGTGCTCAGCATCATCGTAGAGAATTCGATCATAGATTTCGTCGGCAAGAATGAGCAGAGAATGCTCCCGGGCGACATCAACAATCTTTTGGAGAGTCTCACGGCTATACACCGCCCCCGTGGGGTTATTCGGATTAATGACAACAATCGCCTTGGTCTGTGGAGTGACCTTGGCCGTGATGTCCTCAATATCAGGATCCCAATTGTCCTCTTCCCGGCACATATAATGAATCGGCTTTCCACCAGCCAGCGACGTTGCCGCCGTCCACAGCGGATAATCAGGGGCGGGAATAAGAACCTCGTCGCCATCATCAAGGAGAGCCTGGGTTGTCATGGTGATCAACTCAGAGACCCCGTTACCCAAATAAATATCGTCAATATCAGCGCTTGGGAAACCAGGAACCAACTCATAACGAGTAGCGATAGCACGTCGGGCCGGAATGATGCCTTTGGCGGAGCAATACCCCTGTGCAGTGGGTAAGGCAGCAATCATGTCTCGCATAATGACATCGGGAGCTTCAAACCCGAACACGGCTGGGTTACCTGTATTGAGCTGCAAAATGCGGTGCCCGTCAGCGATCATGCGTTCGGCTTCAGCATTGACCGGTCCGCGGATCTCGTAGAGGACATTGCGCAGTTTGCTCGATTGATCCAGGGTGCGTAGCCGAAGGCGCCCTGTCGTATCAGCGTTGTTATCGGAAGTAGCCACTCGACCAATATGCCATGCGACCGGTCGGCATGGGTGAAATCGAGGAGCCGCGTGGTCGGCTCATCCACCCAGCAGAATGTATCAGTTGCCAATATAGACGTGGAGGTCATCACGTCTATTCTCACAGCGAATTAGTCCAGGGCTGAATTCTTGGCAGTCCAACTTCAGCATGGAACCAGAAACCGGGCTTCTCACGGAAAGATGGTCGCGATCGTGTTTGTTGCTGTCGTTGTAGGCCTGGCGGGAGGCATCAGCGACGGAACAATCCCACCCTACGGGGATAGCGGAACGCGTGTATTCGCCAGTGCTGCCACCACAAATCTGAACTTTGCGTGCGTCGAGGTTGATTGTGTCGCCGATGGATCCTTTAATCGTTTTCCCGCCAGGAATGGGGAAGTTGTGGTCGGAACGATCAGCGTGCCTGTCTTTCGACGGAGTAGCCGACGAGCCTGTGGATGATGTGGTGGCGAAATTATTGTTTTTTGTCATCCATAGAGCGCCAAAAATGCCAGCAAGGACCAATATCACAACCATGAAAGCAACGGCTATTGCTGATCCCAGGGTAATTCGGCGTGGGGCTTGTTCTTCTTCCGCATCCGTGTCCGGGGTGTGCTCATCGGGTGGGGTGGTGGCGTCGGTGGTGTCGCTGGCTGGTTTCGTGGTGGTGGGGGTGGGGTCACTCGGTTCTGTGTCGGGGGATGCCTGTTCGGCGGGTTCCGAATCGGTGGTTGTCTCCGTGGAGGGTGTTTCCTGGGGCGGCAGAGCGGTCTCTAGCGTGGTGTCGTGTTGAGGGGTTTCCTGTGGGGCGTCGTCGTTAACGGAATTATTACTGTCGGTGGTGTCGTTCGTGGTGTCTTCACTGGTGGCACTATGCAGCACTTCCGGGGTGATAGCCGGAAATTCTGTGGCCTCGGGTTCAGGAACCTCTGGTTTTGTGACCTCAGGTTCTGGGGTTTCTGGTATTGGCGTTTCGCTCTCTGCGTGTGGGTCGGCAAAGGCGTGGTCTTCACCGAGTGAGTTGTTGTCTGGTAGGGCATCGCGAGCTGTACCACGTTCGGGGGCGGGGTGTGAGGACGGCTCGGATGTGGGGGCGTGACGCTTTTCTTTCTCGAGACGCTGCTGAAATGAGCTGCCCGAGGTGTCGTGGTCGGATCCTGTAGAAATCTGATCCTTGTCTCGGGCGGAGTGGCCTTCCGAATCAGACTGCGAAGTCGGGTCGGAGGGGGTAGTGCTCATTCGTGTTCCTCAGGCTGTGACGATGATAAAAGATAATTGTACGCGCAGGTTGGAGTTCCTACGGGAATAATTCGGTACCTAGCTTAGTGATTGTGGGGGCGATGCGTGAATGGGTGGGGTCAATGTCACCTTGAGTGTTCTGTGGGTGTCTCGGCTGGTTGACGGGGCGGCGTCGGTAGCTGTGGGAGGTGCGCAGCATTATCGGGAAAAAATATTGTTTGTTCTTCCACAATGACCAATTGTCAGGTAAGCTATTTTATTGAATAGGTTATACGTATTTATGTTACGTGTCGCCTATTTGTCATTATCCGATGTTTTGCTGACATCATAACGTTCATTTTTCTGTTGCGTATTTGATGTCTTGTCGTAAAGCTGTAAGAAAGGTTGAATGATGAGCAACGTTGTTTTAGCTTCGGCAGCTGCCCCACCGCTAGGAATCATTGGATGGGTCATTATTGGCGGTCTTGCAGGATGGGTTGCTTCGAAGATTATGGGCACAGACGCCAGCATGGGCGTCACTCTTAACGTCCTTGTGGGCATTATTGGTGGCTTCCTCGGAGGGTGGCTGCTCGGAGTGCTGGGATTCGACGTTAAGGGCGGGGGAAAGATCTTCAGCTTCTTTACCTGCCTGGTAGGTTCGGTCGTGCTGCTATGGATTGTGGGAATGGTCAAAAATAAGAAATAGGCCTATAGCTGCGACCATATTGGATGGTGCGTAGCGTCTGCGATAGCAGGCAGGTATGTGGTGTATGACGCCCGGAGCGTGGGAAGCTAGCTCCGGGCGTCATGTGTGTATGTGGGTAGGGGGATCTGACTGTCTGTGATGTGCGTGTATGGAGTGTGATCGTGCCGGGGCACTGTAGTCCTGGTGAGCTGTTTTCTGCCGCGATAATGCGTTTGTGGCCTGCGAAGATAAGAAGTTGAGTTGAGCTGGAATAACTTTTTACTTTCGCCTGTTGAGATTAATACCGCAGGGTTGAGCGTGGTGCGCTCAGGTTATCTTGACAAGATTGCCGCCCTGCGTCACACTGTGACACGTGGTTGAGTCTCAACTACTCAGTTTCTGCCGCTCATTGCGATGGTAACCAGTAGAAGCGCACAGTAGAACTCAAGCGCGATCGACTCACAATCCAACAAACGCCAAGAAAGGGAAGCAAGAAAAATGGGACGTGCAGTAGGCATTGACTTAGGTACGACAAACTCAGTGGTATCTGTCCTCGAAGGCGGAGACCCCACTGTTATTGCTAACTCAGAAGGCGCACGGACGACACCGTCCATTGTCGCCTTCTCCAAGAACGGCGAGGTCCTCGTCGGCCAGTCAGCAAAAAACCAGGCCGTCACCAACGTTGACCGCACGATCCGCTCCGTGAAGCGCCACATCGGCAACGACGGATGGAACGTCGCCATTGATGACAAAAAATACACGGCGCAGGAAATCTCCGCCCGCGTTCTCCAGAAACTGAAGAGGGACGCAGAAAGCTACCTAGGCGAGGACGTCACCGACGCCGTCATTACCGTTCCGGCGTACTTCTCTGACGCCCAGCGCCAGGCCACCAAAGACGCCGGCCAGATCGCAGGTCTCAACGTCCTCCGCATCGTTAACGAACCAACGGCCGCCGCACTGGCATACGGACTTGAGAAAGGCGAAGACGAACAAACTATCCTCGTCTACGACCTCGGCGGCGGAACATTCGACGTTTCCCTCCTTGAAATCGGTGAAGGCGTTGTGGAAGTTCGTGCAACCAATGGCGACAACGAACTCGGCGGCGATGACTGGGATCAGCGCATCGTTGATTGGCTGACCGACAAGTTCAAGACCTCCCACGGCATTGACCTCACCAAGGACAAGATGGCCCTTCAGCGTCTCCGCGAGGCTGCCGAAAAAGCCAAGATCGAGCTGTCCTCCTCGCAGCAGGCCAGTATCAACCTTCCCTACATCACCGTTGATGAGGACAAAAACCCGCTATTCCTCGATGAAACCCTGACCCGCACTGAGTTCCAGCGCATCACCCAGGATCTCCTGGATCGCACCCGTAAGCCGTTCCAGCAGGTACTTTCCGACGCTGATATCGCGGTGTCCGACATTGATCACGTCGTCCTCGTCGGCGGATCTACCCGTATGCCGGCCGTCACCGAGTTGGTCAAGGAACTTACCGGCGGTAAGGAACCCAACAAGGGCGTCAACCCTGACGAAGTCGTGGCCGTGGGTGCAGCGCTGCAAGCTGGCGTTCTGTGCGGCGAGGTCAAGGACGTTCTCCTTCTTGATGTCACCCCACTGTCCCTCGGTATCGAAACCAAGGGTGGCGTGATGACCAAGCTCATCGAACGCAACACCACCATCCCGACAAAACGTTCTGAGACCTTCACCACAGCCGAAGACAACCAACCCTCGGTCCAGATCCAGGTCTTCCAGGGTGAGCGTGAGATGGCATCCGCAAACAAACTGCTCGGATCCTTCGAACTGGGTGGAATTGCGCCAGCACCGCGTGGCATCCCGCAGATTGAAGTCACCTTCGACATCGACGCCAACGGCATCGTCCATGTCACTGCGAAAGACAAGGGCACCGGCAAAGAAAACACCATCAAGATCCAGGATGGCTCTGGCCTCTCCCAGGAAGAGATTGACCGTATGGTCAAAGACGCCGAAGCCCACGCTGAAGAGGACAAGAAGCGCCGCGAGGAACAAGAAGTCCGCAACTCTGCCGAGTCCATGGCCTATCAGACCCGCAAGTTCGTCGACGACAACAAGGACAAGGTCTCCCAGGATATCCAGGACAAGGTTGAGGACGCAGCTAAGGGAGTCGACGAAGCTCTCAAGGGCGACGACATCGAAGCCATCAAGTCTGCCGTTGAGAAACTTTCCGCAGAGTCCCAGGAGATGGGCAAGTCCCTCTACGAAGCAGAAGCTGCTAACGCTGGTGCAGCGGGCGGCGCAGATGCCGCTGCCGGTGCGGGCAACTCCGATCCCAACGTTGTTGACGCCGAAGTTGTCGATGAAGACAAGAAGGATGATGACAAGTGAGTCTAGGCAACGACATGCCCGATGACCCGGGTGCGCCAGCCAACACGGATCCCGAGGGAACATCCCCCAACGAGGCCGAAGCCGCTGTCGACGAAGCACGTCGTGCACAGGTCACACCCGACGGGAACGTCCCCGCCGGCGCTGCCGCTGCGGCTGATGCCGACATTGCCGAGGAACTTGACGACATTGACGCCGAGGTGGCCGACAGCCTCCTGACTGACACGGATGGTGCAACGGAGTCTGCGGAAGACGATGCCATGCGTGACGCGCAGGATGATGAACAGACACCCTCCGTTGATCAGCAACTTGAAGAGATGACTGCCGATTTGAAGCGTGTCTCCGCTGAATACACCAATTATCGGCGACGTGCAGAGCGCGACCGGACTGCCACGTTTGAGCTCGCGAAAGCTCAGGTCGCAGGAGATCTCCTCCCCATGGCGGACGATTTCGACCTTGCTGACAAGCACGGCGATTTGACGGAGGACGGCCCGCTCAAGGCATTCTCTGACAAATTCACCAAGCTGATCACGGATCTAGGCGTCGAAAAGTTTGGCACTGAGGGCGACTCTTTCGACCCGAATTTCCACGAGGCTGTTCAGGATGCATCCTCTGGCGACGAGAAAATCGTTGCAACCGTGTTGCGCTCTGGCTACCGCATGGGCGACCGTGTACTTCGGACCGCCATGGTTATCATTGGCGACCCGGAATAAACTGGAGTACCGCAACGATTGAGAATAATCACAAAGCTGGCAGAACACGTGATACTGTCGGATAAATACCAAGGTTAAAGTACAAGCACGTACGTCAACCTTTGGCCCAGCATGGGATATCACCTGTGCTGGGCCATTTTTCATGAAACAAAAACATAATCTTGAGCGAATAGGTCAATGTTGCGAATATAGCTACTATCTTCATACCCAAACATATGTGGCCAGTTGTTCACATCAAGCCACAGCTATTCGCCACGTTACCCATTCCCTGATGATGGAAAATTTATGAAAGAAGCACCAGCCTCTGAGACAGACGTTCCCCTCGAGGAGTTGCCTATTGACAATGATCAGCCACGAGAGCGATGGTCGCTCGGAATAGCGCCGGGCACATTCACCATGAATGTGCTCAATGGCATATCAATCGCCGTTGTTGTAGCGTTGGTTCCTCAGGCTTTGCTAGGAGAACTCTTCAAAGCCCTATTACCCGTGTTCCCCCAGGGCAAAGAAATACTGGGAATGGTGACCGTCGCCTCAAGTATGTTGCCCATTGCCATTGGCTTACTTGTGGCGATGCAGTTCGCGTTGACACATATTCAAACTGCCACCGTGGCAATTGCATCTGTCATGGGGTCCGGTGTCGTTACCGGGATCACTGCGGATGGCATTATTCACATTAAGGGCACCGGGCTGGTGATCAACACCGGGTTAACCGCTGCATGTGCTGTTCTCCTCATCCTTGTCATCGGCGACAAGCTGAAGAGCTACACCATCTTGGTTGTTCCCCCAACTGTAATTGTCCTCGCCGGAGGGGTGGGTAAATGTGTGACCTACCCGGCCGTGTTGATCGCCACAAAGTGGTTAGGATCGCTTGTTGGTGGAGCTGCGGACCTTCAGCCTATCGTGATGGGGGTTGTCCTGAGCGTTATTTTTGGTGTCATGATGGCGTCGCCAATTTCGACGGTCGGCATTGCCACTGCGATCTTCCTGTCGGGCACGGCCTCAGGTGTAGCAAACGTTGGTTGTTGTGCGGTGGCGTTTACCTTGATGTGGGCCGGCTGGCGGGTAAACGGCCCTGGTGGTTCGCTTGTCCATGTGATTGGATCAGCAAAAGTACAGGTTGCCAACATGTTGCGTCGCCCGGTGGCGCTGCTCCCTGTTGTGGTGTCGTGTGCGATCAGTGGTGTGGTCGCTGGTATTTTCCGAGTGCAGGGCACGCCGATTTCTGCAGGTTTTGGGGTCTCTGGGCTGGTGGGCCCGTTGGCGGCCCTTAATGCAGATGGCTGGGGCTGGAGTGTTGGAAACGTCGCGATCATTGCCGTGGTATACATCGTGGTGCCCTGCTTGTCCGGCTACCTTGCCGTGAAGCTTTTTGATAAAAAGTTGGGCCTGACAAACGAGTCCATGTACGCCCTGAATATCGACTAACGATGCCCGGGGGGCATCTTTGTGACGTGCGGTGCTACCTGGTTTATTGGTCGAGTAGTTGCGTGGCTATGACTCAACACTCATCGATCACGTATGGTGTCTACGTCGACCATAACTGGGGTGCATAAAGTCGGAATATTTTCCCTGCTTAATGCGTTATTCCCAATGTAAAGTTAAGTCTATTAGACTCAACTTCGGGTGATGGTGAGCGAACAACCGCCACCATGGCGTCACCCCATCAGACGATAAAGATAGCACCACCATGCAATAAATCGCGGAAGAGGGAAACCATGGCAGCTCAACGAGAATGGGCCGACAAAGACTATTACAAAGACTTAGGAGTTACTCGCGGCGCCAGCGAGGACGAGATTAAAAAAGCATATCGCAAAATCGCCCGGGACAACCACCCCGATAGCCACCCCGGAGACTCCTCCGCAGAGGACCGCTTCAAACAAGCTAGCGAGGCCTACGCCGTTATCGGAGATATCAAAAAACGTAAAGAATATGACGAGCTGAAGGACATGCTCGCCTCCGGCGGACTAGGCGGCTTCGGAGGGCATGGCTTTAACACTGCCAGGAACGGGGCATCGGGAAGTTTCCGCACCACATTTAACAGCAACTTTGATACAGGGAGCGGTTTTTCCACCTCCGACCTCTTCGGAAGCGAATCTAGCGGCGGCATCGGAGATATCCTCGGCGGCCTCTTCAACGGCGGACGAGGCAGCGCCTCAGCCGCCGCAACCAGAGGGCAACGAAACTTACGCGGCGCAGACGTCGAAACGGAAATTACACTAGATTTCCGAGAAGCCACACGAGGTGCAACAGTCCCGATTCGCCTCACCAACCCATCCCCCTGCCAACAATGCCATAGCTCCGGCGCCAAGCCCGGATCATCACCGCACACCTGCCACACATGCGACGGTGACGGAGTCATCTCAGAAAACCGTGGTGCTTTCGGGTTCTCAGAACCATGCTCCACCTGTGGTGGCACCGGCTCCAAAATCGACGATCCCTGCACAGCCTGCGACGGCAGCGGAGTCACCACCCGCACACGCACAATTACCGTCCGCGTCCCATCCGGAGTCGTCGACGGGCAACGCGTCCGCCTGGCCGGCCAAGGCGAAGCCGGGCTGCGGGGGCGCCCAGCGGGTGACTTGT
This sequence comes from Corynebacterium sp. PCR 32, assembly GCF_037464985.1. Taxonomy (NCBI): domain Bacteria; kingdom Bacillati; phylum Actinomycetota; class Actinomycetes; order Mycobacteriales; family Corynebacteriaceae; genus Corynebacterium; species Corynebacterium sp. PCR 32. The sequence continues at coordinate 33,587 of NZ_JBAHVL010000006.1, forward strand.
TCGTCACAGTGCACGTCCGACCAGACAAACTCTTCACACGAAAAGGAGACGACCTGTGCGTCACAGTGCCAGCCAGCTTCGCTGAACTAGCCCTCGGCGGCGTTGTTACCGTGCCCACACTGGACAGCAAAGTGCGAGTAAAGATCCCCGCTGGCACCAACGACGGCCGAACATTGCGTGTACGCGGTCGCGGTGTCCCAAAACGGAACCAAAGCAGCGGCGACCTTTTGGTAACAGTGAAAGTCACGATTCCACCACAACTCGACGAAGGAGCAGCCTCCGCACTCCGTAGCTACGCCGCCGAAGAACAACGCATAGGCTTCGACCCCCGCGCTGACTGGCCAGGAAAGGAGGGCTAAACCATGGCCTCCAACGAAACCCACCGCGACAACCCCAACGCCACGAACAGCGGGAAAGAAACCACTGGCGAGACACATCGAGACGAGGTATATGTAATCTCTGTGGCCGCTGAGCTCACAGGACTTCACGCTCAGACACTTCGGACCTATGATCGTATGGGTTTGGTCACCCCAGGACGTACTCGCGGCGGTGGACGCCGGTATAGTTCGGATGACATTGAGATGCTTCGTGAAATACAGAGGTTATCGCATGAAGACGGCGTTAACCTTGCGGGGATACGAGCAATAATCGAACTGAAATCCCAGGTCGACGAACTTCAACAGGAAAACTATCGGCTTCGGGAGCAGCTAGCTCGGATGGAAGCTCGACCTAGTAGGTCGCGGGGTGAAATTGTGCACGTACCACGGTCCACTGCTGTTGTCATGTGGGAACCAGGTGCACGTCGCAGGAAGGACAGACACAATGGAAGGTAGCCAACCACGCCCCGGAGACCCCTGGGAGAGCAACCCCCGCACCGGAGCACCCGGATCATACGACGAGGATGACATCCTCTCAGATCTCCTCGGCGCGAACCCTCACGGGGCATCGCTCGCGCCCGTCGTCACACTCCTCCAAACACAAGGCATTGAATACGTCGATGCCGTGTTCACCCATCTTTTTGCCAGCCACCCCTCGTTCATCCGTCGCCTTCCAGCTGACTTATCCCAACTAAAGCCAAAATTCCGACGCGCCCTGACACATGTCTACGCCAAGCAAGCCACAGGCAGCGGCCTTGATCGACGAACACGCCGATTTCTCCGCCACCTTGCCGAAGACCACCGCAGCTTCGGCGTCGAAGCCGCCGACTACGTTGCGATGGGCGATGCCATGATTGACGCCGGCTTCGAGATCATCGAACCTCAGGTCAGCGAAGTCGAGTTCGAACTCTTCGTCATGGCAACCGGCCAAATCACCGGCCTCATGGAAGAAGCCGCAGCCGAATACCAAGAAGTCCAGGTTCGATGGGGCGCCACCGTCTTAAACACCGACCAACGCTCCGACTCCATCACTGTCGTCCGTCTCGCCGCCGACGCCCCCATCCCATACCGCGCCGGACAAGCAGTTCCCGTCCTCGCACCACAGTCGGCGGGCAAACGGAAATGGCTGGCTCCAGCTATCCCCTCGAGCGAAGATGGACTCATCGAATTTCACATTGAAGTGCCACGCCGACACAGTCCAACATACACAAACGCCGACTACTCCCTCGCCTTCGATTTAGCCCGAATGACCCGCCCAGGCGATGTGTGGGAAATTGGCTCAGCACGCGGCGTGATGACAACTGACCTTATAGACGGCTCACGCCCGGTCCTGATGGCTGCCCACGGCGCACATTTGGCTGCGATTCGCTCCATGATTGTTGACACCGCATCACAACCGTCACCACCACAGACGCACCTATTCTTCGGCGCAGAATATCCCAGCGACCTGTATGAACTCCGCACGTTGTGGTCATTCGACACAGCGATGGACTGGTTGACCGTTCACCCCTCGTCGCTACACTCAGAGGAGGATGCCTTCGCCCGCATGTCAGCCTACGCCGTTGCACCGCGTGACTTCCCTGTTCGCGAGGGCGTCTCACTCGTCGACGACATCATGTCATATGGCCCCTGGCACGGGTATGAAACATTGTTGTCGGGCCCCAAGATGATGGTGGCAGACATAAAAAGAAAGCTCATGGCGTCCGGGATGAACCCGGCCTTGATCACCATGAGCTCCTAGGCGTAACGCGACCTAAGCCTCCTCAGCGACCAGGGCGGGGGCGCCCCGGCGCGGGAGAATACCTGTCACGAAATAACCATGACGAGGTCACCACCATCGACATGGACAGTGTCACCAGAAATAACCCGTTCGATGATGCCATCGACGGGGGCAGTAATACTGGCCTCCATCTTCATAGCTTCGATGACAGCGATCTTATCGCCAGCGTTAACCTCGTCGCCCTCTCCGACAGTCACAGTGACATTGCCTGCATATGGCGCAGCCACATGACCGGGATTCGAGCGGTCGGCCTTTTCTGCCGGATTAACATCGGCTTCGACGGATTCATCGCGAACGAAGACAGGCCGTAATTCTCCATTGAGGAAGCACATCACGGTGCGGACACCACGTGCATCAGGCTCTGAGATAGATTGCAACTGGACGATGAGGCAAATACCCTTGGCCAGCTCAATTTTCTGCTCTTCATTGGGGTAGAGGCCGAAGAAGAATTGGTTGGTGGAGAGGCGGCTGACATCGCCATACTCGTTGCGGTGGGAATCAAAGTCCGCTGCAGGACCGGGGAAGAGCAGCCGGTTGAGCGTGTTGCGGCGGTCATCCGAGGCCCCGTTGAGAAGTTTCTCATCTTCGGGAGATACGGGCGTGATCTCTGGTGTTTTCTCCCTGCCTTTGAGTGCCTGGCTGCGGAACGGCTCCGGCCACCCGCCCGGAGGAGTACCAAGTTCGCCATTGAGGAAGCCGACCACCGACTCTGGAATATCGTAGTCATTCGGGTTAGCGGCGAATGCCTCTGGGGCAATGCCGGCACCGACAAGTTGCAAAGCGAGATCACCGACAACTTTCGACGAAGGGGTGACCTTGACGAGGTGACCGAGCATATCGTCGGCAGCTGCGTAGGCATCTTCGATTTGTTCGAAGTTGTGCTCCAACCCCAGTGCGGTGGCTTGGGCGCGAAGGTTGCTCAATTGGCCACCGGGGATTTCGTGGTGGTATACCCGCCCCGTGGGGGCGGCAAGACCCTTGTCGAAAGGTGCGTACACAGAACGCACACCCTCCCAATAGGGCTCCAACGCGCTGACTGCAGCGAGGTCAAGGCCGGTGTCATAGGTGGTGTTCGCCGTTGCCGCAACAATCGCGGATAGTGACGGTTGAGATGTGGTGCCTGCCATGGGAGCGGAGGCACCATCGATGGCATCCGCGCCAGCTTCCCACGCGGCCATGTAGGTTGCCAGGGATCCGCCGGCAGTGTCGTGTGTATGGATATGGATGGGAAGGTTAAATTCCTTGCGCAACTCAGTGACCAGAATCCGTGCTGCTTCGGGGCGGAGGAGTCCGGCCATGTCTTTGATTGCCAAGATGTGTGCGCCAGCGTCCACGATGCTGCGCGCCAGATTCATGTAGTAATCCAGTGTGTACAGTTTTTCAGTGGGGTCAGCGAGGTTACCGGCGTAGCTCATTGCTACCTCTGCCACAGCAGTTCCTGTTTCACGGACAGCGTCGATCGCGGCTTTCATTTGGCTCACGTCATTGAGAGCATCGAAAATTCGGAAAATGTCGACGCCAGATTCAGCAGCTTCCTTGACAAATGCTGTGGTGACAGTCTCTGGGTACGGGGTGTAGCCGACCGTGTTGCGCCCGCGAAGCAGCATTTGGATACACACATTGGGCATAGCTTGGCGGAGCTGATCGAGACGTGCCCACGGGTCTTCCTTGAGGAATCGCATGGCGACGTCGTACGTTGCACCACCCCAGGCTTCGACAGAGAAAAGCTGTGGGGTTGTGCGTGCGACGTGGCCAGCGACCGCGATGAGGTCGTTGGTGCGGACACGTGTGGCTAACAACGACTGGTGTGCATCACGAAATGTGGTGTCGGTGATCGCGACACCCTGACGTGAACGCAGCTCTTGGGCGAATTTCTCTGGGCCGAGTGCCAGGAGGCGGTCGCGGGACCCCTCAGGCAGTGGAGCTGAGAAGTCGATCGGTGGCAGTTTGTCGGCGGGATTGAGCGTGGTTGCGCGGTCACCGTTGGGTTTATTCACCGTGACATTGCCCAAGTACCGCATCATTTTCTCTGCGCAGCTGGTATGCGTCTTAGTGTCGAGCAGTTCGGGGTGGTCGGCAATGAACGAGGTAGTGAAGTTCCCGGCGCGGAAATCGGGGTCGCTGAGTACGCCGCGGAGGAATCTGATGTTGGTGGCGACACCGCGGATGCGGAATTCGTGGAGAGCACGGCGGGCGCGGTGGACAGCGGAGTCGAGATCACGCCCACGGCAGGTGAGTTTGACGAGGAGTGAGTCGAAATGTCCGGTGACTTCTGCGCCCGTCGAGGTTCCTCCGTCGAGGCGGATACCGGAGCCGCCTGGTGAGCGGTAGGCGGTGATGTATCCGGTGTCGGGGCGGAAGTCATTGGCGGGGTCTTCGGTGGTGATGCGGCACTGAAGTGCGGCACCGTGGAAGGAGATGGTGTCTTGGGTGAGTCCGATGTCGGGGAGGGACGCTCCTGCAGCGATTTGGAGCTGTGACCGGACAATGTCGACGTCGGTGATTTCTTCGGTGACGGTGTGTTCGACCTGGACACGGGGGTTCATTTCGATGAAGACGTGGTTGCCGGCGTCGTCGACGAGGAATTCGACAGTTCCTGCTCCGCGGTAGTTGATGTGCCGCGCGAAGTTCACGGCGTCGGTGCAGATGGCCTCTCGTTGTTCTGGTGTGAGGCTGGGGGCGGGGGCGAGTTCAACGACTTTTTGGTGTCGACGTTGGACGGAGCAGTCACGTTCGAAGAGATGGACGACGTTGCCTTGTCCGTCGGCGAGGATTTGGACCTCGATGTGCTTGGGGTTGACGACGGCCTGTTCGAGGAAGACTGTTGGGTCGCCGAAGGCTGTTTTTGCTTCGTTAGCTGCAGTTTCGCAGAGTTCGCGGAGTTTGTCGCGGGAGGGAATGAGCCGCATACCGCGTCCGCCGCCGCCCGCGACGGCTTTGACGAAGAGAGGGTAGGGCATGGCGGACTCGTCGGCGAGGCGTTCCAGTTCGTCGAGGTCGTCGGTGGCGGGGGTGTCGCCGAGGGTGGGGAGACCGGCCTCTTTCGCGTTCTGGATAGCGGTTGCCTTGTTGCCAGTCATGTCAAGGACATCGGCGGTGGGGCCAACGAAGGTGATGCCTTCGCGTTCGCAAGCGCGGGCGAGGTCAGCGTTTTCCGAGAGGAAGCCGTAGCCGGGGTAGATGGCTTGTGCTCCTGCTTTCTTGGCGACAGAGATAATTTCGTCGACGTTGAGATAGGCCTTGACTGGGTGGCCTTCTTCCCCGATTTGGTAAGCCTCATCGGCTTTGACGCGGTGGGAGGAGTGCCGGTCCTCCCAGGGGTAGATGGCGATGGTTTTGGAGTCGAGTTCATTGGCCGCGCGGAATGCGCGGATGGCGATTTCGCCGCGGTTGGCGACGAGAACCTTGGAGAACTGGCGGTGTGGCATAGCTTCCTATCTCAACGTTGAGGCTAGCTGGTTGTGTGATGATTGTAGCGGCCGCTATGCCGCCCGGTGAGGTCAGTTGGTGAGGCCCTTGACGTAGCCGAATCGATGGTTGGTGATAGACACTGCTTGTTCCAGGAGGAATGGCAGGATTTCACGTCGGCCGTCAGCGAGGACGGGTTGGTCGAGAATGATGGATCCTGAGTGTGCTGCTGCTTTGTACAGTGCGGAGTCGACGGTGCCGAGGGTTCTGACACGGACTGATTGTGCGTTTTCGATTTCAGCAGCGTAGGTGGCATCTTCGACGCGGCGGATGCTGAATCCCATGGCTCCGAGTTCTGTTGCGGTTTCAGCTGTGGAGGACACGTCCATGGGGGTACCCGTGATTTCCGATGCCAACGTGAGTCGGACGAGGTCGCGAATCAGGGTAGGGGATGAGCTAGGCGAGCCGACTCGGACGCGGAGTGGTTCGAGGAGTGGCCGGTAGCGGAAGATATTGGATTCAGCGATGAGTGCGGTGTTGTCGTGGTCAACGCTGAATTCGGTATTCCAGACGTACGCGTCGGATTCTGCGGCGCGTCGTAGCCAGTGGAGGTCGGCGGGGGTAAGGGTGTTATCGAGTTGGCCTTTGATCTGGCGGAGGCGTTGGGCGACGTGGCGTTGGAGTCCAGCGCGGGGGAGTTCGTCGACGTCTCCTTCGGACCAGGTTCCTTGCTGGGTGACATAGTTGGGGCCGCCTGCTTTGGCACCTGAGCCGAGTGCGGAGGCTTTCCATCCGCCGAATGATTGGCGTTGGACGATGGCGCCGGTGATGCCTCGGTTGACGTAGGCGTTACCGACTTCGACGTGGTCGATCCACCAGTCAATTTCGTCAGTGTCGAGGGAGTGGAGGCCGCCTGTCAGGCCGTAGCCCGTGGAATTTTGCCATGCGGTGGCTTCTTCTAGGGTACTGGCGTGCATGATTCCGAGGACGGGGCCGAAGCATTCATGGGTGTGGTACCAGGATCCGGGTTTGACGTTGTCGCGGAGCCCCGGGGACCACAGTGTTCCCTCTTTGTTCAGTTTTCGTGGCTTGACGAGCCATTTTTCTCCGCTATCGAGTTGGGTGAGGCCTCGCATGAGTTTGTCGGATGGGGCCTCGATAATCCCGTTCATCGTGGTGGAGATATCGGTTCCGGGGCCAACGTGGAGTGTTTCGACGGCGTCGACGAGTTGGTTCATGAACCGCTGTGATGTTCCGACGCTACCAACGACGATGACGAGGGATGCGGCGGAGCATTTTTGTCCCGCGTGTCCGAATGCGGATTTGTAGACGTCGGCGACGGCGAGGTCTGGGTCAGCCGATGGTGTGACAATGATGGCGTTTTTGCCGGATGTTTCGGCGTTGATGACCATCTGTGGTTTCCAGCTACGGAAGAGTCGGGCGGTGTCGGAGGCGCCAGTGAGGATGACCGAGTCGACGGCGGGGTGGGAGACGAGGTGTTGTCCTGCTTCGTTCTCGGCGACATTGACGAGTTGGAGTAGGTCGTCGTCGATTCCTGCTTTGCGGAGGATCGAGATGGCGACTTCGGCGATACGGACGACCTGTGGGGCAGGTTTGATGATGACTGCTGCACCAGCGGCGAGGGCTGCGAAGATGCCTCCCATGGGGATAGCTAGTGGGAAGTTCCAGGGTGGTGTGACCAGGACGACGGAGTAGGGGGTGAACCGTGAGCCCTTGAGGTTGTCGAGTGCGCGGGCTGATTCAGCGTAGTAGCGGGCGAAGTCGATGGCTTCGGAGATTTCGGGGTCGGCTTCCGCGACGGTTTTGTTGGCCTCGTGTGTCATGACGGAGAGCAGTTCGCCGCGGTGTGCTGCGATGGCGTTGGCAGCGGCGTCGAGGAGAGTGGCGCGGTCGTGGCCGCTGGTGGCGCTCCATGCTGAGGAGCGGGAACGCGCGCGGGCGACAGCGGCGTCAATGTCGGATTTGTCTGTGATGAGTGGGCTGGTGGTGGGGCCGGGGTCCTGGGCGAGCCAGTGCTGGGCCCATTCGCGGTTGGCGGGGAGTGAGGGGTCGGTGTCGGGTTCGTTGACGAAGTGCCCGGGGACGGATTCGACTCGTTTGGAGATGTCGGCTGCGGTTTTCTCTTGTCGGCGGTCTTGTTCGCGTCGTGGTCCGGCGAAGGTGTTCCAGCGGTCGTTGACGGCGTTGAGGTAGCGCTTTTCTTGCTCCTGCATGGGGGTCATGTCGTCATCGCCGGTGACGTCGGGGGCGAAGAGGGCGTAAAGGAAGTTTTGATGTGCTCCGTTTTCTTCGAGGCGTCGGACGAGGTAGGAGACGGCGACGTCGAAGTCTTCTGCGTGGACGACGGGGGTGTACAGGATGACTGTGCCGGTGACTTGGCGGACGGCTCGGGCTTGGGCGGGTGCCATGCCTTGGAGCATTTCGATGTCGAGTTGGTCTTCGACGCCACGTTGGACGGAGAGTTCGTGTGCGGTGGCGACGGTGTAGAGGTTGTGCGAGGCTGCGCCGATGCGGATGGCGTTCGCGTGCTCGGGTTGGAGGGCGACGTCGAGAAGTCGGAGGTAGTTGGCGTCGACTTCGGCTTTGGTGAGGTAGGGCGTTTGTTTCCAGTCGTGGATTTCGGAGTCGACGCGTTCCATGGATAGGTTGGCGCCTTTGACGACGCGGACTTTGATTTTTGCTCCGCCGTTGTTGACTCGTTCGTGAGCGAAGTCGATGAGTTCGTGGAGTGCTTCGAGTGTGTCGGGGAGGTACGCCTGGAGGACGATGCCGGCTTCGAGGCTCATGAATTCGTCTTCACTCAGGAGTTCTTTGAAAAGTTTGATGGTGAGATGGAGGTCTTTGTATTCCTCCATGTCCATGTTGATGAAGGGGTGTGGTGAGCGTTTGGCGGCTTCGCGGTAGAGCGGTCGGAGGCGTTCTTTTAGTCGGCGTGTGTTGCCGTCGATGTCCCACGGGTTAAGTTGTGAGCAGACGGATGATGCTTTGATGGACACGTAGTCCACTTTGGGGTTGCGTAGAAGGTCGATGGTCCGGTCGAGGCGACGGGTGGCTTCGCGTTCACCGAGGACGGCTTCACCGAGAAGATTGATGTTGAGGCGGAAGCCGTTGGCGTGGGCGTCGTCGAGGAGTTTGTCGAGGGCTTTGCCGTTGGCGTCGAGGACGAGGTGGCCGACCATTTTGCGCAAGTAGCCACGGGCGATGGGCATGACGATGCTGGGGAGGACTTGACCGGCGAGCGCTCCGAGGGAGACGAGTGCGGTGTTGAGAGGTCCGAGGAAGTCAGGGAGTGATTCTTTGCGCGCAAGAGGGCTGCCGAGGGCGGCGAATTCCTTGGCTGCGACAGTGTTGTCTTCTGGGCGGGCGACGCGGTCGACGAAGCCCATGGTGAAGTCGATGCCCTGGGGGTCGTGGACGAGGGCGGCGAGTTGTTCGGTGGATGATGATTCTTTGCGTGTTTGTTCGCCGTTGGTGGCGTCGAGCCAGTCGTGTGCTCGGGCGATGGCGCGGTGCGTGATGGTTTCGAGGTCGTGTGAGTTAGACGGGGGTGTCAGGATGTCTGGGTTGGTGACGGTGTGACTGTTGTTCATGGGTGCTCCCTTGTGGAGTGCGGTGAATGATGGGGTTATCAGTGTCCTGCTGCAGCGCGTGGTCGAAAAGACGCGATTGTGCTGGTCAGTACGTGTGGACACTAGATTATTGTTCCGTCATTTCCCCCGCAATCTTCACCCCCCGATGGCATTAGTGAGCACTGGTGCGCGTTGTGGTGACTCCCTCGGTGGTGACGCGTGCGATGGCGTCGGAATAGTCTTTGTAGTCGTGGTTTTTCAGAAGATTGCCCGAGACACGGGAGGCAAGGAGAGCGCCAAGGTCTCGAATCTTTTGGTCGCACGGGGGTGCTGGGGCTAGCCCATCACGGGTGATCCAGGCGTCGGCATCCCAGTGTGGGTAGGAGGGGTCGGTTCCGTGTGCACCTCCGCGTGGTCCGACGGCCAACATGATGGGGTCGGCGTCTTTTCGTCCGACGACGATTTCTGCGTGTCCATCGCGGGCGTGGGGTGCTAGTTCGTGTGCGCTATTCACGCCTGTTCCGGGGGATCCGAGGATGATGACACTGTCGGCTTCGAGGGGTGGGGCGGTCTCGGATGGTTGTGCGGCGTGGCCAACGACGACGCTGCCGTAGCTGTGTCCGGTGACGGTGAGTTGTGCGTTGGGGTTGCGTTGGCGGAGTGATTGTTGGAATGAGCGGAGATTGTGGGCCCCTCGTGTGGCGTTTGCGGTGCTGGGGGCGTCGAGGAGTGTGGGTGGTGCAGGGTAGGCGGACCATGCGATGACACTGGTTGTGTTGCCGCTTTTCTGGCGGATGGTGTTGGCCCATTCGGTGTGTCCGCCGATGTGTTCGGGTTTGCTGGAGCCGACCCCGCCGATAAGGGTGGCGACGGCAGGTGCGGTGGTGGGGTCGCCGAGTGCGATGGCTACGCCGTTGTGGTCGAGGTGGATGAGGTGGGCATCGGGGTTGTCTTTGAGGGTTTGTTCGATTCCTACGAGATACTTGCGTTCTTCATCGTTGTGTGCGGTGGATATCCAGGTGCTGAGTCGTTCGCGGAGGATGTGGTCGGTGTCGTGGAGGGATTGTCCGTCGTGCCAGGGGTTTGAGTTGTCACGGGTGAGTTCCGCTTTTTCTGTATCGGAGAGGGGGTAGGTGTGTGATTGGTTGTTTAGGCTGTTCCATATTGTTGTGATGAGGTGTGCGAGTACCCCGTCGAGGACATCAATGTAGGTCAGGATGGCGGTGAGCACACATTTGCAGCGGACTTTAAGGATTTTCAGCCCAGCGCTGATAAGGGGGTTGGTGGCGGTTTCTATCCGGTGCTCAAGGTCGTCAATTTTTTCTTCCAGACGGTGGGCGAGCCGGAGGGGGCCAGCCACTGCTGCTGCGTGTGCGCGTAGAAGCCCGGTGGATTGGGTGATCTGGTTGATGACGGTGTGGGTGTGGGTGTTGATTGACTTCAGCGCTGCATTGGCGGCGTCGCCGTTGATTCCGCCGATGATGGTGTGGTGGATGGGCTGTGTGGTGATGCTGCGCGCCATCGGAGGGATGAGATCACTCAGTGTGGTGGCGATGTGATCGAGTTCGTGGGGGTTCCACTGTGGTGCTCGGGTTAGTGCCATGAGGCTGTCTCCATCTGGTGGAACTGTGCGGCGGCGGTGTCGTCGGTGGCGCAGGTGGCGTGTCGTAGATGGTCGGCAGATTCTGCAAAGCGGCTATGGCGGGCGTGGAGGTTGTCGGTGTGGGCCCGGGCGGCGTCGGCCATGGCGAGGAGGGCGGTGAATGTCTGTGAGGAATGGAAGCTTGACGCTTGGTTGGGGATGTTTTCGGCTGTGCCACCGACGGTTCGGATCGTGTCGGCGTGTTCGTTGTGGGTGTGGGTGAGGCTGCGTAGCGCGGCGGGGGTTACGGTGAGAGACATGCGGCATATGGTGTCACTCGGTGTGAGTTTGTTCGTGTCGCGTTGCGCTGTGGATGGGGTTTGCTGTGGATAACTATGTGCCTGTGGATAAAGAGCGTTGGTGATGGAGAAGAGGTGATCAGTGGTAGGTCGTGTTGGTCATGTGGCATGACGGGCGCTGATAGCCTGGCCCTATGCGGGTTTCACTAGCTCAGATGTGTTCTGTTCCTGATGTTGTGGCGAATACTGATGCGGTGTGTGAGCTGATCAGGCGTGCGGCGTTGGATCAGTGTGATCTCATTGTGTTTCCAGAGGCCTCGATGTATCCCTTTGGGCAGGGGCGGTTGGACAGTGTTGCGGAGCCGTTGGACGGGTGCTTTGCGACGAGGATCCGCGAGGTGGCGGAGGCTGCTGGGATTGTTGCTGTGGTGGGGATGTTTGTTCCGGCGGATTTTGTCGAGACGAAGGATGGAACGCGCCAGCGTGTGGATAATGTTGCTGTGGCGGTCGGTCGTGATGGTGCCGGCGGGGAGCGTGTGAGTGCTGTTTATCGGAAGATTCATTGCTATGACGCGTTTGGGTACCGTGAGTCCGATACTGTGCGCCCGGGAGGTGAGCTGGCGTACTTTCAGTGCGCTGGAATGTGTGTGGGGATGGCGACGTGTTATGACGTGCGTTTTCCGGAGCAGTTTAAGGACCTTGCGCGGGGTGGGGCTGAGGTGATTGTGGTGCCGACGTCGTGGTCGGATGGGCCGGGGAAGAGGGAGCAGTGGCGGACGTTGACGGCGGCGCGGGCGTTGGATTCGACGACGTGGATTGTGGCGGTGGGGCAAGCGCGTCCTGGTGGGTATGACAAGGCCGGCCAGGCCGCGGGTCCGACCGGGATTGGCCATAGTGTGGTGGTTGGGCCAGACGGAACGAGGGTGGCGGAATTGGGCTATACGTGCGGATATGTCACCGCGACTATTGATTCTGGCCGGGTAGATTCTGTGCGGGAAAGCCTCCCGGTGCTCGGTGAGGATTAATGCCGACGGCTGGGCTGAGGACGACGTCTGGGGTAGCGATCTAGTGTGACCGTTTCCTGACGTGAGTGGCTAGCGACGTTAGTAAAGCGCCTCCACCAACGAATCCGAGTAGGGATGGTGAGAAGATTTCTGTGTCTTCTTGCTGGGTAACCCCGTACCATAGTCCGAAAATAATTAAAATAGTGCTTGTGATCCAGACGAAGTACTGTTTTTTGAATCAATCAACGCGATGGGGAGAAAAAGGATGAGGCCAAAAATTGATACGATAGTTAATCCAATTCCTACCAGGCCAATTGGCCACGCGCCTTTTATGGCGGAGCCAATAAAAATTAAGAGAATGCCAACGGCAATCGATGCGAATTCGATAATTGGTAATTTTCTGTATTGTGTATTCATCGTTGTCACCTGAATTAAATGTAGAGTTTACGTTATCGTGTCTTTCTATTGCTCATGGCTGGCGCTGTGTTGGTGTGATTTAAGCTGGTGTCATCCTTCGCTGTGGGGAATTGTGAGTCAAAGAAGGGTTAATTAGTCCAACTAAGAGAGTAGTAGCAAAACAAGCTACCGACGTAAGTCAGTTTGGGAAGGGGGGTGTTAATACTTCCCTGTAGAATTTAAGGATTACGGCTTAGTGAATATCCGAGGGTAGAAGTGGGATGTGTAGCCTTGTCGGATCGGGCGTTTGGCGGACCGTCCACGCCTGATTCTGTCGGTCATTATGTGTTCTCATTCTCGTTGGTGTAGTCGGCATGATGACGGCTCGTTATCTGGGGTGGGAAACGATTGGCGGGGGCATTGCCTACAGTGTTGTGGCTATGGGGTGTGTGGCTGCAGGTTGTGGTCGTGGGGCCGCGGTGTTGTTGCGCGTAGTTGGGTCACTCGCGTACGCGTCTAACTTTCGACGAGGTCAGCCCCCTTGCTTCCATCGCTAAAAAATCTGCCTTGAGTGGAATAGACTCAATGTCGTGTTAGTTGTACTAGATGTGACTAAAACTTGCGTGAAGCACACTCAATAATGGTTATAGTGGCAGTCGTCGTCAGCGTCCCCGTCGACAACCCCGCAGTGTCCGTCGACTGAGCAGCGAACCTCACACCGCAGAACCCCGCGTGAACCCGACGACGAACCACAGACAAACAAACCCCGAAACATCGAAACCAGAACAGAAAGGTGACATCATGAGCTCTTTTACCCCCACCACCCGCACAGCTGAAGCCCTCCAGGCTGCACTCCAAGACGCCTCGAAACGAGGTAACCCAGACATACGGCCAGCACACGTACTCGTCGCACTCCTCGAGCAGGTCGATTCCATTGCGTCGCCCGTTATTCAGGCTGTGGGCGTAGACCCGAACCACGTTCTCACCCGAGCGCGAAGTCTGGTGGGTGGATACCCCACCGCCAGTGGCCAACAAATGGCGAACCCGCAGTTCAACCGCGATTCGCTCAATGCGCTCACCACCGCCCAGGAGTTAGCAGGGCAGCTCGGCGATAGCTATGTGTCCACCGAGGTTTTGCTCGCCGGCATTGCCTCCGGCGATAGCGATGCAGCGAAATTGCTGCAAGAGTGTGGTGCCACCTCAGACGCACTCAAAGCGGCATTCCCGTCGGTACGTGGAAACCAAAAAGTCACCACCGAGAACCCAGAAGGCCAGTTCCAGGCTCTCGAAAAGTACTCGACGGACCTCACCGCCCGCGCACGCGACGGCAAAATTGACCCCGTTATCGGACGCGACGCCGAAATCCGCCGCGTCGTCCAAGTGCTATCACGGAGGACGAAAAACAACCCTGTGCTCATCGGTGAGCCCGGCGTCGGTAAAACTGCCATCGTCGAAGGCCTCGCGCGACGTATCGTCGCTGGTGATGTGCCTGAATCCTTGAAGGATAAGAAACTCGTTTCGCTAGATCTCGGGTCGATGGTCGCAGGCGCGAAATACCGCGGTGAGTTTGAAGAGCGACTCAAAGCCGTCCTCGACGAAATCAAGAATGCCGACGGCAACATCGTCACTTTCATCGATGAGCTCCACACCATTGTGGGCGCTGGTGCAACTGGCGACTCTGCCATGGACGCCGGCAACATGATTAAGCCACTACTCGCCCGCGGTGAGCTCCGCCTCGTAGGCGCCACCACCCTAGAGGAATACCGGACATACATCGAAAAGGATGCTGCACTGGAGCGCCGGTTCCAGCAGGTATACGTTGGCGAACCCAGCGTGGACGACACCGTCGGCATCCTGCGTGGCCTTAAAGAACGCTACGAAGTACACCACGGTGTCCGAATCATGGACTCTGCCCTAGTCTCTGCTGCATCACTGTCGGACCGTTACATCACAGCGCGGTTCCTTCCTGACAAGGCTATTGACCTTATCGACGAAGCCGCATCGCGATTGCGCATGGAAATCGACTCCCGCCCCGAGGAGATCGACACTGCCGAGCGTGTTGTACGTCGGCTCGAAATTGAAGAAATGGCCCTGGAAAAGGAAACGGATGACGCCTCAAAGATAAGGCTAGGCCATCTCAAAGAGGAACTTGCTGACGAGCGTGAAAACCTCAAGGCACTCACAGCCCGGTGGGAAAACGAAAAGGCCGCTATCACTGAGGTTCAGAGTGTGAAAGAGGAGCTGGAGAAAGCGAGGTCTGATTCGGAGCTCGCTGAGCGCGACGGCGACTACGCAACTGTTGCCAAGCTACGCTACGGCACCATCCCGGAGCTAGAGAAGAAGCTGACTGCGGCGGAGAACTCCGTGCATTCGACGGAAGACAACTCCATGCTCTCTGAGGAAGTTACACCGGAGACTGTTGCCGAGGTTGTCTCCGCATGGACCGGTATTCCAGCGGGCAAGATGATGCAGGGCGAAACCGAAAAGCTCTTGGCAATGGAGAATGTCCTGGGTCGCCGAGTCATTGGGCAAGACGATGCTGTCACCGCGGTATCGGACGCCGTGCGGCGCTCCCGCGCTGGCATTGCCGATGACAACCGCCCGACGGGATCATTCCTCTTCCTCGGACCGACTGGTGTCGGCAAAACCGAGCTTGCCAAGGCACTGGCTGACTTCCTCTTCGATGATGATAAAGCCATGGTGCGCATCGACATGTCGGAATACGGGGAGAAACATTCGGTCGCGCGGTTGGTTGGCGCCCCTCCCGGATACGTTGGCTATGACGCTGGTGGCCAGCTCACCGAAGCTGTGCGGCGTCGCCCCTACACTGTCGTTCTGTTCGACGAGGTGGAGAAAGCGCACCCAGATGTCTTCGATGTTCTTCTGCAGGTCCTGGATGAGGGTCGACTCACTGATGGACAAGGACGCACGGTGGATTTCCGGAACACCATCCTGATCCTTACCTCCAATCTGGGCGCAGGTGGAACAAAAGAGCAGGTAGAGGCTGCTGTTAAGGCTACCTTTAAGCCGGAGTTCATCAACCGACTCGATGACGTCGTCATATTCGACGCCCTCACGAGTAATCAGCTAACCATGATTGTGGATATTCAGATCGATGCTCTAGCGACACGTCTGGAATCCCGGCGCCTGGTTCTGGATGTGGACGACGACGCCAAGGCGTGGCTGGCCCAGCGCGGGTATGACCCAGCCTATGGGGCCCGCCCGTTGCGTCGGCTGGTGCAGCAAGCCATTGGTGATCAGCTCGCGAAGGAACTCCTTGCTGGGGAGGTCCGCGACGGTGACGTTGTCCGGGTCTCGGTGGCCGCTGATGGGGACCACCTTGACGTTCATGGTGCGGGGGCTGCACCGGTGTAAGCATCTGGTTGGCTGCACTGCTGTGTTCCAGTGCAGCCACCTAGCCTGACGGTCAGCATGTGACCCTCTTTGCTCTGCGCTGCGGGTTTGTGGGCATCGGCATAAAGTGGGGTGTATGACTGTGTATGTTTCCCCCGAGATTTTGTCGAGAGCTATTCATAAGTCGAATCGCATTAGTATTGTGAGCACCCACTGGTCTGATGGAAGCTGTACTGCGTATTCGAGGTTTGTGTCTGAACATATTCCGGCTGCGCAGTTCTGTCCTCCGGAGCTGGCACTCACGGGGCTCCCCTCCCGGGAGGATGGTCGTAACCCGTTGCCGAATAAAGAAGTGTTGCAGGAATGGGTATTACGGTGGGGTCTTGATAGAAAAACGCCGATTGTTATCTATGGCCAGCACCACGGGATTTATTCTGCACGGGCATGGTGGGTGTTGAAGTGGGCGGGGTTTACTGATCTCCACATTCTCGATGGTGGTTTGGCTAGGTGGGAAGCGGATGGGCACCCCGTGATCGCAGGTCCTGGTAGTTTGCCACGACGGTTCCAGACGATGATTTCCGTCGGACATATGCCAACGATTGATGTCGACGAGGTTGACCAGTGGATTCAAGATGGAGGCATCCTTCTGGATGCTCGGGATGAACGCCGGTTTAACGGCATCGCTGAAAAGCTGGATTTTCGTGCCGGTCACATTCCCGGTGCAGTCAATATGCCTGTCCGGGATTTCTTTAACGACGATCGGACGGTGTGCTCGCCTGATGATATTCGTTCGCGTTTCGATGACGCTGGCATCTCCGATGCGTCGAGGGTCGCGGTGTATTCCGGGTCTGGTTTGCATTCGTGTGCGATGGTGGCCGTGATGGAGCATGCAGGTATCTACGGTGCGAGGTTGTTCCCTGGTGGCTGGTCACAGTGGGCGGGAAATCCGAATAACCCAATTGAGAGGGTGCGCGGTTAGTTCTTGTGTCTCATGGGGGTAGTCGACGTGGCTGTCCTACCTGGTCGTTGTGTTGATCGGTGGGGTGGAAGGTGGATTAGGCTCCAGGCATGGTGGGGTTATCGATATAGTCGAGGGGCGAACATGCCGCTACGAGTTGCATCGGGAGAGCTCACTTTCTCGCTAGGCGCATTGTGCTCCTGGCCGGGGGAGGGGCGCCGTAGGAGCAAACCCTCCCCGGGAATCTCTCAGGCCCAGTACCGCTGCAATCAGGCACCACTGGAAAGCGCTGCGTATGCAGCCGCCGACGGGGAAAAGTAGCCCGGCACGCCGTCGTATGAAGGGATGGCGAGTAGGGGTGCTGAAGCTCTCAGGTATCAGGGACAGTGCGGGGGAGGCGACCGGTCATCGCCTTCGACGAATGGGAACTCATGCCTCGTCCACTGTCTCAGCAGAAGTTTGATCCGAATAGTCCTCAGCAGACAGGTTCCGAACCTGTCCAGGCTACCTCCGAGCTCACGGCGCCGTTGAGCTCCCCGAGGGTGTCTACCTCGTCTTTTCCGGCGCGTCATATTGGTCCTCACGCTGCAAGCATCCAGGAGATGCTACACACATTGGGTTATGCGTCGGCGCGTGACCTTGCTGATGCGGCGTTGCCTGATTCGATTAAGAACAGAGAGCTCAACCTTCCGCCGCGTCGGTCGGAGCAGGATGTGTTGGCTGCTTTGCAGGCTTACGCAGATAAGAATGTCCAGAAGAAGCAGCTTATTGGTGCGGGGTATTACGATACTGTGACTCCCGCTGTTATCAGGCGAAATATTGTGGAGAATCCCGGGTGGTACACGGCGTATACGCCGTACCAGCCGGAAATTTCTCAGGGCCGCCTGGAAGCGTTGCTGAACTTTCAGACAGCAGTGGGGGAGTTGACGGGGTTTGATGTGGTCAATGCATCCTTGCTTGATGAGGCCACAGCGGTGGCAGAAGCTATCCAGCTCATGGTTCGTGGGGGTCGCCGCAGTAACGGTGGTGATGCGCTCGTCTTGTTGGATAGTGCCTGCCATCCCCAGATCATCGCCGTTGCTCGGTCACGGGCGCAGGCAGCGGGTATTGCTCTTCGCGTGTCGACGATCACCTCTGAGGTCATTGCGGGTGCGGATAACCTGGTTGGCGTCGTCATTGCTCAGCCAGGGACGACGGGCGAAGTGAGGGATCTCGCACCGTTAATCAACTCTGCGAAAGAAAAGAAAGCGCTGGTGACGGTGGATTGTGATCTCCTGGCGCAAACATTATTGACGTCGCCTGGTGAACTCGGTGCGGATATCGCGGTTGGTTCGGCGCAGCGCTTTGGTGTGCCGCTCTTCTTCGGTGGCCCGCACGCGGCGTTCATGGCGGTGACGTCGGCGCTGACGAGGAAAATGCCTGGTCGTATCGTGGGTGTATCGAAGGACGAGGAGGGAACCCCCGCGTATCGGTTGACGTTGCAGACACGTGAGCAGCATATTCGTCGTGATCGGGCCACATCCAATATTTGTACGGCGCAAGCGTTGCTGGCGGTAGTGGCGGGGATGTACGCCGTGTGGCATGGCCCTGAGGGGTTGAAGGAGATTGCTGGGCGTATCCATTCGCAGGCGGCAGCGTTGGCGGATGCCATTGTGGTGGCGGGTCTACAGATCGTTCACGACACGTTTTTTGACACGATCGCGGTCAAACACAGCACGGAGAATGCAGCACGTATTGCTCTTGCCCGGGCGCGTGAGGAAGGGTTCAATCTGCGTGAGCTTGGTGGTCGTATGGTGGGTATTTCCCTCGGTGAATCCACCACCAATGCTGATATTCGACAGTTGGCTGCGATCCTCATCAGTGCTGAGGGGCGCGATAGTGGCACTGGCCCCGATAGTATGGACGACGTGCGGACTCTCACGGCGGGTTTGCCTGGTGACCACCGCACCGTGGCGGTACGCGGGACCGCGCATATGCCTGTGGCGTTTCTCCGTCAGGATGAGATTCTCACGCATCCCATTTTCCACGCGGTGACGTCGGAAACCGAGATGATGCGCTATATGCGGATGCTGGCTGATCGTGATCTCGCTCTTGATCGCACGATGATCCCGCTGGGCTCATGCACCATGAAGCTGAACTCTGCGGTGGAGATGGAACCGATTACGTGGCCAGGATTCGCCTCCATCCACCCCTTGGCACCGAAGGAGCACACGGAAGGGTGGCGTGCGCTCATTGAGGACCTTGAGCACACCCTGGCGGACATGACTGGGTACGCGGCGGTGAGTATACAGCCGAACGCCGGGTCGCAGGGTGAATTTGCTGGCCTTCTTGCCATTCGTCGTTTCCACCAGTCGCGGGGTGATGGCCAACGGACGATCTGCCTGATCCCCGAATCCGCTCATGGCACGAACGCGGCGTCTGCCGCGTTGGCTGGGCTCACGGTTATTGCTGTGAAGTCCCGCGACGATGGATCTATCGATCTGGGTGATCTTGATGCGAAACTGGACACGCTGGGCGACAAGGTTGCTGGCATCATGATCACCTACCCGTCCACCCACGGCGTGTATGAAGACGATGTTCGCGCTGTTTGTGACAAGGTTCATGCTGCTGGCGGCCAGGTGTACATCGATGGTGTGAACCTCAACGCGCTGGTTGGGCTTGCGCAACCCGGCCAGTTTGGTGGGGACGTCAGCCACCTGAATCTCCACAAAACGTTCACCATTCCGCATGGTGGTGGTGGTCCGGGTGTGGGTCCGATTTGTGTGGCGGAGCACCTGGTGCCTTTCCTTCCCAGTGATCCCATGGGGTCTACGGCGATGGGCGCCGGAGAGGCGTCGGGTAGTGGGGGTGAGAATGGTGACCTTACTGGTGTTCCGATTTCTGGTGCCACGTATGGTTCGGCTGGTGTCGTGCCGATTTCGTGGGCGTACATTGCCTTGATGGGTGGGGATGGTTTGGCAGCCGCGTCGGAAATGGCTTTGGTGAATGCGAATTACATTTCCCATCAGCTTGCCGATGATTTCCCGACGCTCTACACCGGTAAGAATGGGTTGGTTGCGCATGAATGCATCCTCGATGTGCGTGATCTCACGAAGCGGTCCGGTATTACAGCTGAGGATGTGTCTAAGCGGTTGATGGATTTTGGTTTTCACGCACCGACGTTGGCCTTCCCTGTTCCTGGAACGCTTATGGTGGAGCCCACGGAGAGTGAAGATAAAGGCGAGCTTGATCGTTTCATTGAAGCGATGCGCACAATTCGACAAGAAATCGATGATGTTATCAATGGCACTGTCTCTGAGGACGATTCTGTGCTTCGGCATGCCCCGTATACGGCGTGGTCAGTGACACGTGACGATTTCGATGATGCTGTTTCCCATGGGCATTTCACTCGTGCGCAAGCAGCATTTCCGGTGCCGGGTCTGCGTCGGACGAAGTACTTTCCACCGGTGCGTCGTATTGATAACGCTTACGGTGACCGCAACGTTGTGTGCTCGTGCCCGCCGCTGGAGGATTTTGCCATCACTGATGATGAATCCATTTCTTTGACCACGCCGGGCCCTTCCGTGTAGCGCATGCTGCTGCATGATGTTGTGTCGCGGAAACATTTCATGAGGAGAACAAGAATGACAGCACAACCTGAATCTGGGCGGATCACCCCGCAGAAAACTGCTCTCTACGATGTTCATGAGGCTCTTGGTGCTCGGTTCACTGATTTTGGTGGGTGGGATATGCCCCTCAAATACGGCAGCGAATTAGACGAGCATAGGGCTGTTCGTACCGATGCCGGTATTTTTGACCTTTCCCATATGGGTGAGGTTCGGGTCAGCGGGCCTCAGGCTAGTGAGGCGCTCGATGACGCGTTGATTTCTCGCCTGTCGGCGGTGTCTATTGGCAAGGCGAAATATTCGATGATGTGTACCGACGAGGGCACCATTATCGATGACCTCATCACATACCGTGTGGCCGACGACGAGTTCTTGGTGATCCCGAACGCTGGGAATGCCGGCACAGTGGCGGCAGAATTGGTATCCCGGACGGCGGATTATGACTGCACCGTTGTCGACGAATCCCACGAGACATCGCTCATTGCTGTTCAGGGGCCCAATGCGGAACATGTGGTGGCGTCCCTGCCTGGCGTCGATGTTCACAAGGTGGCGGATGTCAAATACTACGCATTCTTCCGCGGAATGGTGGGTGGTCACGATGTCATCATTGCGCGTACGGGATACACCGGTGAGGACGGTTTTGAGATTTTCGTTTCGAATGATGGCGCCCGTGATGTATGGGCTGCGGTGATGGACACGGGTGCTGTTACTCCGTGCGGTCTTGCTAGTCGCGACACGCTGCGCTTGGAGGCTGGTATGCCCCTATATGGGCATGAACTTAGTCGTTCGGTGACTCCTGTTGACGCGGGGCTGGGTGTCCTGGCTGCCACGACGAGTAAAGAGTCGTTTATTGGTTGTGACGCTCTTGTCGAGGCGAAGAAGAACGGGGCGACGCGGACACTCGTGGGCCTGCGGGGGGAGGGTAGGCGCGCTGCTCGCGCTGGCTACAGCGTGCTGACCAGCGATGGTGTTGACGTTGGAGAGGTGACATCGGGGGCGTTATCACCAACGTTGGGGTACCCGGTGGCCATGGCTTATGTTGATGTTGGCGTGGCGGAGCCGGGAACCGAGCTTTCTGTTGACATTCGTGGTAAGCATTATTCGTACACGGTGGTTCAGCTTCCGTTCTATAAGCGTGAGCATTGATTCACGTGTTGGCCTTGGCTAGTTTGAGCGAATTTTTCATTTACTGACGGTAACGTCCACACATTCACAGTGATGATGACGTGGATGACATTGTGAAGGAGACCCGTTATGTCGAGTGTTTCAATGCCTACCGATTACCTCTACTCCGGTGATCATGAGTGGATTGATAATGATGCTGCCGAGCCTGGCGACACTGTTCGTGTGGGTATCACACATGTTGCTGCTGACCAGTTGGGTGACATTGTGTACGTTGACTTGCCTGACGTGGGGACGGAGGTGGAAGCCGGCGAGGCCTTTGGTGAGGTCGAGTCTACGAAGTCGGTGTCGGACATTTTTGCGCCGGTATCCGGTGAGGTGGTTGCGATTAATGAGGACCTCGGTGATGACGCTGGACTTATTAATTCTGATCCCTATGGTGACGGCTGGCTTTATGAGGTGCGTATCTCTGACCTGGGTGATCTGATGGATCAGGGTACGTACGCTTCGGAGAATGATAGTGAAGCGTAACGCACCATATAGCGTTCACAACCGATAGAGCGGATAGACTATCTATCGATGAACTCCGCAGTTTTCTTTCTTCTCGGCGCTCTGCTGCTTCTCTCAGCTGCAGCGCTACTGTGGTTTGCCAATCAGCCGGCGGATGCTGGTGTCTGGCGGAAACTGCGTCAACTTCGTGCTGGTGCCCGTGGGCAATCGATGGCTTCGACCTCGGAAGAGCCACGGGGAAAGAGTGCCGTGTCGACGAAGCCCCGGCACGGGCACGCTCGCCGGGGTGAGCCTGCCTCAGCGGTATCGCCGGTGGCGGGTGCGTGTCTGAATGATGGAGAGGCCTCGGTCGCCTTTCCTCCGCGCCGTCGAAAATTGAGAACTGAGCGGCGAGCACGGCAGAAAACTAGTGGCGTTGTGGCTGATCACAGTGGTTCGTCGTCCCCATCGGGCGGGGACGAGCAGCCGACCGGGCAGCGTCTTGCTTCTCCGCCTGTCTGTGCTGACGATGATGTTAGTCGTTCGGCGGTCGATGGGCAGGCGTCTGGCATGGCATCGGCCGGGGCGTCGTCGAATGATAGTGACGGTGCGTCGGGTGAGGCCTCCACACCGGCACCGCCGGCGGCCAGTGAGGTGACGTCGAAACCGTGGTTTACGAACACGCCCCTCGCCACTCGCCGTGCTCGTCGATCGTGGGCTTCTGAGCAGGGATGGCAATTTGACCGCAGCGACACCGAGTTGGCCCAGGAGTGGGCCGATCATGTTGGTGTATCGGCGAGCGAAGCCAAAGATGTTCTCTCCGGTCGTGCGCGTGCTCACCATATTCGTGTGGCTGATATCAATGAAAATTCGTATGTGGGCCTGCGTCGATCGGGGTCCTCGGACATCCTCATTGACTTCTGGGATCGCACGGTGTGGGCTCCCGAAGCGCATACGGAGGATGATATTCGCCGTGCAGGGCCACCCCGGCCTGGCCAGGAATACGCGGGTCTCTCTGGTGGGTTCGTGGCGTATTCCTCGAATCTGCTTGCTGTCCAGCTCATGCTGGATTCCCGCGCTGCTCGAGCGCTTACCTGTTTGCGCGGGGCCACTTCAGCCATAGTCATTGACCCGTGGTGGATTCTTGTTCGGTGCAGCAAGCGGCCCACTGTCGATGATCTTCCCAGACTCTTCTCCTTCATCGCGGATCTTGACGACGCCGCCCGCGTATTGCCTAATCCCACGGCTGAATATCTTGATGTCACCGATGGTGATCCCGGTCGTCCATACTCGTATGATGTCTTCACACTGGGGCAGGGGCCGCGTATACAGGCTGTCCCGCAGGCCGGTGACCAGGACAACTCTGACGTTGTTGACGCAGATGGCACGCCGGCGTCTCACCAGGACGAGCACTCGGCGGTGGATTCTGAGATCGGGTGGTCGGATCGTCCTGAGTTTCGTCACGAGTATGTGGATTTGCCACGGCGGGACCGCCGCCGCCGGGAGGGGCGCACTGCCGATGACGCTGTATGGGATGGTATTGGAAAGTCCAGCGAAGATATTCCGGTGGTGGGGAGTGACCCTGACCATTCACGTGCACAGGAACGTTCGGGGCGTGTCATTCGTGTGGAATCTGATTATGAGAAGTCCACCATCTTTGGTGATTCGCCCTCGGAAGGTCGCCATCGGAAGACGTCGGATCGGCATGGTGCGTCGCACCGCCGGGAGGATGACGAACCACCCATCGTTGATGGTGAGTTGGAACCAGAGAATCAGGTAGACCAGGATCATTAGAGGACAATTGATCGGTGACGCATCAGTAGTGAGCGATCATGCCTGAGTAGCGAGAAGGAGTATGCCGTTGATGTCGGAGCAACCCACCACAGATCCCTCCCCGATGATCGGAGGAGTGGAGGCCTCAACCAGTGTGCCTGCCCTTGACCCGGAACGTCGTGCACGGCTGGCTGAGCTGGTAAAAGAACTAGCGGTGGTCATGGGGAGAGTGACACTGTCCTCTGGTAAGGAAGCAGATTATTACGTGGATTTGCGTCGGGCCACGTTGCATCATGAGGCCTCGCCTCTCATTGGTGTTCTCTTGCGCCAGTTGACTGAGGACTGGGATGTCGATGCGGTGGGTGGACTCACTCTCGGTGCTGATCCGGTGGCGGATGCGGTGTTGCATGCTCCTGGTCGTGCCATTGATGCATTCGTGGTTCGTAAAGAAACGAAAAAGCATGGGATGCAGCGTCGGATTGAAGGCCCGGATATCAAGGGCCGTCGTGTCCTCATTGTTGAAGATACGACAACGACGGGGAATAGTCCGTTGACGGCGGTGGCAGCGGCCCGCGACGCGGGTGCAGAGGTTGTGGGGGTGGCAACAGTTGTGGACCGTAATACAGGTGCAGCCGATGCCATTCATGGTGAGGGGCTGGAATATCGGTCCATTTTGACTCTCGAGGACCTGGGCCTTGAGTGAGATAGAGCCAACGGTGGACGCTACCGCGATGTCGGGAACAATACAGCCGTCGGTGGGTGCTGGGGCGACAGAATGGAACCCTCATCCGGTGGGGCTGGGGCCATGGGAGGATGAATATCCTGGGCGCCCTCGTCCGACAGGGCATCCGTATGATCCTGTGCTTCTTGACGAGGGTGACCGCCGTAATGTCGTTGATGCGTACCGGTATTGGACGCGTGATGCGATTGTGGAGGACTTGGATACGCGCCGTTTACCGTTCCATATTGCGATTGAAAATTTCACGTCTGATCACAACATTGGAACTGTTGTCAGGACAGCGAACGCGTTTGCTGCCGAGGCGGTTCATATTGTTGGTAAAAAGCGGTGGAATCGTCGTGGGGCTATGGTGACGGACCGGTATCAGCATCTGTACCATCATGCGACCGTGTCTGATGTTCTTGCGTGGGCGAATGATCATGACCTGGTTGTGATCGCTGTCGATAACGTTCCTGGGTCGGTGCCGTTGGAGACGGCTGAGCTACCGGAGCGGTGCCTCCTCCTGTTTGGTCAAGAAGGGCCGGGGGTGAGTGAGGAAGCGCAATCTGGGGCGGTGCAGACGGTGTCTATTGCCCAATTTGGGTCGACCCGTTCCATGAATGCGGGTGTTGCTGCTGGTATTGCTATGCACGCATGGGTGCGGCAGCATGCTGACCTCTCTCGCGCGTGGTAGGGCGTTGGGTCTACGGGGTGTTGTTTACTGGTGGGTGTTGTCGTCGACCTGATTCTGGGGATGTGGTAGCGCCGTCGTGGTATATAGGGCACGATGAGTGCAAGACAGGATATACGAAATACTAACCAGGATGATGCGCTCGTGAAAGCTTCCGGATCTCAGCACGATAACCATGACGACCATCAGGTACGCCCCGCACAACCTCAGCGGCCTCAACAGAAACAGCAGGAGTTGTGGGAGAAGTGGGACCATCGCGCGGACCTTGCCGAAGATGCCATCCACGAGCGTCACGCGCGCCGGGTATGGGGCCTACCGGGAACAAATCTTGCTGTGGTGTCGTGGCCTGCGGCAACACGAGATAAATTTTTCTTGCGGTGGCATTACTGGTGGCAGGCGCATTATTTAGATTGCTTGGTGGATGCGGCTTCTCGGCGTCCATTGCGGTCCCGGTCGCGCCGTATCAGCCGGACGATGCGGGGGATTCGTCTGCGTAATGGTACTCCGTTGACGAAGAATCGTTATTACGACGACAAGTCGTGGTTGGCATTAGCGTTAGACCGTGCTGAAGGGTTGGGGCATGGGCATCAGGCGCGGAGTTTAACGGATCTTCAGCACAATATTATTGATGGCGTTGATTCACTGACTGGTGTTGTTCCATGGCGTGTGGGGGAGGCGTTTTATAACGCGCCAACCAATGGGCCGGCGGCAATCATGATGGCTCGGATGGGTCGTGTGGATGAGGCCGAGGCTCTCACTGACTGGATGTTCACGAATTTGATTAACCAGGATGGTCTGCTGATGGACGGTATCCGCATGAAGATGGATGGTCCTGAAACGTCGACTGCAGTGTTCCCCTATAACCAGGGGGTTGCGTTGGGCGCCTGCGTGGAGATCGCCCAACGGCGCCGTGAAGAGGCCGGTTTTAGCGTGGATTCATCGGGCGATGGGGGGCGGATTGATTCCGATCGGGCGATGTCGTCGATCACTCGAGTCCATAATCTTGTTCACGCGATTGCTGTGCATGTGGCGACGGAAACCGGGGTAATCAAGGGGTCGGGGAGCGGTGACGGTGGTTTGTTCCGGGGCATTTTGATGCGCTACCTGGCACTGGTGGCGACGGACCTACCGGATGATCAGAAGTTGTCTCGTGCGACCAAGCGTTTGGCATCGAAGCTGGTGCTGTCGACGGCGGAGGCTGTGTGGAACCACCGCTTGGACGTGAATGGACTTCCCGTGTTTAGTGCCGAATGGACTCGGGAAGCAGAGCTTCCTCAGGCCGTAGGGAGTATCCGCGGTATGAGCGGTGGTTCGGTCGCGGGGTCTGAGATCGCGGAGCGTGACCTTTCCGTGCAGCTCTCGGGCTGGATGGCGATAGAGGCAGCTGCACGGGTGTCATCATTCGGTGGTGTTGCTGCTGGTGGTGTCCTGTGACCCGCGTGCTTTCTTGATCGCTGCGATGATGCCCGGGAGGATCGAGAGGAACACAATAGCGAGGAAGATAAGTTCGATATTGTCGCGGACGAAGGTGAAGCTGCCCAGCCACACGCCAAGGAGGGTGACACCACCTGCCCAGAGGAGGCCACCACAGATGTCGAAGAGGAAGAAGCGAGCGTAGTTCATGCGGGCCATGCCAATAGTCATGGGTGCATAGGTGCGGACGATGGGAACAAACCGGCAGAGAATGACGGCGAGGGCGCCCCATTTTTTAAAGAATGCTTCGCCTTCTGTGATGTAGGTTTTTTTGAAGATTCGTCCGTCGGGTCTCTCCCGGATGCGGTCGCCAAGTTTTCGGCCAATCCAGTATGACGATTGATCACCAGCGATGGCGCAGGTCACGGTCACGGCGAGGACTTGCCAGACTGGGGCGAAGCCATTGTGTTGGTTGGCTAGCATGCCTGCGGTGAAGAGGAGAGAATCACCAGGGAGGAGGGGGAACCCGAGCCCAGTTTCGATGAAGATAATGAGGCCAAGGCCCGGGAGGATCAGGTTGCCGAAGGGGCTGTCCCCGCCGAGCCAGTACATCGGGTCAAGAAGCTGGGGGGCTGCTGTCACGGTTTCTCGTGTGTGAGCGTCAGCGCTGGCGTATAGATGTGTTGCCACGTCGGAGGAACTGGCAATTGCTGCGCGTAGCGTGGTTGCGGCGCTGGTAACGAGGTGTGTGTTGGTGGCGAGAACGGTGAGGTCGACAGCGGTCAGTGCACTCATGGTCCCACAGCATACTTGGTGCGGATCGGAGCTCTATAACTCGTGGATGGTGAGCTTTCTGTGACCTCCCACACTGGTTGGGGCGTGGATGGCCCCACGGGGGGCGGAGATGGTGCTATCCGTGCGTGGCAACGGGGGTGCGGGTCGTGGTGTGATGGTGCTTTTGCGTTCTGGCCTGCCTGCGGGAGCGAAGGCGGGATTTCAGGATGGTGTCGCGTTCGCTTTCGCTAAGTCCGCCCCAAATTCCGTAGGTTTCGCCGACGGAGAGTGCGTGTTCTCGGCATCGGTTGATGACAGGGCATGTTGCACATATCGATTTTGCGGTGTTTTCGCGGGATGCGCGGGCACGTCCGCGTTCACCTTCGGGGTGGAAGAACAGAGAGGCGTCGGTATTCCGGCATGATCCGTATCGTTGCCAGTCCCATGATTGTGTGGTGGGTGCTGGCAAGTTGTGGACTTGAGAAAGCATATTCTCCTCCATGTGCCTCGGTGTGGACATCGTGGTGCAGGCACTGTGGCACAAGAGGGGTCGCGTGTGACAACCAGTCTGCGGCAGTGGTGCCTGCGGCCTGTTGAAGGCCCACTGTGTAGTCAAGTCCTTGTTGGTGAACAGAAAGTAACAAGAACACGACTTTTAGATTGCTATATGTGTGGCGTGTCGTTGACGATCGTGATGGGGCATCGAACTGGTACATTGGGAAGGTCAAGGGCCAGTGTTGATGCCCGAATCGGGGTAGTGAGAAGAATCCGGGAGACGAGGGAAAAATGTCTGCAGCAGTCAGTGACGAGGCTATCAATGGCCTGGTTGCGGCAGCTGTGGGAGGAGATCGGGATGCTTTGCAGGCGGTCATGGATCACGTCTACCCGAAGGTTGTTGTCTATTGCCGTCACCGGGTATCGGATGATTCTTTCCCTGGGCCGGAGGATATTGCTCAAGAAATCTGCTTGGCGGTATTGAGGTCGCTTGATCGCTTTGTGGACCGTGGAACACCGTTTATGTCATATGTGTACGGGATCGCTAGCCATAAGGTGAAAGATGGCTACCGTTCCATGGGGAGAGATCATAGCCAGCCGACTGATGACCTTCCAGAGTCCATTCATGATGTGGCTGGGCCGGAAGAGTTGGCTATTGAATCTGATGGGCGTAACAAACTTTTTCGTTTGCTCGACATACTTGGTGAACGACCACGTGAGATCATTATCTTGCGAGTCCTCGAAGGGTATACCTCGGAAGAGACTGCTCGGATTATTGGTTCGACGCCAAATGCTGTTCGAGTAGCTCAGTTCCGTGCGATTGCGAAGTTGAAAAAGGCTATGGCTGAATCACCTGAGTATGGTGAGGTGATTGCTGTGGCTAGGAAGCCCACAGGGGATTGAGGCATGACACCCGGGGGGACTCGGCGAGGACACGCAAGGGACGTGGCGGACGTTTGGTTGAAAAGTTGACTTTAATTCTTACCGGCATAGCCGTGTCGCGGCTGCGTGCCCTGATGAGGCTTTGAACAGTAATGATCGTTGTGGCGTAGATGGACCAGCAGGAGCAAGCGAATGAGTACATGTGAACCCTGGGATCGTGAGGGGGTTGAGCATGATCCAGAATCCCTAGCCGCTGTTGACCGCTACGTTGATACGCTCGCTCAGTCCTCGCATAGTGATGATGGCCTTGGCCAGTTGTTCATTCAGGCTCGTCAGGAATCGGAACGTGATATTCCTCGTTCCCCGCGGTTGGAGGATATAGGTTTCTTCCATTCGGAGTCTGTCTCTACTGTGCATGATTGTGGGGCATGGAAGAACCAACGGGATAGGACACAGCCTGACACGTCCGGCGATGGGGGTGTTTCTCAGGGTCGGCGCATGCGTCGCCGTTCGTGGCGTCACGGTGATGATCACAGTCCGGTTCCGCGGTGGGCGTATGTTCTTGGCGGGGCTGCGGCGTCGTGTGTGCTTCTTGCGGGTTCGGGTGTTGTTATTCATGCTTCGTCGCCGGGGTCCCCGTTGTGGGGGCTGAACCAGAGGTTCTTTGGTGATCATGCTGCTGCCGTTGAGTTAGCGTCGACGCTCGATCAGCTTCATGACAAGCAGGCAGCGGGGGACACCGAGGCTGCGGCAGAACTGTTGGAAAAAGCACGTGATGTTGCCCATAAGTCAACAAAAGAATTAGGCCCGAAGCATGCGAAGAAACATGACTCGACGACGGTCACGGTGCCTGATCAGTCTGTGGTGAAAGGCCCGAAAGGGGATCCTTCCTCCGCGGATACCGCTGATGATGCGGTGAATAATGATGAGGTGGGGACGCACAAGGCTGATAAGGATCCTGCGGTGGCGGATGGTCACACGTCGGGTGAGTCGACAACAGTGACGGTTACTGTAACGTCGACAGTGACGCCGACGTCGGAGCCGACATCAGGTGGAAAGAGTTCGGACACGACGCCAACGACACCATCGTCGCACGAACCCAGCAGGAACACTGCGGGTTCCCCCTCGTCGATCAAAGCGGAAACCCTGTCCCCAGCGAGGTAACAGACCCGGGAAAAAAAGGGGGGGGTCGACGTTATGGGCACTCCTGGTGGAGCCTCCGGGGGTGGGGGCGTCGGAAACAGGGGTAGTCGCTTAGGGAACGTGTAGAAGTGTGGTT
The DNA here is from genome assembly GCF_037464985.1 of Corynebacterium sp. PCR 32. Lineage (NCBI taxonomy): Bacteria > Bacillati > Actinomycetota > Actinomycetes > Mycobacteriales > Corynebacteriaceae > Corynebacterium > Corynebacterium sp. PCR 32. Next base: position 63,576 of record NZ_JBAHVL010000006.1, read on the forward strand.
ACTCTCATTGGGTCCTTGTCTGCATGTGTTAGTTACCTGATGGGGCCAACGTGTTATTACCGGCATGATTGGTGACGTTGAGCACGTTCAGCTGGAATCGGTTAACTATCGACTGGCTTAAGGTTGTTTATTAATGTCGATTCGTATCGATTCGCTGCTGGTTCGTCGATCCCAAAAAACTATTGTGGATGTTCCTCACTTGGAGCTTGACCAGCGGCCCACGCTCGTACTTGGTGTCAATAGTGCTGGAAAGTCCACATTGTTCTCCGTGGTGAGCGGGAAAATTACGCCAACACGTGGCATTGTGCAGACCAACGAGAATGTAGCTCATGTTGAGCAAAAATTTCGTCCAGTTGTTGGTTTTACCGCACTAGAGTATTGCGCATATGTGTCCTGGCTGGGTGGGAAGAATAAAGCACAAGCGAAAGCGGAGGCGTATTCCTGGCTGGAATTTGTCGACCTATCCCGAGCTGCGCAGCAAAAATGCGAAACGCTAAGTGGTGGCGAGCAAGCACGGCTAGCGATAGGTACCGCCTTGAACTCAGGTGCACATACGTTGTTGCTAGATGAGCCAAGCGCCTCATTAGACCCCATGAGTAAAGAGCGGATTCACACCGTGTATCAGCGGATAGTGGATTCCGAGCGCAACCTTGTGGTCTCTACACATGACACAGGGGACCTGCATGATCCGTTTGAGAGGGTCGTCGTATTCGATAACGGGCAGGTTCATTTCGATGGGACGCGAGCTGCGTTCATAAACCTTGCTTCAGAGGAACATTCATCTCCTGCTCATGAATTATCCAGGTCGTTTATGCGGAGGAGGCAAGCCTATGAAGCCTAGCTTTGGTTTGATTCACTGGCTCCGCCGCCCATCAGTGTGGATCTGTATTATCGCGCTCGTTTTAACTGCTGCTCCTATATCTGACATGGGGCGCGTTGCTTATACACCTTCGGTTGTCACTCACCCCTTGATGACATTCTTTATTGTGGCTCCGGCAATCACTGCCGCGTCAGCATGGGAAATCTCACGGTTTCGACCTTTGGTTAGTTCCGGTCGTCCTATAGTAGTTAAGGTCTATTTTTATAGAGTATTTCCTTTTTCTTTTGTTCTTGTCATTGGGTATCTCATTGCTCTCCTATCGGAAGCTCCCAGTTTTACTGTATTAGCATCGGGGCTGTTGTGGTTTACGCTAGGTTATACCCTCGTTGTGGGAATTTGCTGGACGATTATTGGTACAGTCTTTGGGCTTTCGATGAAACCCCTCATTGCTATTTGTATCGCTACATTGTTGGGCTATGGATGGTACGCGGTACCTCCATCAATGTCGCCCGGCGTGTTACAGCGCCTCACGGGAGATTTCCTTGCTTGTTGTTCACTGGATAATGTTCTAGATTATCGTACAATCCTTGCCTCGGTTGTTTTTCTCGTGGGTGTAACAATGGTGATTGTGTCTATTGTCGCATTATTGAGGAGGAAAAAAATAAGAACAACTTTCTTAGGGTTAGTGGGCGTAGCCTGTATGGCTGGCGCTTTTGTATTAGCTGCCCAACTTTCTGAATTTGGACTTAAGCCCCGGGATCGGGCAGACATGCATTGTCGGGAAGGGGTTTGTGCGCGGCCCGAGGTTCCTGAAGATATTGTCAATAATAACATTTCTGCACGCAATGCACTTAAGGAAATTGCCCCTTTAAGCTGGCGGAAATTTGTTGATCGCCCAGTCTTATGGTCCGGGGGCTCTGTGGAACATTTGAGTTTTAGCGGACAAACTACTGTTGAAGCAGTAGTCGGCGACTATGTTGATCAAGCTGGATCAGCCGAATTAATCGCAACAGATGCGAAGATTTGCAATGTACGCGCCAAAGACATTGGAATAGTCCGTACTATGCAACCGTGGGATCCTCATCAGCCTGTCACACTGCAGGATTTTATTCATAGAGTTGAACGAGAGTACTGCGCGTTGGGTGGGCGTCGATAGATGCGGTCATTTGTTTCGCTTTATGCTCGTGCACACAAAATAGTTCCCGCAGCTGGTCTTATGGCACTGGCAGTAGGGATCTTGGTGCTCGCTGAAGGGCGGGTGATTGAGGTGCCCTGGCTCACCGGGACGAACAGGGTGAATTTCGGCACGGTAGCGGCATTCATCTACAGTTGCGCAGCGATCCTCATGTTTAGAAATGAGATCTCCCGCCTGGAATTCCTCACACCACGGCGCTGGTGTGCAATCGATCGCCTCATTCTGCTGGTGTTGTGGGTTTTTCCGTGGGGGCTCGCACTGACCGGGATAGCCTCATCCCGTTTCGCTTATGTGTCCACTGTGCTCATCGGACTGTGTATCTGTGCAGGCCGTTTCTTTCGCGTGGATACACTAGCTCTCCTGTTCGTTGCACAACTTGTCGTGCAGACGGGGCTCTGGCCAGTGCTGGAATATTCACCATTGCGGCACGCACTATTTCTCCTCGACCATGTGCGCCTGCTAGTGATGCTTGCCGTCAGCGGAATGTTCTTTATCCTCGCGTGCACACAGATCGACAGCTTCAAGAAGAAGACGTAGCGCTACACCGCCCTATTGCCGATACCCGGCGTTTCCGTGGTTGAGGCCGTCGAGAAAACCGAGGCAGTAGTCCCAGGGGGCGTAGTCGTCGGGGTTTGGGTTCGCGCCGGGCTCGTGGATGGGTGGTTGCTCGTGGTTGTAGAGTGCGAGCAAATTGTTGATGAGGATTCCCCAGTCGTAATAATGCATGTCTTCGCAGTCGTCGCACAGCATCCCCACTCCACGGATGCCTAGTGGGGTGAGGACACGTTCCATTTCTCGGACGTGATGAAGTTCGATGAGGACGTCGCCTTTTTCCTCTTCTGTGAGGGGTTCCATAGGCTCATCGGGATCAAGGAACGAGGCGGGATCGTTGGGGTCTCCCGCAAAAGGGTCCGGAGGCATATGGTCTGCGAAGTTCACGCAACTAGGCTAGCCGATGTGTGCTGGGTTGTTTCCGGTAGCATGTGACGAAAGAGTGCACGGTGGCACTTCGCTTTCTTCATGGTTGTTTTCTTCACGGTTTGAGGAGATAAATAGTGGAACGCACGGGTGGCGATGATCCCAACAAGGTTGCGCTTGTAGGTTTAACTTTCGATGATGTCCTTCTTATCCCGGCCGCCTCTGATGTGATTCCGTCTGAGGTTGATACGTCTGCGCAGTTGACGCGCAATATTCGGTTGGGTATTCCGTTGGTGTCGGCCGCAATGGATACGGTGACGGAGTCCCGTATGGCGGTGGCCATGGCCCGTCAGGGTGGTATGGGGATTCTGCATCGGAATCTTTCTATTGATGACCAGGCTCAACATGTTGAGGTGGTGAAGCGTTCGGAGGCTGGGATGGTCACCGATCCGATTACGTGTTCACCGCAGGACACTATCGGCTATGTCGATGAGTTGTGCGCTAAGTATCGTGTCTCTGGGCTTCCGGTGGTGGATGAGAACAACACACTGGTGGGGATTTGTACGAACCGTGATATGCGGTTTGAGTCTGATCTTTCCCGCAAGGTTGCTGATGTTATGACTCCGATGCCGTTGATTGTGGCGCAGGAAGGGGTGTCAGCCGACGCTGCCCTGAACTTGTTGTCCACCCACAAGGTGGAGAAGCTGCCGATTGTTGATTCGGCAGGGAAGTTGACGGGGCTGATCACGGTGAAGGATTTCGTGAAGCGTGAGCAGTATCCGAACGCCTCGAAGGATAGTGAAGGCCGTTTGATTGTCGGTGCTGGTATTGGCACGGGTGAGGATTCGTGGAAGCGTGCGGGTGCACTGGTTGATGCTGGTGTTGATGCCCTTGTTGTGGATACGGCGCATGCGCATAACTCTGGTGTGCTGAATATGGTTGCGCGTGTGAAGAAAGAGTTCGGTGATCGTGTCGACGTTATTGGTGGCAACCTGGCTACGCGTGAGGCTGCGCAGGCGATGATTGATGCTGGGGCTGATGCCATCAAGGTGGGTATTGGGCCTGGTTCTATTTGTACGACGCGGGTGGTCGCGGGTGTGGGTGCACCGCAGATTACAGCGATCATGGAGGCGGCTGTTCCTGCGCGTAAGGCTGGTGTTCCGGTGATTGCTGATGGTGGTTTGCAGTACTCTGGTGATATCGCGAAAGCGTTGGTTGCTGGTGCGAGCACAGTGATGTTGGGTTCGCTGCTGGCTGGTACTGCTGAGTCGCCTGGTGATGTGGTGACTGTTAATGGTAAGCAGTACAAGATGTATCGCGGTATGGGGTCCTTGGGGGCTATGCAGGGCCGTGGTTTGACGGGTGAGAAGCGGTCGTACTCGAAGGATCGTTATTTCCAGGCTGATGTTCGCAGCGAGGAGAAGTTGGTTCCTGAGGGGATTGAGGGGCGTATTCCTTTCCGTGGGCATATTGACAGTATTACCCACCAGCTGGTGGGTGGTTTGCGTGCGGCGATGGGGTACACCGGTTCAGCAACGATTGATGATTTGCATGATGCCAAGTTTGTTCAGATCACCGCGGCTGGTTTGCGTGAGTCGCATCCGCATGACATTCAGATGACGGTGGAAGCGCCGAATTATTATCAGCATTAAAGCGTCGTCAGTTGTGGGTGCTGCGCGGAGTGTGATGGTCAGCGTTGGTCCGGCGGGTGTTGGTCCGGGGCAGGAAGCGGCGTCTGTTCAGGGTGTAATTTTGTTGGCGGCGGCCTTCGCCGGGGTTGCCTGTCAGCATGAGGGAATACGGAAAAGATAATGCGTGAAGTTGTGGAAATTGGTTTGGGGCGTGAAGCGCGCCGGACATATGGTCTTGATGACATAACAATTGTGCCGAATAGGCGGACGCGCTCGTCGAAGGATGTGGATACGTCCTGGACGATTGATGCTTATCGTTTTGGTATTCCTGTGTTGGCGCAGCCGAGTGATGCGTTGACCAGTGTGGGGTTCATCGGTGAGATGGGCCGCCTGGGTGGTGCTGCTGTGATTAACGCTGAGGGTTTGTGGGGTCGTATGGAGGACATGGATTCTGCCGTGGGGCAGATTGTGTCGACGGCCTTGGATGATGAGGGTTATGACGATGGTCAGATGACGACTCGTGCGATTCCGCTTTTGCAGCACTTGCATGGTCTTCCGTTGGATAAGGATCTGTTGTCGGATCGTATTCGTGATGTTCGCGCTTCTGGTGTGACGACGGTGGTTCGTGTGTCTCCGCAGAATGCTCGGGAATTGGCGCCGGTTGTGGTGGCTGCGGGTGCGGAGATTGTTGTGATCCAGGGGACGTTGATCTCTGCGGAGCATGTGTCTGCTGATGGGACACCACTGAATTTGAAGGAGTTCATTGGGTCTTTGGATGTTCCGGTTATTGCTGGGTCGGTTTTGGATTACACGACGGCTCTTCACTTGATGCGGACGGGTGCCGCGGGGATCATCGTTGGTGGTGGTTCTACGACGAATGCTGACACGTTGGGTATCGATGCGCCGAAGGCGACGGCTATTGCTGATGCCGCGGCTGCGCGTCGTGACTATTTGGATGAGACCGGTGGTCGATATGTTCACGTGATTGCGGATTGTGAGCTGGAAACGTCGGGGGAGATGGCGAAGGCTATTGCGTGTGGTGCTGATGCGGTGATGTTGGGTAGTCCTTTGTCGCAGGCGAAGGAGGCTGCTGCGACTGGGTATTATTGGCCATCGGTGGCTGCTCACCCGCGGTTTCCGCGTGGGGAGGTGGAGACGCTGATGGTGGGGGGCGGTGAGGCCCCGTCTTTGGAGACTGTGTTGATGGGGCCGGCGACGGATCCGTTCGGTAGTTTGAATTTGATTGGTGGTGTTCGTCGTTCGATGGCGAAGGCTGGGTATACGAGTTTGAAGGATTTTCAGAAGGTTCAGTTGAGCGTTCGGTCGTGGTTGTAGCTGTTATGCGGCGGTTCCGCCGCTAATTTTTTGTTTTGTGTTTTTAGACAAACATGAGGTTACCCGGTAACTTACTCGGTAAGTACCCAGGAGGTAGCCCATGAGCATAAGGAATGCCCTGCTCAGCCTCTTAGCTGAGCAACCTCGCCCCGTGGGGCAATTACGCACCCTCTTCGAGGAATCCACGTCCGGCACTTGGCCTATCAATGTCGGGCAGGTCTACCAGACCGCAAAACGCCTCGAGCGCGACGGTCTGGTGGAAAAAACCGGAGATTCCCCCGAGGCATACGCCCTCACCCCTGCAGGACGCGAAACCCTGCGCCGGTGGTGGGACGAACCCGAAATCAAGATCGCGGATGAGCGCGATGCCCTGGCGATCAAGGTGGCCATGGCCTCGTTAAGCAACGACGTTGATCTCATAACGCTCCTCGATACTCAACGCCGAGCCACGATGAAACGTCTCAGAGAGCTGACCCGAGACAAGGCCCAAACGCCCCCCGGCGCGCGTTGGCTGCTATGTGAACGTCAGATCCTCGACCTTGAGGCAGAGCTGCGCTGGATTGATCTCATCGAAGCCCACCCGGAACAAGGAGAACCCCAATGAATCCCACTGCTCTCACACTCGACAATGTCACTCGTCTATATACAGACGGCCTTGCCACGGTGACGGCTCTCGATTCCGTTTCCCTCACTCTGGAGCCGGGAGAGCTGGTAGCCATCACCGGACGTTCAGGTTCCGGTAAGTCCACCCTGCTTAACGTGGCAGGCACGCTGGAAACCCCGACCTCCGGGCGTGTGCTTATTCAGGGCGTGAACACCGCGGATATCAGCCGTGCGACCGCCGCAGAGCTGCGCCGCACTCACGTGGGTTACGTATTTCAGAACTTCAACCTGATTCCCACCCTCACCGCTGCGGAGAATATCGCCCTGCCTCTGGAACTTGGCGGCACCAAGCGCGCAGTAGCCCGTAAGAAGGCTCTCGCGGCGCTCGATGAATTAGAAATGTCCAGTCTGGCGGATCGTTTTCCCACCGAGATCTCCGGAGGCCAGGCCCAACGTATTGCCATTGCCCGCGCGCTCATTGGCGACCGTGGACTTCTGCTTGCCGACGAACCTACTGGCGCTCTTGACACCGCCACCGGCGAGGCCGTCCTGAGTATTATCCGCCGCCGTGTCGATGCCGGGGCAGGGTGCTTGCTGGTCACTCACGAGCCGCGTTTCGCTGCATGGGCGGATCGCACAATCTACCTGCGCGATGGCGCTGTGGTGGGAGAGGAGTAGAGGATGCCGAGTGTGATCATTCCCGCCCGCATTGCGTGCAGGGACATTGTCAAGCACCCGTGGCGTTCCGTGGTGGCGGTGCTCTTTTTCACCCTGCCCATTGCCGTGGTGACACTGCTGGGGTTCATGGGGAACAACGAGCATAATTATGCTGATCTTCACCGTTCCGACATTGTTTTGTCACAGGAGGGGACTGGCACTGATCTGGAGCGCATCCGAAAGGTATTCCCCGATGAGAAATTGAGGGCGGAAGAGTCTACTCTCGCCACTGTGCGTTCTGGGAGCACCACTGCCTACATCCGTACCAAATATGTCTCTGACGGCCCGGATACCTTCACTATTCCTCAGGATATGGCTCATGTGCTGGGGATACATGAAGGCAATACCATTGAAGTGCAGGCTCCGTGGGAACAGGCTCCGCGCACGGTGACGATGAAGCTGGGCAATGACCAACCCTCACTTCGGCTCTCTGTGCCTGTAGATAAGATTGTTTCCGCTGAGTTCCCGACTCCCGTGAGTTGGTCCAGCGCTAACCCCAACCTGGACTTTCGTAATGATGACGTGCAGGCTTATCCCGCTGCAGGCCCCCATCCGGGTTCTCTCACCCCGGTGCTCAGCGCTGTGCAGGGCCACAGTGCTTTCGACAACGCCAGTCTGGTGTCCCTCGGCCTGCTCGCCCTCATTGTGCTGGCGGTCATGGTCTCCCCCATCTTCGCGGTGGCTGCTCGGAGGCAGCAGCATTCCATGCGCGTGCTCAGTATTAACGGTGCTGTGCCCGCTCAGTTGCGTTGGGTTCTCTATATGGAGGCTCTCGCAATCTCGGCCGTGGGGATTGTTCTCGGTCTCGTTCTCGGCGTGGCGGGTTTCCTTGTCCTTTTTAATGGCGCTGCTGGTACAAGCACGGTGCCTCCCCTTGATCTCCTAGCTCTCACCGTCGGCTCGTCACTGTTCTGCGCCCTGGTTGCCGCTGTGATTCCGGCGGTGAGCGCCGCGCGCTCGCGTCCCACAACAGAGGTTCGCTTGCGCTGGCGTTGGCCGATGGCTATCGGCCCCGTGATTGTTGTGTGTGGCCTGTTGTTAGGAATCCTTGGATCCAGGTGGGCGACGGTTGGATACGGAATCTTTGGTATCGGCGCAGTGAGCAGCACACCGGCGTTGCTATGGCTACTTGCTCGGTCATCGGCCTGGGGGCCGGTGTCTCTGCGTTTGGCCTTGCGTGATTTGTTCCGGCAGGTGCATCGCACAGGCCCGGCTATTGCCGCAATACTGGGTTTGAGTTTTGTGCTTGGCACGATTTCTCTGGGTGGCCCGTACGAATACAAGCAAGATGACACGTCTCCCATTATTGCCGCCACGGCGAACGTGTATGCGGCCGAAAGTGCACCCATAGAAAAAGAAGTCCGGGAGCTTTCGCAGGCTCTCGGCGGCGTGCCACCCATGTACGTGTACAGGGATATTGACAAGGATACCGTGGTCATTGACCCAGCTCAGCTGTCACAATACCAGCGTTATCGCGATGCTGAGGCTGAGAAATGGGAAAACAACCAGGTTTTTGCACATGATGCCCAGCTTGAGGAACCCCAGTACGAGGCGAAAACTGTTAAGGAGCGCAAGAGGCGGCGCATTTACCTGGATCATGTTCTGTTCTTCCCGGAGCGGAGCCTTACCCTACGCCAGGAGTTCATGGCACGACACGCGAGCCATAACTTCATCAGTGTTTCTTTCCTCCCTGATCGTGTCGACCGCCTCTGGAATCACTACCTCATTCCACTCATCATGCTTTCGGTCTCGTGCCTGGTGGTGATGATCCTGCTCGCTGTGCTCTCTGTGGGTGAGACACGCACTGATCTTTCCACCATGTGGACTGTTGGTGCTCCGCAGCGTCTGCTGGCCCGAATCTCGGCCATGCAGTCTCTTCTTATCGCCCTCATCGGGGTGGTGTCCGGTTTTGTTGCCAGCTTGATAAGCTATTTCACAATGTCGTCCATAGCGCCGATGACGATCCCATGGTTACTGTGGCTGGTGCTGATCATCGTAGTACCGCTGCTGGGATGGGCTAGTGGTGGAGCAACTGCTGCTGTCTCTCATAGGAAACACTTGCGGCGGCGGTAGTTATGGATGCGATGGTCGTCGCCTGCCCCTTGACCACTCGTGGCGACGAAAGGCACGGGATACTCGTGGCCACGGTGTGGGCTCATGGTGCTGGCATTGACATCAGTGGGACCGTCGAGCAGTGTCGAGGTTTGTCTGGGTGACACGGTAGAGTCGTGTGCGTGAGTGAACAGCAACAAACCCCGTCTCCTGTTCTTGTCGTCGATTTTGGTGCACAGTACGCCCAGCTGATTGCGCGACGTGTGCGTGAGGCTCGTCTGTATTCCGAGGTTATTCCGCACACAGCGTCTGCGGAGGATATTAAGGCGAAGAACCCAGCTGCCCTGATCCTTTCCGGGGGCCCGTCCAGTGTTTATGCTGATGATGCACCTGTTTTTGATCCTTCGGTGCTGGATTTGGGTATTCCAGTGTTCGGTATTTGTTATGGCTTTCAGGCGATGACGCACGCGTTGGGGGGAGTTGTCGCGCACACGGGTGATCGTGAATATGGTCGAACGGCGATGTCGATCGTCGGCGATGGCGGTGTGTTGCATGATGGCTCAGTAAATGATGTGTGGATGAGCCATGGTGATGCAGTGTCAGAGGCTCCTGAGGGCTTCGTTGTCACGGGCCGTTCAGTGGGGGCTCCGGTTGCTGCTTTTGAGAATGTCGATCGCCACATGGCTGGTGTGCAGTATCACCCGGAGGTTATGCATTCGCCCGAGGGGCAGAAAGTTTTGGAACGTTTCTTAACGCACATTGCCGGGCTGAAGCCGACATGGACACCGGGGAACATTGCCGATCAGTTGATTGAGCAGGTTCGTGAGCAGGTGGGCCCGGAGGGTCGCGCTATTTGTGCCCTGTCTGGTGGCGTGGATTCTGCCGTAGCGGCTGCGTTGGTGCAGCGTGCGATTGGTGATCGCTTGACCTGTGTGTTTGTGGATCATGGTCTGCTGCGTAAGGGGGAGCGCGAGCAGGTTGAAAACGACTTTGTTGCTTCTACGGGTGCGAACTTGGTCACTGTTGACGAGCATGACGCATTCTTGTCGGCCTTGGAAGGTGTGACGGATCCGGAGAAAAAACGTAAAGCAATTGGGCATGAGTTCATCCGCGCGTTTGAGCGTGCGGTTGCTGGTGTTCTGGCTGATGCGCCGGAGGGGTCGAGTGTTGATTTCTTAGTGCAGGGCACATTGTATCCGGATGTGGTGGAGTCTGGGGGTGGTAGTGGCACCGCGAATATTAAGAGCCACCACAATGTGGGCGGTTTGCCTGACGATGTTGAATTCACGCTGGTTGAGCCACTGAGGTTGTTGTTTAAAGACGAGGTTCGCGCGGTGGGCCGTGAGCTTGGTTTGCCGAGTGAGATTGTGTCGCGGCAGCCATTCCCTGGCCCAGGGCTGGGGATCCGCATTATTGGTGAGGTCACTGCTGATCGCTTGGCGACGTTGCGTCAGGCGGATGCGATTGCTCGCCATGAGTTGTCAGCGGCGGGGTTGGATGACTCTATTTGGCAATGTCCTGTCGTCCTGCTGGCAGATGTGAGGTCTGTGGGTGTGCAGGGCGATGGCCGAACGTACGGTCATCCGATTGTGCTGCGTCCTGTGTCGTCGGAGGATGCGATGACGGCGGATTGGACTCGTCTTCCGTATGACGTGATCGAGAGGATCTCAACGCGGATTACGAATGAGGTTCCTGACGTGAACCGTGTTGTACTGGATTGCACGTCGAAGCCACCGGGAACGATCGAGTGGGAGTAAGGCCGGGGGCTGTGGTTATGGCTCCTGTGTGCAGGCAGTTCCGTCGATCCATGGGAATACGATGTAGTTGTAGATACTGGCTACGGCGAAAGCGCTGATGCCCAGTAGCGCTCCTTGCAGGGGGATGGCCGGGAGCGCCATGAGGGCTAACCAATCCGGGAAGAGGGGGATAAGCCGGTTAACGCTGGTTCGGTATTCGCCGTAACGCTGCGTGTAAGCGGTGCTGACGTCGCGTCGGTAGGGGTGGATGCTGATGAAGAGTAGCGCTGCTCCTGCGAGGATGATGAGCAGTACTACTTTGAGCATGGGGGCAATGGCAAATCCCATAACGCCAACGGCACCGCCGAGCAACAGTGACGCAGGTATTCGCACCAGTGTTGGGGTAGACACTGTGGTGGGGTGTTCGAAGTCCGCTAATGCTCGCTTATTTCCGTGAGTGTTGCTGCGTCGAGTCTTTTTATGTGTGGTGTCGTCGGTAGCCATAGCCTTTAGGGTAGTAGGTGGAGTGTTTCCGCTTTTGTCCCGAGTCGTGGTTGAGGGCTAAGAGCCTGAAGGTGTCTCTTGATCTTTTCTGGTGGGTGATTTCTTGTGTGCATTATGATTCGAACATGAGTACGATATGTGTCAAGAAGTTGGATTGTATGGCCGGCTGGAGGAGTGCTCCGTAGAGGGTGACTGTGAAAGGGGTGATGACGGTGACATATGCAGCGGTGACGGCGGGTAAGGGTTTGTCCGCTCTGTCGAATGGCGAAAAAGTGGAGGTTCTGCGTTCGCGTATGGCTCATTTGGTGTCAGTGCCTCGGAGTGTTTCTCCAGTGGAGGAGCCTCGGGCGCTTCCTCTTCAGGGGCCACTGGGGGAGTTGACAGCGCTGGGCGGCCTTCCGCGTGGCGCGGCCACGTCGATGACGGATTGCCCCACGGTGCTGGTGCAGATTATTGCCCAGGCGAGTGCTGCTGGAGAGCATGTTGCCGTCGTCGGGCGTAACGATATGTTCTGGGCAGCGGTAGCGGATGCGGGAGGCGATTTATCGTTCGTCTCCATTATCGAACTGCCGGATGTGACAAGTGATGTGGCTAACAACCTCCCGGATCCTCTCAGTGTACTGGGTGTTCTATGTGAGGGGATGGATCTTGTGGTGTATTGCGGGCACTGCTGGGTGGATGTTCCTCCCTCGTCGGTGCGGCCAGTGATGAGCCGTGTGCGGTCATCGCGCTGTGCCCTCCTTGTGTGTGGTGTGCGGTGGCCGGGTGTCTCGTTGCGTATCGACGCTACGGTGAGTGCTTTCCGAGGCTTGGGCTGTGGCCAGGGGCGTATTCGTGGCATGAGTGTCGACGTGCAGGTGGCTGATCGTTATCGTCCTCCCCGGCGGGGGCAGTGGCATATGGGTGTGGGGTCGTTTATCCATCCGGTTCGCCATCACTGTCCGGCAGTTCATCGTCATTCGTATAGCGAGGGGGACACTCATGGTGCGAAAGCGGTGGAGGCTGGGGGATGACAATGGTGCCTTCCTCACGTTCCCACCTGGGCATGTCACCGGATGATCGAACAATTGTTCTCTGGGTTCCAGATTTCCCTGTGCATGCCGCGCGCTGCGATAAGGATGTCCCGGATGGCCCCTTGGCGTTGGTGGATCACCGTGGTGTGTACATGTGTGATCGCTATGCACGTCGAGCGGGGGTTCGTCGCGGGATGAAACGGAGGCAGGCGCAATCGTTATGCCCAAATATGCATATTGTGTCTGCCGATGATGATCGTGATGCGCGATATTTTGAGGATTTTGTGGCGGATGTGGATTCCATCTCTGCTGGTATTGAGCTTCTACGCCCTGGTCTCATTGCTGTGAAATCCGCGCCTCTCGTGACATATTACGGTTCGGAAGAGCGTGCAATCACGATGATTCTTGATGCTGTTGCTCGCCCGGGCGTGGATGTTGTAGCAGGTGCGGCGGGAACACTGCCGACAGCGGTGTTTGCTGCCCGCCGGGGGATCACTATCCCAGACGGTGGTGACGCTGACTTCTTAGCTGGTTTACCACTGCGTGCCCTGTGTGAGGATGAAGCGTTAGGCCAACCGCAGGCACTGGTGAATACCCTGGAGAAAATGGGTCTGACGCGGATGGGGGAGTGGGCTGCTCTACCGCGTCGGGATGTCTCCTCCCGTTTTGGGGCCGAGGGAGTGCGGTGGTGGACGGTAGCGCGTGGTGCCCCTGTGCGGCCGTTAGCTCCACGAGAAAACACCAGTGACCTTGTGGTGGCGCATCGGTTTGACTCGCCAGAATGCCACTCGGATACGGTGGCGTTTATTGGCCGGCGTTTGGCAGCGGATCTTCATGATCTCCTAGAGAAGCAAGGACAGATATGCCAGAGGGTGGCTATCCGTGCGTGCATCCGGAGTCGTGAAGGGGATCATGAATGGGAGCGTGTGTGGCGCTGCACTGATCAACTGACTGAACATGCCATCGCCCAGCGGGTGCGGTGGCAAGTGGAGGGGTGGCTTCACCGATTCGTAACACATGCAGCCAGGACACAGGGAGGGACAGAAGGTGAGGATGATACTGGTGATGGCGATGCCCCGCTGAGTGTGGGGGTGTGTGAACTCTCTATCGACCCCATTGAGACGACCAGCACCGCGTTGCGGGGTTTGTGGGATGCCAAAGAGGATCATGCTGCGCATGCAGCGTTAGCTCGCGTGCAAACAATGGTGGGGCCAGACCGTGTATGCACACCCGTTCTACAAGGCGGGAGGGGGCCTGGGGATCGCATTGCTCTTGTTCCCGTGGGGGAATCAGCCCCGGAACTCCCCAGCAGTACATATGCCTGGCCGGGGCAATTTCCAGCCCCCATCCCCGTGAGTACCTGCGTTGAGCGGGGGCCATGTACCGCCCATCCCGCCGGTGGTGTCTGCCTCCTTGACGAGAATGGCGACGGCATTTTTGTCACTGGCCGGTCATGTCTCAGCGCACAGCCCGCGCGCGTGGCATGGGGGAATAAGCAGTATGACGTCACAGGATGGGCTGGCCCCTGGCCGGTCGATGACCACTGGTGGGCAGAAGGTCACCGCTTCGCTCGGCTACAAATAACAACAAATCAGCCCAGCGGTCTTCTGCTGATCTGCCGGGGACAGACGTGGAGGATTGAAGGCGCCTATCGGTAAAAGACATGGTGAAAAACCTCATGGTAAGCGGGTATCCTCAACCCCTATGGCGCCAGAGGAGACAACCACGAAAGAAGACACACCCACGGGTACGGCCAATTCACATCAGCAGGTCACGGACATGATGAGTTCAGGCCGACACAGTGATGACGCATGGATGTCCACGCGGTGCTCAGAATTCAGTGATGAGGATCTCCCTGGCACAGCCAAACCGATGACACTCTTCCTAGCCGTGGAACACCTCAGCGGGTGGGGCCACGACATCATGGACGACGATGTCCTCGGAGAACTCGCAGCGCCTCTCGCACGGGTCCTCAAAGACAACTGTGCCTCGATGCAATTCATCAGAAAACCCGGCCGAGCAGGGCAATATCGGGACGAGCGAAAACTCTACATAGCTCGAACAGACCATGGCACCTGCTACACCACACGTATCTCCGGCATTGAGGACCTCCTCTCACTCGACATTCCCGCACTCGCTGATGGCACGTGGGGTACATGCACACTCCCACCACGCGACGTTGTACGCGTCGATCACCCCATCATGCTTGTTTGTACACACGGGAAGAGAGATCGCTGCTGCGCAATCAAAGGACGACCCCTCGCAGCTGGTATGCAATCGTGCTTCTTTGGTGACGAAGTCTGGGAAACATCCCATGCCAAAGGCCACCGCTTCGCACCTACCATGATCCTTCTCCCCTGGGGATACTCCTATGGGCGGCTCTCCACTGCTCAAGCCGTCGACGCCGTCACTGTTAGTGCACAAGGAAAGATGTACCTCACCGGCCTACGTGGTCGCGGATGTTGGGATGCGCCAGGGCAAGCAGCCGAAATTGCAGTAGCACAGGCACTGGGGGCGCATACTGTCCCCGTTGGTAGCCTCGTTGTCACAGAAACAACAGCTGATGAACACGACGCTGTCGCGCACCAGGGTGTTCCCGAGCCTGCCAGCCCCTCCACATTGTCCCGTGCCACTGACCGCTCAGGGCTGTTCCCGACGGACGAACGTTGGGCTGTGTCCACAGAAGAAAAAGAGCTGGCCAGCGCGGAGTTGACGACATCAGAGCTGACGACGACGTGGCGGACGGTGACAACACCACGCGGGGATAAATGGGCTGTCCAGTTGGCGCATGTACCTGCGGGGAAAGTAATGGCATCGTGTGGGACGCCCCCGAAAGACGGAAAAACCTGGATGGCATGGAGGACCATCCAGGTCTATCCCTGAGATCCCCACCATACTAAAAAGACCAGGCCCACACGCGCATGACGCGCGCCGGGCCTGTGTGTACACGGGGAGTAGTCAGCTGACCAACACCTATCGGCGCATGACTAGTCGCGCAAGTGAATTACCTACCAGCTGAGTGACCTGCACCAGAACAATAATCACGATCGTCGCCACCAATGTGACATTCCAATCGAATGCCCGGTAGCCATACGTAATCGCAAAATCACCCAAACCGCCGCCGCCGATGTATCCAGCCATTGCAGACATATCAACAATTGCGATAAAAATAAATGTGTAACCCAAAATCAACGGGCCCAACGCCTCACGGATCACAACGCTCCACAGAATCTTTAGTGGTGACGCTCCCATCGCTCGAGCAGCCTCCACCACCCCCGGGTCAACACTCACCAAGTTCTGCTCCACAATGCGCGCCACAGCAAACGTCGCAGCGATCACCATGACAAACGCGGCAGCTTCAGTGCCAATCGTCGTCCCCATCACCGATTTTGTTAGGGGGCCCACCGCTGCAATCAAAATAATGAACGGAATCGGGCGAATGATGTTCACCAGAATATTCAGAGTCCAATACAACGGCTTATTCGCCAACACACCTGACGACCGCGACGCATACAACAACACCCCCAAGATCAAACCGAATAACCCGCCAAGGAGAATTGTCCAACCAACCATCCACAACGTCGTCCACAACGCCGTCACCATCATCGGTTTTACGTTAGACCAATCCGTCGCTCCCACAGCAAGAACCACCTCACGCGGTGTCGAACCCAGGGCGTCGGCAAGAAGCAAAGCTGTGCCCACCATTAGTTGATCTCCTCACACTCAGTTAAACCGCCAAGTTCGGCCACAACCGCCTCGACATCATCCGCCGAACCAGTCAGTTTCACCGTGAGCCGCCCAAATGAATGCTCCTGAATGTTATTCACAGCACCGTGGACAAACCCGACACTCACATGCCTATCGGCAGCCAAAGCAAATGCTGGGCTGAGGTCACGCCCGTCATCGACACGAACAGTGACTAGCCTCTCACCCTGGTGATGGCTGATGTCAGTCAGTAACGACTCACGCTCCCGGCCTTCCGGCGTATCACGCAGAGCCGTCGCCACGAAACGCTTGGTCACGTCCTCGCGTGGGTGCGAGAAGATCTCATGTACTGGGCCATACTCAACAACACTGCCGTTCTCCATCACCGCGACACGATCAGCGATAGAGCGCACAACCTCCATCTCATGTGTAATGACGACGATGGTGATACCAAGCTCCCGGTTCACCTTGTGCAGCAAATCCAGGACATCCTGTGTGGTCTCAGGATCAAGAGCGGAGGTGGCTTCGTCGGCAAGGAGAAGGGACGGATCAGTTGCCAGTGCACGAGCAATACCCACACGCTGCTTCTGCCCACCTGACAGTTGTTCAGGATAGTTCTTGCCCTTATCACCCAAACCGACGAAGTCCAACAGCTCTTTCACACGCTTCGCCCTGTGTGTACGAGGCATCTTGGCTAGCGCTAACGGGTACTCAATATTGCCTGCGGCGGTCCGCGAATTCATAAGGTTGAACTGCTGAAAAATCATGCCGATATGTTTGCGGAGGCGGCGAAGTTTCCGTTCCGGCAAATCCGTTATCGTGGTGTTATCCAGTGTGATAGATCCCGAGGTTGGCTTATCTAAACCGTTGATCATGCGGACCAGGGTGGATTTACCTGCGCCGGAATAACCGATAACGCCCAAGATTTCGCCGGGTTCGATGGTCAGGGAGATGCTGTCGAGGGCGGTTGTTGTCCGCTTGCCTTGAGTGAACGTTTTTGTGACATCACGAAACTCCACCCGGGTGCCATGGTTGGTGGGGCGGTCAGTAAATGTCAGAGGGGAAGCATCGTTGCCGGAGATTCCCCACTCGGCTGACTCTGGTATTGCTTCTGTTGATGTAGCTGGGGTGCGCGTGGAGCGTTTCTGCATGGGGTGAGGCTCGCGTGGTGTTGTGGAGCTGGAGGAATTCTCGGTTCGGATTGACGACATTAGGATTCCTCCCGTGTTTTCTTCTCGGTATCCTTCACAATGTCTTCGAGCTCATGGGCGGGGAGATCCACAGAAACAGAGGTACCTTTTGAGTCCTCCGCGTTTGCTTTTTGGACGGGGGCGCTGTGCCAGATTTTCACCAACTTCTTGATGTTTTCGTTGTCCTTCTTTTCTGGTCGTGTAGCAAGGACGTTGATATATGGTTTGGCGCTATCAGCCTTGGGGTCATCAGTTGCTAATGCGGTCTTCGGGTCAATTCCGGCGCGAAGCAAATATGTGTTATTCACGACGGCCGGAGTGCCTTCGCCCCATGCTGTCGCTGTTTGAGCAGCATCGACAGGGGTTACGCGCACTGTTGACCGGGATTGGTCAATATCTGCCGGTGTGGGGTTGAGAAGATGTGATTTCTTCAGTGTGATCAAGTGTTGCGCTTCGAGAAGGTGAAGAGCGCGGCCTTGGTTAGTGCTGTCATTGGGAATGGCGATGGATGTTCCGTTGTGAAGATCTTTGAGATTTTTATGTCCTTTATAGAACAGGGCGAGGGGAACGATTTCTGTAGCGCCCACGGGAACAAGATTCGATTGTGATTCGACATTATACGAGGCTAAAAACTTGATGTGCTGGAACAAATTGACATCTAGGACGCCTTCGCTAAGTGCGGTATTGGGGGTGTTGTAGTCCGAGAAATCTTGGACGTCTAAGTGGATACCGTGTTTTTCTGCTTCCTGGCGGAAGACCCTCCATGCGGTTTTCGATGAATCTGTGGTGCCGATGGTTATGGTGTTAGCTCCACCGCCGCCGTGCCCTGGTGGATGGCAGGCGGTTGCTCCGGCAAGTGTGAGGCCGGATGTGAGGATGAGAGTGCTGAGGCGTCGTAATGATGTAGCCATGATGGTTGTGTCCCTTCAGTCGTGTCATTGTCGTGATGCTATGCCACTGTCTGCCATGTGTGGGCGGGTCTGTGTAAGTGTGGTCCCTGGCGCTCCACATCATAGACCAAGCTGTCTAAAAGTTGAGATTCATTCTGCCTTCTTGTGGGGGGATATGGAAATCCATTGACACCAGGCGAAGGGGCTGCCCTTGTTATGTAGAGATGGTAACCATTCGCCACACTCGAACATGAGTGCTATTTTGTTGGTGTGGAGTGGGTAACAGCTCAAGGATCAATGAATGGTAAACCGCTGACATGGTCGCGACTAGAACGCATCCTGTCAGGAACAGATAACCAGCCAGCTGACCCACCACACTTACTGAAAAATAAGCCATTATCGGCAGATCCTTCTCAAAAGTCGAAAGGGTCACCACCTATAACGTCCCGAAAAAGAGGAGCAAACACGACACTTGATGGGCGTGATTATGTTCCCTACGCTGAATTGCACGCATGTTCGACTTATTCCTTTTTGCGAGGCGCCTCGTCACCAGCAGAGATGGTGGAGGTTGCAGCTGAGCTAGGTTTAGAGGCACTTGCCCTGGTCGATCGTGATGGATTGTATGGCGCTGTTCAATTCGCGGAGGCTGCAGCTGATTCCGGAATAGCCACGGTGTTCGGCGCAGAACTGACGTTATCACCGCCCACTACAGCATCGGGGAACGAGAAGATCCTCACCGTACTGTGTCGCGGTGCGGAGGGATATCGACGCCTATCCCGAATGATTTCTCAAGCGCATATGTGTACGGGGAAGAAAAACATCGTGCACTATCCGCCGCTGGAGGACCTAGCTCAGTATGGTGGCAACCACTGGATTGTCCTGGCAGACCACTCATGGACTCCACACCTAGAGGAACTGATAAAACACTTCCCACAGGTTGTTGTGGAACTTGACTACCTTCTCACCCCCGATGATGCAGATCGTCATGAAGAACAACTCGAAGCTGCTGATCGTCTGGGACTCGCTGCGGTATGTTCGTCTGCTGCTGTGGCAGCCCGCCCGAAAAATGGCCGTTTAGCAGGAGCGAAAACGGCACTGCGGTATCGAAAAAATATAGAGGACGCGGACCCTTACACACACCCTCTCGGTGGAACGTACCTGCGCAGTGGCGCAGAGATGTTCAACCCTGACCATCCAGAACTCACGATGAACACATGCACTGTGGCCCGCGATTGCGCCTTCCCCCTGACAACCATTACGCCAGACCTTCCCGACTGGCCAGTCCCGGAGGGACACACAGAAATGACCTGGCTGGCCCATATTGTGGAGGAACGCGGCACCGTCCGCTACGGCTCTAGAGAAACTCATCCTGCCGTGTGGGCTCAGATTGACCACGAGCTGAGCGTGATCGGAAACCTGAACTTTCCTGGATACTTCCTCATCGTGACAGACCTAGTTGATTTTTGTCAGCACGCCAATATCTTGGCACAGGGGAGGGGATCATCGGCTAACTCGGCGGTGTGTTTTGCCCTCGGAATCACCAATGTAGACCCCATTGCTGCTGACCTGCTTTTTGAACGATTCCTCAGCCCCGAGCGAGAAGGACCTCCCGATATAGACCTAGACATTGAGTCTGGCCGACGCGAAGAAGTCATCCAATACTGCTACGACAAATACGGCCGAGAAAAAGCTGCCCAAGTCGCCAACGTCATCACATATCGACGCCGCGGCGCGCTCCGCGATGCTGCCCGAGCATTAGGGCACTCACCCGGCCATATCGACGCATGGACTCGTGGTCTCAACGATGCTCCCAACAACGTAGTCACACTCGCTGACCAACTCCACGGACAACCACGCCACCTAGGAATACACTCTGGTGGGATGGTGATCTGCGACCGCCCTATTGCCGACGTCGTCCCGGTCGAATGGGCACGAATGGAACAACGCTCCATCATCCAGTGGGATAAAGACGACGCAGCCAGCGGCGGGCTCGTCAAGTTCGATCTTCTCGGACTCGGCATGCTAGAAGCCCTTCATCACGCCATCGACCAGGTCAGCGACCACCGCCGACACACCGTGGAACTATGGCAACTAGGTTTTGATGACCCCGCTATCTACGCAATGCTTGCCCGCGGCGACGCCGTCGGCGTTTTCCAGGTCGAGTCCCGTGCCCAACTATCCGCCCTTCCACGCCTCAAGCCACGCGAATTCTATGACCTTGTCGTTCAAGTTGCCCTCATCCGGCCAGGCCCCATCCAAGGCGGCTCTGTCCACCCCTACATTCGACGTCGAAACGGGGAAGAAAAAATCACCTACGACCACACCTGCCTCAAAGAGGCATTGGCAAAAACACTGGGAGTACCGCTGTTCCAAGAACAAGTGATGCGGGTCGCCGTTGATGCGGCAGGTTTCACCCCCGTCGAAGCCGACACTCTCCGACGAGCAATGGGATCCACACGCTCCGCCACAACAATGGAGCGACTCCGCGCTCGCTTCACCCAAGGCTGTCGTGACAAACATTCCATGGATGACACCACCATCG
Source organism: Corynebacterium sp. PCR 32 (assembly GCF_037464985.1). Lineage (NCBI taxonomy): Bacteria > Bacillati > Actinomycetota > Actinomycetes > Mycobacteriales > Corynebacteriaceae > Corynebacterium > Corynebacterium sp. PCR 32. The sequence goes on from NZ_JBAHVL010000006.1 coordinate 84,427, forward strand.
CCACATTATGGAAGAAAATCATTGCTTTCGCCGCCTATGGATTTCCCGAATCCCACGCACAATCCTTCGCATCAATCGTCTACTTCTCCGCATGGTTCAAGCACTACTACCCGGCAGAATTCTGTGTCGCACTACTCCGTGCCCAGCCCATGGGGTTCTACTCGCCACAGTCACTTATTGCCGATGCCCGACGCCACGGTGTCACCATCCTCCCCATCGACGTCAACCACTCCGACGTCCACGCCGACGCCACCACCAACCCCGACCTTGCCCCCGGCATCGCCAACAGCATGCGGCTTGGACTCAGCACCGTCCACGGCCTAGGCGTCCACGGCGCTGAGGCAGTCGTTCAGGCGCGACGTGAAGGCGGCCCATACAAACGCATCGCTGATCTGTCTCGCCGGGCTGGGATTAGCGTGTCGCAGGTGGAGGCACTCGCTGCGGCGGGAGCGCTTGGAAGTATGGGGATTGAGCGACGTGAGGCACTGTGGGCGGCTGGTTGTGCTGCCCATGAACGCCCCGGCATGCTCCCAGGGATGAGTGAGATTTCAGCGCCCGCTTTGCCCGGCATGAGTGCCTTTGAGCTTGCTGCTGCTGATATTGCGGCGACCGGTGTCACGGCTGATCGTCACCCTGTGGAATTGCTGCGGCGCTATGTGGATAGTGCAGGCATTCTCACTGTGGGGCAGTTAGCCTCATGTGAGGACTCCACACGTATTACTGTCGCGGGAATAGTGACACACCGGCAGCGCCCTAGAACAGCAGGAGGCGTGGTTTTCCTCGGCGTGGAGGATGAGACAGGGCTTGTGAATATTGTGGTGTCCCCAGGGTGCTGGGTGCGTTATAAAAATGTTGCCCACACCTCACGCATGGTTGCTATACGGGGAATTGTTCACAACGCGTCCGGGGCGGTCACTGTTGTCGCCGACCGTATTGAATCACTTGACACCACGCTGGGTGGCACTGTTCTTGCTGGCCCATCACGGGACTTCCGCTGACCGCGAACCTCACAGTGCCCGTAGCCAGTGCCCGCCATTATTCCCCGCCTGCGTAATCGAACTGGCGCCAGGCTTCATAGGCGGCCACGGCTGCCGCATTCGATAAATTCATGGATCGCCGTCCCGGCAGCATGGGGATCCGCACCCGACTAGTAATTCGAGGATCGGAGAGCGCGTCATCACTCAAACCCGTCGGCTCACACCCGAAAAGGAGGATGTCACCCCAGCGATAACGAACTCTATCCACGCGCACTGACGTATTCGAGGTGAACGCATAGACACGGGGCCCCTCCAGATCTCCGCCCACCGTCTCACCCGTGTGTCCATGCGCATGCCGATCCACTGAGCTACCACCTGAGCCAGCTGAAGAAGTAATCTCTGCGCGCCGATCTGCCGGCGCTGCACCTAAGCTGGCTAAACACTGATCGAGGCTGGGGTGGAGAGTCACGTCTGCAAGGTCGTGGTAGTCCAACCCGGCTCGTCGCAAATTTTTTTCTTCCAGAGTGAAACCCAAGGGTTCACACAAGTGAAGATGTGCCCCTACGCCTGCGCACATGCGGATCGCATTGCCTGTGTTCGGGGGGATGACGGGCTGGTCAAACACAATGTGGAGGGCCGGGTTGGGGTTACGGATCGTGTCGTCACCTAATGCGCGTGCTAATCCATGGGCGCGGTGGCGTTGCGATTGTGGGTCATGCCCAGACGTCATGGGGATTGTACTCACTTCTTACTCACTGTATGTAGGGGGCAATGACGGTGATGGCCCACCGTCCACACCTAACTGGCGGTCACGCCGCCATCGATAGACAGACTAGAACCTGTGATGAGACGAGCATAGTCTGAGCACAACCAAATAATTTGTGCAGCGACTTCGTCAACAGTTGTCATTTCTTTGATTGAGTTTCGGCTCAAAAGTACTTTCTCTACAACTTCGTCTTCGGGGAGCCAGTGGAGTGCAGCTTGCTGTCGAATTTGCTTTTGTATCTGTGCGGTCCTGGTGAAACCGGGGTTAACACAGTTTGCGGTCACACCATGGGGGCCGCCTTCAATGGCAGTGACCTTGGTGAGTCCCTCCAGGCCGTGCATTGCTGCGGTATAGGCGACGCGTCCTTCGGAGCCGCGCAGTCCGTGCACGCTACACACATTCACAATGCGACCCCACTCGTTTTTGTACATGTGGGGAAGTGCTGCGCGGGTGAGTAAGAAGGGGGCGGTAAGCATGGTGTCGATAATGCGATCCCAATCGGCTGGTTCGTAATCCTCGATATGCGCAATGACGTGGGAACCTGCACAGTTCACCAAAATATCGCAGTCTAAGGTCATCTCTGCTAGCAGTTCGTGGTCACGTAAATCGACATCCCATACTTCGGCGGAACCACCAAGCTCATGGATTGCATCCACTGTTCCGTCGGTACCTTGTCCCAGTAAGTCTGCCACGACGACATGAGCCCCCGACGCTGCTAAGGCGCGCGCCGCCGCTGCACCGATTCCGCCAGCGCCACCAGTGACGACGGCTGTCCGTCCGCTGAGATCGATAGAAATATACCCGTGCGGTTCGGTATCGATGGCGCTCTGACCAGCGTGTGATGCCACGTTCACGGATGATGCTGTGGCACTGGGATCGTGTCGCACTCCTGGTGACAGTGTGGGAGGTTGGCACCGGTCATGGTGGTGGTTTCCTGCCGCTGTCGAGGTGGTGGAAGGTGTAGTCCCCGTGGAGTGGGAGGATGATGAGGTTTTCTTCATCATTGGTGTTCGCTTCCTGTTGTCAGTAGTGCTGTTGTATACGTTAGGTTCTCGGATACTTTAGCCAGCAGGGACGAGCTATGCAGTCATAGTCGTCTCGGAGTCGTCAACAATGAGGTGAATTTTCGTACTTTTTCGCCGTGTTCGCTGCCGGCGTACGCCACGCTGACTTCTCACAGAAAAGGGTTGTGACCAGTACGAAAGGAATTGGAATAGGTGGCGTGTGGTGGTTTTAGACCTGTGGGAGGGCGAGTAATCCATGAGATGGGGACGTTCATGCCTGGCGCAGCCGTTACAGTGGTGTGAAAAACATATGCCGCTGGGGATCATTCCAGTCCAGGCAGTCGTCGAGAATGTAGTTTTTTCAACGCGAAGGACAGTACATGTTTGAGAGGTTCACCGACCGCGCCCGTCGTGTGGTTGTGCTAGCTCAGGAAGAGGCTAGAGCCCTTAACCACAACTACATCGGTACTGAGCACGTTCTGCTCGGCCTCATCCGTGAAGGCGAGGGTGTCGCTGCGAAGGCTCTCGAGTCGATGGGAATTTCCCGTGACGCTGTCCGCAGCGAAGTAGAAGATATCATTGGCAAGGGGTCGCAGCCGCCGAGTGGATATATTCCTTTTACTCCGCGCGCGAAGAAAGTCCTGGAGCTGTCTTTGCGGGAGGCTTTGCAATTAGGGCATAAGTACATTGGTACTGAGCATATTTTGCTCGGCCTCATCCGTGAAGGCGAGGGTGTCGCTGCTCAGGTGCTCGTGAAGTTGGGTGCCGATCTTCCTCGTGTGCGCCAGCAAGTTATTCAGTTGTTGTCAGGTTACGAAGGCCAAGGCGACGATTCTCAGGAGTCAGGCTCCGGTGAGCCTGCAGGAGCTGGCGTGGGCTCGGCAACGTTAGGTCGCTCCTCTGGTGGTGATTCCGGCCATAAGTCCAATTCCTTGGTGCTCGACCAATTCGGGCGGAACCTCACGCAGGCCGCGAAGGATGGCAAACTTGATCCGGTGGTTGGCCGTGAGAAAGAAATCGAGCGGATTATGCAGGTCCTGAGCCGCCGCACGAAGAACAACCCTGTCCTCATTGGGGAGCCGGGTGTCGGTAAAACTGCGGTCGTTGAGGGCCTTGCCCTGGATATCGTGAACGGTAAAGTTCCCGAGATCCTGAAGGATAAACAGCTCTATTCGCTGGATATGGGGTCCTTGGTGGCGGGGTCCCGGTACCGTGGTGATTTCGAGGAGCGCCTCAAGAAGGTTCTTAAGGAAATTAACCAGCGCGGTGACATCATCCTCTTTATCGACGAGATCCACACTATTGTTGGCGCCGGCGCCGCTGAGGGAGCGATCGATGCGGCATCCCTGTTGAAACCGAAGTTGGCTCGCGGCGAGCTCCAAACCATTGGTGCGACCACGCTGGACGAATATCGTAAGCACATTGAAAAAGATGCTGCACTGGAGCGACGTTTCCAGCCTGTCCAGGTCCCTGAACCGTCAGTGGAATTATCGGTGGACATTTTGAAGGGCCTTCGCCCGAAATACGAGGCACACCACCACGTGTCGATTACCGACGGCGCTCTTGTCGCCGCAGCCTCCCTGTCGGATCGTTACATCAATGACCGCTTTTTGCCTGATAAGGCCGTTGACCTTATCGACGAAGCCGGTGCGCGGATGCGCATCAAACGGATGACAGCACCCGAGTCCCTCCGCAAGGTCGATGAGGAAATCGCGAAGATCCGCAAGCACAAAGAAGCAGCCATCGATGACCAAGATTTCGAAAAAGCCGCTGGTCTGCGTGATCAAGAACGCAAACTGGGTGAGGAACGCGAAGAGAAAGAACGCCAGTGGCGCTCCGGTGAACTCGACGATGTTGCGGAAGTCGGTGAAGAACAGATCGCGGAAGTGCTGGCCCATTGGACTGGCATCCCCGTCTTCAAACTCACCGAAGAAGAGTCCGATCGTTTGTTGCACATGGAGGACGAACTCCACAAGCGCATCATCGGTCAAGAAGATGCTGTCAAGTCTGTATCCCGAGCTATCCGCCGTACTCGCGCTGGGCTGAAAGACCCGCGTCGCCCCTCCGGATCGTTCATTTTCGCGGGCCCGTCTGGTGTTGGTAAGACAGAGCTGTCCAAGGCGCTTGCTCAGTTCCTCTTCGGCGAGGACGATGCCTTGATTCAGATCGACATGTCTGAGTTCCACGATAAGTTCACGGCATCACGCCTGTTCGGTGCCCCTCCCGGATACGTCGGTTATGAAGAGGGTGGCCAGTTGACTGAGAAGGTGCGCCGCAAGCCGTTCTCGGTGGTGCTCTTCGATGAGATTGAAAAGGCCAATAACGAGATCTACAACACCTTGTTGCAGGTTCTGGAGGATGGCCGTCTGACTGATGGTCAGGGCCGTGTAGTCGATTTCAAGAACACCGTCCTCATCTTCACCTCAAACCTGGGTACGGGAGATATCTCCAAGGCTGTGGGGATGGGCTTCTCTGGTGTCGGTGAGACCGATGAACAGGGCCGCTATGAGCGCATGAAGACGAAAGTCAACGATGAGCTGAAGAAGCACTTCCGCCCTGAGTTCCTCAACCGTATTGACGACATTGTTGTCTTCCACCAACTCACTCAGGATCAGATCATTCAGATGGTTGACCTCCTGATTAGTCGTGTAGCGACTGCACTTCGCGCCAAAGATATGGATATCGAACTCACGGACACGGCAAAGCGCCTACTCGCCAAGCGCGGGTTTGACCCCGTACTGGGCGCCCGCCCGCTTCGCCGCACCATCCAGCGGGAGATCGAAGATCAACTGTCAGAGAAGATCCTCTACGGCGAAGTTGCCGCCGGTGAGTTGGTCACGGTTGATGTTGAGAACTGGGATGGCGAAGGTAAAGGGGCCGACGCAACGTTTACGTTCTCCACATCCACCACACCGGGCGCTGTCCTGGGCGCAGGGGACGCCAGTGTGGAAGACCACAAGAAAGAGGCGGAGGATGCCTCGGACGACTCTGACACGATCGTGCCGATGGAATATTCTTCCTCTTACTTCTCCACCGGCAGCTCTGATTCTACAGACCCCGGTTCAGGCACCAGTGCTGCGCAGCCCGAATCTGAATAACCCGCATGAGGGTCCAGCAGAATCGACTGTGAGGACGTGAGTACCACCCCCGGCGCCCAAAAATCCGCTGAGGGTACGGGGCTTCCGCTACTGCGGGAGCCCCACGTGTTCGCCCCGTTCAACCACGAGGCCATCGTCGATCAGGGACTGAAGAGCCCGCATGAGCTGCTTGTCGTCCTTCGACGCATGCGCAATAGCGCCGCGATCGACAGGGCCAGGTGCGTCGCGGAGAACTTTCATAATGGCACCGCGAACCTGCCGGTCCGTGCCCTCAAACTTCTGAACCCGGCGTGCCACAGCGGTGCGCTCTGTCTCCGTCGGCTCTGGGCATCCTGCTAATCGCCACGCGCAGCTGCGGATCAGGGGACAGTGATCACACCGCGCGGCCCGTGAGGTGCACACTAGAGCCCCAAGTTCCATCATTGACGCAGCAAACACTGCCGATCGTTCCACATCTGTGAACTGCTCATTACTGATATGACCCAGGCCAACGCCAGCCACCTTGATGAGCGTTCCCGTCTCCGCCTGTGGTGTTGGTGACAGAGCGGATTGTTCTCGGGAAGTCGGTGTGGCCACATTAATTGACTCGCGGACACGCTGGATCATGGCCCCCACGGAGACATCTGCCTGTTCATCCGATACGGGCATGAGATCACGCATGTCGTCAAGATCTGCTCTCCGAGCTGGTCCTTGTAAGTACTTGCCGTGAACAGCGCGGGCGATCACACGGCGAATATTGGTATCTACCACGGGAACAGCCCACCCGTAAGCGAAACACGCCACGGCGCGGGCGGTGTATTCGCCAATACCGGGTAGGTTCAGTAACTCCGGTACGGTATCAGGCACTCTCCCAGAATGCGTCTCGACGATCGTTCGTGCACAGTCATGTAGACGGAGTGCGCGTCGTGGATAGCCAAGTCGCCCCCAGGCGCGGAGGACATCATCGCGTCCGGCGCGGGCGAAATCGGTGGGCGTTGGCCATCGATCCACCCACTCACGCCAGGCGGGTTCCACACGGGCGACGGGTGTCTGTTGGCTCATCACTTCGCTGAGGAGAACCCCCCATGCGGAGCAGTGGGGGTCGCGCCAGGGGAGGTGACGTCCGGTCAGAATAAACCAGTCATTAAGCTCGTCGACAAGAAAAGACGTTGAGTGGCCAATAAACATCGCGGATCATTGTAGACCGGAGGTTTCTCATGACGGCACTATCGCCCGGCCCGGACCATGGACTGACCCCGGACGCGGCCTCCACCGCGTCCGGGAAGAGCCGCACTCCGGCCTCGGTGTTGCACGATTTATTGGATGGAAACGATCGTTTTGTTCAAGGAAGAGCATTACGGCCGAACCAGGACCGGCAACACTGGTCCAGTTTAACGCAGGGGCAGGCGCCAAAAGCTGTGGTATTGGCATGCTCCGATTCTCGTGTTCCTGTTGAATTATTGTTTGACCAAGGGTTTGGCGACGTGTTTGTGATCCGCACTGCCGGGGAGATCGTTGACATGTCTGTGTTGGCGTCGTTGGAATTCGCTGTGGAGGGGTTGGGTGTTTCCCTCGTGGTGGTCCTCGGCCATGAGAGTTGTGGCGCTGTGAAAGCAGCATCGGAGGCAATGTCACAAGGCGGTGTGTCAGAAACGTTTCAACGTGTTCTGGTGGAGAAAGTGGCGCCGTCAGTGATGGTTGCTCGCGCCCAGGGGCATTTCACCACGGATGATTATGAGAAGCAGCATGTGCGCTCGATTGTGGATCATATTGTCGGCCGGAGCCCTGAGATTATAACGAAACTGGACGATGGCACCATCGGCGTTGTCGGTCTGCGGTACCTGTTAAAAAACGGTGAGGTAGAGGTAGTGACCGCACGCGGTAGTGCGATCCAGGGCGAGGGGCAGTGAGAACTAATCCTGCGCTCTTCGGAGGGGACACGCCGCCTACTTTTCTGCAGGGGGTCCACGTTCCCGATACTCTAGTGATGTGAGCGCTCAAGGTAACTACAACGGTCTTCCGCATCCACCCGAGATTTATCATCGTCGGCGAATTGCCGCCGGCGTCATCGTGGTTGTCATCGTCGCGTTGTTGTGGTGGATTATTTCGTCCTTGAGTGGTGGCGGGGAGTCGTCACCGACGGCGGAATCTAGCACGTCGTCAGCGACGCCGTCGACGTCATCGTCGTCGCCATCGTCATCGGAGGAGGATGACTCATCGTCTGCTCCCACGGAGTCTGAGTCGGAGGATCCGTCTGATTCAGCGGAACCGTCAGTGGCTCCGGACGCGAAGGCAACGTGTGATGTGAATGACCTACAGATCGAGGCGCGTACGGATGCGGATTCGTATAGTGCTGGGCAGATGCCGCGTTTTTACTTGATTGCTCATAACCCAACGAAGGGTTCGTGTCATGTTGACCTTGCGAAGGCGCAGTTGAAGTTCGAGGTTTACAATCTGCAGACGAATCAGCGCGTGTGGTCTGATGTGGATTGTCATCGCCCAGCAGCAACGGGGGCGTTGGATATCAACGCGGGGCAGACCAAGAATTATATGCTGAGCTGGTCGCGGACGTCGTCTTCACCGGGGGATTGTTCAGGTCAGGTCGCGGTGCCTAATGGGTCGTACTATTTGCATACGCTGGTTGGTGATCAGCATTCAGAGGCGACAACCTTTAACTTGGCGTAAGGGCGCGGGGTTGGAGAGGCTTGGTGGCGCCACTGGGATGGCGCCATAGTGTTTAGTGATCGGAATCGTCGTTTGCGGTGTTGGAGTCGTCTTTTGCTTTGTCGGACTTGTCCTTGGTGACGCCCTTGTGGTCGCGGGACGTTTGGCCTGCTTGAGGAACAGCTTCGGCGACGGGAGCCGTCAGGGTGATGTCGCCAGTGTTCAAAGTGAATGTCACTGTCGTGGAGGTGCCAGGTGTTGGGGACCCGTTGAAGCTGGTGCGGATGTAGCTCACGCAGTTGACTCGTGATCCGCCTTTACTATCGGCTGTGGATTCCGATGTGGAGCTCGTCGCCTTGACCTCGTGAGCACCCATGCCTTTGAGTGCATCTTTGTTGTTACCGATGATTTGGCACTGAGGCTTGAGGTCAGTATTTCCCTCAATTTTGACCTCTTTCCCATCGACCTTGATGCGTTGCAGGGTGCGCTGGGTTTGTGAAGGATCAACGTTGGAGATGGTGAATGCAACAGCTCCGGCGTGGTCGTCGGTCTTAGGCTGAACAGTGACATCACGAAGGGTGATGGTGTTGTTCTCTGCGTTGGCAGCGGCTCCATCGACGGCGGGGACCTGGTTAGCGGTTTGGGAAATTTGGCCCGCGCCACAAGCACCGAGGGTCAGTGCGGAACCGGCAGCAGCAATGGCGAGGCCGGAACGTAGGGAAGCCGACTTCAACGACATTTTGTCCTCCATAGGCAGCTGTGGGACAGCCACGTATTCGTCTTATTTTGCGTCAGGGGTTTCTGCTCGGAGCACAGAAATTACCCACTTACATTAACGCGGTATGGCCATTTCTACCTAGTCATGTGACGTTTGTCGTGGCCAATCAGGGGGTAATGATATGCTGAATGGGCTGAAACGTCATTTCACACCAGTTTAGCTGTCCGCACCCGGTGGGCGTGTGTGGCGGATCTGAAGGGACTCATGAAATTCAACGTTGGGGATACCGTCGTTTACCCGCATCATGGTGCTGCTGTCATTGAAAAGAAAGAGCAGCGTCACATCAAGGGCGAAACTGTTGATTATTTAGTCCTGAAGCTACATCAGGGTGATTTAACAGTTCGTGTTCCTGAAAAGAATGCGGAGTCTGTTGGTGTCCGTGATGTCGTAGGGGAAGAGGGCCTTCTCAAGGTCTTTGGTGTCCTTCGAGAAACTGATGTTGAAGAGGCTGGCAACTGGTCTCGTCGGTACAAGGCGAACCAGGAGCGCTTGGCCTCGGGTGATGTGAACAAAGTCGCCGAAGTCGTCCGTGATCTGTGGCGCCGCGATCAGGATCGCGGTCTCTCTGCTGGTGAGAAGCGCATGCTGGCTAAAGCTCGTCAGGTACTGGTGGGGGAGCTTGCGTTGGCTGATGGCACTGATGATGCCAAGGCTGATGCGATGTATCAGGAAGCCCAGGAGGCTATTGTTCGTCATCGTGCCAAGCTCATGGGTGAGGACGACGATGTTGTGAAGAAGCCTGGACCGTCTGAGGATTCTGACTTCATCGATCTCGACGAGGATTTCGACGATTAGCGTTTCGCGTGGTCACGCTGTGAACCGATAAGGTGGGAGCGTGACTCTACGTATTTTCGATTCTGCGTCCCGTCAGTTGCGAGATTTTGTTCCTCTGCGTGAGGGGCATGCATCGGTGTATGTGTGTGGTGCCACGGTTCAATCAGCACCACATATTGGTCATCTGCGGTCGGGCGTTGCTTTTGATATTTTGCGTAATTGGTTGACCCATATGGGTCTTGATGTGGCATTTATTCGAAATGTCACCGATATTGATGACAAAATTTTACATAAGGCGGCTGATCACCATCGCCCGTGGTGGGAATGGGCCGCAACATATGAGCGTGAATTTCAGTGGGCTTATGATCAGTTGGGTGTCACACCACCCTCGTTGGAACCTCGCGCGACCGGGCATATTCCTGAAATGATCGACTACATCCAGCGCATTATTGACGCTGGCCATGGCTACGCTGTCGATGGGAACGTCTACCTGAGCCCCATGACTCTGCCTGATTACGGTGCATTATCTGGCCAGAAGCTGGACGAAATGGACCAGGGAGAATCGGCCGGCACCGGCAAACGAGATCCACGCGATTTCACGTTGTGGAAAGCTGCGAAGCCAGGTGAGCCAAGCTGGGATACCCCATGGGGGCCGGGACGCCCTGGCTGGCACCTGGAGTGCACGGCAATGGCGACGAAGTATCTCGGCACAGAGTTTGATATCCACGCCGGTGGTTTAGATTTGAAGTTCCCACACCATGAGAATGAAAGTGCCCAAGCACATGCGGCGGGTGATGGATTTGCCCAGTATTGGATGCACAACGGCTGGGTAACAATGGCTGGCGAGAAGATGTCGAAATCGCTTGGCAATGTGTTGTCAGTGCCGAACCTGCTGCACCTGGTTCGTCCAGTGGAGCTGCGGTATTACTTGGGGTCGGCGCACTATCGGTCCATGATGGAGTTCTCGGAGCCTGCCCTTCTTGAGGCGGCGTCTGGGTACCGTCGCGTGGAGAAGTTCGTGCATACAGTGTCGGATCTGGCGGAGAAGCGTGGTAGCACGCTGGAGCGTTCCGAGGTGACGGATGTTTTTGCCGACGCGATGAACGACGATATTGGTGTTCCGGCCGCATTGGCTGAGATACACACTGTTGTGCGTTCTGGAAACTCGCAACTGGATGCCGCCCGCCGAGGTGACGACGCCGCCGTGACGAATGTGCTTACCACTGGTGAGCAGGTACGCGCCATGCTTAGTGTGTTGGGTGTGGATCCGTTGGACGAGAAGTGGCTCGCATCCCCCCGTGAATCCGGTGCAGAACACAGTGCTTTGGATGCACTGGTCCGTGCTGAATTGGAGGTTCGTGCGACAGCGCGTGCGGAGAAAGATTGGGCGACAGCAGATGGGGTTCGTGACCGGTTGTCAGCAGCAGGCATCGTCGTCACAGATACTCCTGCTGGGGCCGAGTGGGAGCTTGCGGATCAATAAACATCACTGAGGAGCAGTACTCACACCGGGTCAACGCAACCGGGAACATTGGCGAATCAAGGAGGATGAATGTCAGGTAATACGCGGGGCCATGGTGCTATCCGTAAATCGAATAAGAAGGGGGCGACGAAGGGCTCGGGCGGGCAGCGTCGTCGTGGACTCAGAGGAAAAGGACCCACCCCGAAGGCGGAGGATCGGGTTTATCACAAGGCTCATAAGCGCAAGGTTGAGCAGCAGCGGAAGGCATCGGGACGTCATGATCGACGTAATATGCATGGCTCGGAGCTAGTTGTAGGACGAAACCCCGTCGTAGAGTGCTTGCGGGCAAAAGTTCCTGCGACGGCACTCTACGTCGCCGAGGGAACCGATAACGACGATCGTCTCTCGGAATCAGTACGCGTTGCGGGTGACCGTGGCATTACCGTGCTTGAGGTTCCGCGCATTGAACTGGATCGTATGACTGGTAACGCTATGCACCAGGGCCTTGGTTTGCTGGTTCCGGAGTATCAGTACGTTGATGTTCAGGATGTGATTGAGCGGGCGCAAGAGTCGTCGTCACCTGGCTTGATCGTGTGTTTGGATAATATTACGGATCCGCGGAACCTGGGTGCGGTGATTCGGTCTGTGGCTGCCTTTGGTGGTCATGGTGTGGTGATTCCAGAGCGGCGCAGTGCATCGGTGACAGCGGTAGCGTGGCGGACGTCGGCGGGTACTGCGGCACGATTGCCGGTGGCGAAAGCGACGAACATGACACGCGCCCTCAAGGAGTTTCAGAAGCAGGGCTATCAGGTCGTCGGTTTGGATGCCGGGGGGGATCACACCGTGGATACCTACGACGGGACGACACCGGTCGTCGTGGTGGTGGGTTCCGAAGGTAAGGGGCTCTCACGCCTGGTGTCGGAAACGTGTGACACTGTGATGTCGATCCCTATGGCCGATCATGTGGAGTCATTGAATGCGTCAGTGGCAGCCGGGGTTGTACTCAGCGAATTCGCCCGTCAGCGTCGGGCAAAGGCATAGTTCGTGCGGCGCCTGACCGCTAAGATCACTACACATGAGTCCGCGACGATCCCCCAAGAATGGCCAGAAAGCAACGTTAACGTCGCTCGCTGAAGCCGTGGGGGTCTCCCGCACCACCGTGTCCAACGCATACAACAAACCTGACCACCTATCGCCCCAGACACGGGCCCGGATTTTCGCCACTGCCGCCAAACTGGGCTACGCTGGCCCGGACCCCGCCGCACGCTCGCTTCGGACGCGCCGGGCGGATGCGATTGGTGTCCTCTTCACAGATGAGCTCACGTATGCGTTTGAGGATCGCTCGTCGGTGAATTTTTTGGCTGGTTTGGCGGAGTCGTGCCAGGCGTTGGATTCGTCATTAGTGCTCATTCCTGCTGCTCCGGGGCGTGCATCGTCGGGAATTAATCGGGTGGCGCAGGCGGCTGTTGACGGCTTTGTGGTGTATTCGGTGGCAGCGGATGATCCGACGCTGGATGTTATTGCGTCCCGCGGTTTGCCAACGGTGGTGTGCGATCAGCCGTATTCAACGTCGAAACTGAAGAATTATGCTTTTGTTGGTATCGATGATCGTGCCGCCATTCAGCCGGGCATTCAGCAGCTTATCGACGCTGGCCACCGGCATATTGGGGTGTTGTGTATTCGTTTAGATCGCGAGGCGAATACTGGCCAGGTCTCGGCGCAGAGGTTGCGGAGGGCTCACATGCACGTGCAGCGGCACCGCGTCCAGGGGATCGTGGATACGATTGGGGTGGTTGCTCCCGACGTGGCGGGGGAGATTCCAATTGTGGAGTGCTATATCAACGACGCTGAGGGCACCCGTGCGGCGGCTCGTATGCTGTTGGATACGCATCCGGAGCTCACAGCAGTGGCCTGCACGACGGATTCTCTCGCCATCGCTGTCATGCAGCATGCTACAGAGCGTGGCTGGAGCGTGCCGGGCGATCTTTCCGTCACAGGTTTCGATGGTATTGACGTGGCCGTTGATCAGGGTATTACGACAATCTCCCAGCCGAATAAGGACAAGGGGCAGGCTGCGGGGCATGTTCTTCAGATGATGATTCGAGACGTAGCGGACGACATGGGGGCGACAGCTGTGCTGACGGGGCAGGTCTCTACGACGCGGCCCTCGCGGATGTTACTGGACACCACGTTGATTCCTGGCCGGACAGTGGGGCCGCCACGCTAGTGCATCATGGGATGGTTGTCGCTCCGCGAGGCAGCCGGTCATGGGTGCGTCTCTGGTGATCAGGTGCGGCCGCTGATGCTCTACATAAGCCCCTGATCAGTGAGGTACCCGTGGCGTAGGTCAGCGAGGCGTCGGTAGACGTCGGCAATGGCAGTCGTGTCTGGGACACGCAGGAGGGCGGCGGTGTCGGAGTCACCGACCTTAATGGAGACGTCTTTGCCGTGGAGCACGCGGAAAGCGTTTTCGTCGGTCGTGTCGTCGCCGGCGTACACAATGACGTCAACATCGTAGCGGCCACGGGCGTTGGCTAGCCATGTGCCTTTGTCTACCTCCATGACCTGTGCTTCCAGGATGTGTTTTCCGTACATGTAGGAACCAGTGGTGCCATGGAGCAGGGAATCGAGAACGGTGGCGAACCTTTGCTGTAGTTCTCGTTCTTTCTCCTCGTTGTTCATCTTGATGCCATGGAGGCCGACTCCGAGTGGCTTTTCTTCGACAAATATTCCTGAGCCAGGGGCGCTGTCCGCGATCGCGTGGGCCTCATGGATCATACGGGCGAGCAGTGCTTTCTGGTCATCATTGGGTTCGACGCCGCTGCCGTCGTTGGCTTCGGCACCGTGGGAGCCTACCAGTATGAGGTCGGAGATTGCGCGGACATCATCAGGGCTGTCGTGGGCAATGTTTTGTCCCTGTGGCCCGGTTCGGCGGGCGAGGAGTTCAAGTTTTTCGATGTCCCGGCCGGATACGAGTGCGCCGTGGGTGTGGGGCATACGGGCGAGATCAATGATGGCGTTCATCGCTGTGGGGTTCGCGGTGACGGCCATGGCGTCGGCGTGGAGTGGTGCTAGGCATCCGTCGAAGTCGCTGGCCAGCATGAGAGTGCGGGCGTGGGCAGCGGTGCGAAGTGCGTGGGTGATGTCGTCGGACGAGGTGAACACTCGTTCTCCTAAAGATTGTAGCTGACGTCGAAGGTTCCGCCGGGGGTCGTGGATATCGTTTGGCAGGCTAGGGTCATGTTGTCCTCGATGTCGTAGTCGTCGAGGACGTTGTTGTGCACCATTGTGCTCGTCGCATCGTCATGAGGTGTGATGATGCATTGGCACGCTCCGCATTCGCCTTCTGTGCATCCGTATGGTGCGTCGAGGCCAGCATCCAGCATGGCGTCGAGCAGGGTCGTTCCCTCCGGCCATGCGATGTCGCGGTTGGTATCGTCGAGGACCACATGGGCTGTTGCCGCGGGAGTTGGGCCCGTGGCGGTGTTGCTGGGTGGTGTGGCCGGGCACGGTGTGGGGTTAGTGGGAGTCATTGGTGTCTCGGAGGCAGGTCAAGAATGCTGATGCCCACACGTGAACATCATGTTGGGTGACCTCGTTGAACATGGAGATCATGCGTTCATGCAGTTCATTCTTGGTGGCGAATGCTGCTGAGTGTACTTGTCGTTTGATTGAATCGATATCGTGTGGGTTGCACAGGTATGCGCCGTCGAGTTCGGCAGCAGCGCCGGTGAACTCGCTGAGGACGAGGGACCCGGTGCCTTCGGGGTGGCAGGCGACGTATTCCTTAGCCACGAGGTTCATTCCATCTTTGAGGCTGGTGACCAGCATGATGTCGGCGGCTTTGTAGTAGGAGATGAGGTCTTCGAAGGGAATGGATCGGTGTATGTAGGTGATGGCCGAGTGTCCGATCCTGCTGAAGTGTCCGTTGATGCGGCCGACGGCTTCTTCCACTTGTCGGCGAGCAATTTCATAGTGCTCAATGCGTTCTCGAGAGGGGGTGGCCACTTGGACGAAGGTTGTCGTATCGGGGTCCAAGGCGCCGGTTGTGAGCAGTTCTTCGTAGGCTTCGAGGCGTTGGAGGATTCCTTTGGTGTAGTCGAGCCTGTCGACGCCGAGGATCACTGTGGTGGGGTTGCCCAATTCGGAGCGTACCTTGGATGCGCTGGCATGTTTGGCAGCTGCGGTGACGGAGGTCGTGTCAATTGAAATGGGGAATACGCCGACGCCAACGGAATGACCGTCAGAGGCTGTAATTCTTGCGGTAATTTCCCGCATGCTGGCTTTACCTTGTACAAGAAGGTTTTCTGGTTGGCCGGTGCTTGGTGTTGCGAAGCCTCCGACATCCTGGGCTAACTCGAGGAAGTTAGAGGCGTTGTGGATGGAGTGGAATCCGATGACATCCGCACCGAGTAGGCCGCGGACGACTTCCTCGCGCCATGGCAGTTGTCGGAAAAGCTCGGCGGGTGGGAAGGGGATGTGGAGGAAGAAGCCGATTTTTAGGTCGGGCCGCATTTGTCGCAAAATGCCGGGGAGAAGTTGTAGTTGGTAGTCCTGTACCCATACTGTTGCACCGTGTGCTGCGCGTGCTGCGACTTCCATGGCGAACCGGGTGTTGACGTTGCGGTAGGTTATCCACCATTTTCGTTTGAAGATTGGTCTCACGATGAGGTCGTGGTAGAGCGGCCACAGCGTCGCATTAGAGAATCCTTCGTAGTATTCGCTGTAATCACGCTCAGTGAGTCCCATGGGGATGAGTGTGATGTCGTCGTCGGTGGTGAATGGCCCGGCGACGGGTGTTGCTGTTGGGCCTTTGGATGTTCCGCCGGGCCAGCCGATCCATGCGCCTTTGTGTTCCTTGAGGACGGGTTTGAGGGCGGTGACTAGTCCGCCGGGGCTTGGTTCGAAGCGTTTGGTTCCGTCTGGATTGACTTCGATGTCGACGGGTAATCGGTTGGCGACGACGATGAAGGAGTAGGTGTCTTTCACAGGGGGGCGGTGGGTGGTGGTTGTGGTGGTGTTGTGAGAAGGCATGGTGTTAGTACTTTCGTTGTTGTCGAGGTGTGGTTTCGACGTAGTGGTAGAGGATTCTCTGTTACAGGGTAGTGGTGTCGCGTGTGTGCAGCGACCGGTGATGGTATAAGTGCGTTGAGAGTCTGTGTATAGCAAAAGCGACCACGCCCGCGCGGGTGCAGCGTGGTGCGTGGTCGCTGGGGTGTGTGCCCCACAGGCGGTAGTGCCCTGATGTTGTCTAGCTTGATGTTTTCTTTGCAGTCGATTTTTTCGCTGTCGATTTCTTTGTGGTTTTCTTGGTCGACTTTTTGGTGCTCTTTTTGGCTGAGGACTTGGTCGACTTTTTGGTTGTTTTTTTTGTGCCCTTGCTGGTGGTTTTTTTACCAGTTGTTTTTTTGCTGGTTTTCTTGGTTGATTTCTTTTCCGGTTTTTTACCGGGGGTTTCGGGCTCGCCGAGTTCCTTGGCAACGCGTCGGTAGAGCAGCCCTTTGGGTTCGACACCCAGCATGCTGGTCAGTGTGGTGTAGTCGAAGAAGTCCTTCGAGTAAGTGGCGACAATGCGCTGGGCCGCGATGGCGGTGTCTTCTTCGACGGCGTGCAGTGATTCTGCGTTGGTTGCCCGGTTATCAGTGACCTTAGGGGGCACAAATCCTCCTGGAAAATCCTCCTGGGATGGATGGTGAACAGTGTAATGGTAGCTCACACGGCGGGTTTCGTGGTAGCCACCATGGGTTTTGGTTTATTGGCGACGCCATTGTGAGCGTGTTTTTGTTGTTCTGTAGGAACGGTTGCGCCAGCGTGCTCGGATGGATCCTCCAGTTGCTGGCGTGTCGGGGGTGGTGATGAGGCGTGGAGTGCTTCGGCCAGCGGTGCGCGCTTTGACGGCGAGGGGCCGGCGGATGATGTTTCGGACGCCGCGGTAGGCGGTGGCTATTCGTGGTCGGCGTAGTCTGCGTGCTGTCCATTCCCCGAGGACGACGCCTGCTGCGAGGCTGGTGGCGATAGCGAATGCGGTGGCCACGGAGGAGAAACCAGCCGAGGCGTGTTCGTTGAGGATGGCGTACATGCCGCGGTAGAGCGCGAAGCCGGGGAGGAGTGGGGTGATTCCGGAGACAGCGGTAATAAGTGGTGGGATCATGTATCGACGGGAGAGTAGGCCGCCGAAGAGGCCGATGAGTGTGGCGGCCATGCCCGAGGCGGCGATGGGACCGAAGCCGGTGGGGAGCAGGATCATGTAATAGAAGGCGGCGCCGATGAGTGAGGTGATGGTGGTGATGACGGTGGATCTGAGGCGTGCAAAGCAGGCGACGGCGAAGAATGCGCCGGCGACGGCGCCCGATATGGTGATGACGACGTTGCGGACGACGTCGGAGGATGCTGAGCCTTCGAAGGCTGGTAGGGGGATGCCGAGGCGGGTGGTGATGCTGAGTCCGAAGCCGACGCCGGCGATGATGGCGCCGGTGGAGAGGGCGGCTTCGAAGAATCGGGCGGAGGCTGTAACTGGTGCGCCGGTGATGCCGTCTTGGAGTGCTTGGACGAGGGTGAGCCCGGCGAGCATGGCGACGATGCTGGCGCCGATGCAGACGGAGGGGTTAATTTCTATGCCGTAGTGGTTTCCTAGGTGGTATGTAAGGGCGGCGGGGAAGGGGGCGAAGAGTCCGCCGAAGACGTTTTGGAAGAAGAGGGGGAGCCCTCGGCTGGCGAGGACAGCGGAGCCCCACATGATAACGATGGCGGATAGGCAGGAAATGGTGGCGTCGGTGAGGTGTCCGCCAAAGAGGAATGCGACAGATCCGGTGAAGAAGCCCCACATGATGAGGATGAAGATGGGGTTGTAGGTGGGTGGTGCTGTGACGATTCTGTGGAGTTCGTCGGCTGCGTGGGATCGGGTGTAGCCGCCGGTGAGGATGCGTCGGACGAGGACATCAATTTCTTCTAGGCGGGCAAAATCCATGCTGAGTTTACTGACGACGCGGAATGCTGATAGGGCTCCTTCGGTGGGGCCTATCGTGGTGTAGAGCATGAGTGTGTTCAGTGTGATATCGACGTGGACATCGTGGATACCGTAGGTTTCGGTGATGGCGTGCATGTGGGCTTTGACATCCCCGTTGCTCATTCCGCTGGCGAGGAGGACATCTCCGATGCGTGCTGCGAGGTCGAGCACGGCGTTGATTTCGTCGGCGTCGGTGAAGTCGATGGGTTTGAGTGGTGATGGTGCTGGTGCTGCTTTGACGGCGTCGATGGTGGCGACAGGATTGGATCCGCCCGTGTGGGGTCCGGTGGTGCGTGAGCCGGCGATGCGTCGGAATATGTGGCTGAATCCTGAGACGAAATCCATGGGGGCGATCGTTGCCTTCACTGATCGGGGTGGTCGAGGAGTGTGTGGTGACAGGCTACGACAGACACTGAGGTGTTGACGAACGAACGGCGAGATGTCTGTGTGTGGTGTGGTGTCTGGGGAGGGTTTTCGGTGGTTGGAGGGTGTGTTTTCGTGGTGAGTTGGGTTCCGTGTATGATGACGGGGCTGGCTTAGTGTGCTTGGCCGTGGTTCGACATATTCTCTGGTTGGTGCCGGCGGAATGGTTGTAGCGAGTGTTGGGCGCGAGGACAGTGTGCTGGAGTGGCGCAATTGGTAGCGCAACGGTCTTGTAAACCGTAGGTTGTGGGTTCAAGTCCCATCTCCAGCTCAGTAACCCGCACACATTGTGGTGTGCGGGTTGTATTCATTGTGCTGGGTGGTGGCCCTGATGTGTGGTCAGGGTTGGTGCTCCGCGTTCTCTCCGTTCCGGCTCACACTTAGGGGAGTGGAGAGAGGATCGGGATCAACGAGAAGAGGTCCTTGGGATCGTCGGGGTCAGCAACGAGGTCCAGATGTGCCTCGAGATCGGTGCCGGTGACGGAGTCGCGGAGGTAGCGTAGTGCCGAAAAATCGTTGATGGCGAATCCTACGGAATCAAAGAGAGTGATCTGGTGATCGGAGGTACGCCCCTTGCGTTGTCCAGCGATGACTTCCCACACCTCGATGATGGGGAAGGTGGCTGGCATTTGTTGGATTTCGCCTTCGATGCGGGTCTGTTCGGGGAACTCGACGAACACGTCGGCTCTCTCAAGAATCGTGGCCTCTAATTCTGTTTTACCGGGGCAGTCTCCACCCACTGCGTTGAGGTGTACTCCGTCGGTGACGTGGTCATTGGTGAGAATGGTGTTTTGAGCTTTGTCGGCGGTACAGGTCGTGATGACGTCTGCGTTCTCGACAGCGTCGCTTACTGATCTGGCTTTGTGGATGTGGAAGCCCAGTGGTTCGATATTGCGTACGAATTTATCCACGGCGGCTGAGTCGATATCGTAGATGCGAATCTCGTCGATTCCGAGTGCTGCGCGCATACCCAGTGCTTGGAATTCAGATTGGCTGCCGGCGCCGATCATTGCCATCACGGAAGAATCTTTACGGGCGAGGTGGCGTGCCACCATGCCGGAGGTGGCTGCTGTGCGTAGTGCGGTGAGCAGGGTCATCTCTGCTAAGAAGGTGGGGTAGCCGTTATTGACATCTGACAGCATGCCAAAGGCTGCGACCGTTTGGAATCCACGGGCGGGGTTGAACGGGTGCCCGTTGACGTACTTGAAGGCGTATTCGTCTCCATCGGAGGTGGGCATGAGTTCAATGACGCCGAGGGGGGTGTGGCTAGCTACTCGGGGGATTTTGTCGAAGCGACGCCACCGCTTGTAGTCGTGCTCCAGGTAGTCCATCATGCCAGTGATGATGTGTTCGACGCCTTCGCGTTGAATCCATTCTGTCATTGCTTTCACATCGATGAAACCGGTCATAAAAACAGTGCTCCTTCACATTGATTAGGTGGGGTGAATAGGGTTTTTGTGTCCTAACCGGGTGGTTGTTCCGTGGTGATGCCTTGCTGTCGGTCGTGCGTGTTGTTGTGTTGTTCTGCTGTGCGTTGTGCTTGACGGGCGTCAAGAGCTGCCATGATTCGGCTGCGGTTGATCTTCCAGCCCACTGCCAGGGCGGGGAAAAACAACAGGGATACGATGAGAGTCCATGTTCCCACGGGGTAGTCGCATGCCATCAATAGGATTACACAGGCGAGGAAACCGAGGATGAGGTAGTTGCTGTACGGGGCCAGGTGTGCTTGATATGCGGGACGGTGATAGACACCTTTGGTGGCTAGTGACACGAACTTCATGTGAGACAAGGTGATCGTGGCCCAGCTTGCCATTGTGCCCAGGGCGGCGAGGCTGAGGACAATTTCAAAGGTCTGCTCGGGGACGACGTAGTTGAGGCCTACACCGGCTAATGCTACGACCGTTGTGAGCAGAATTCCTCCATAGGGGACGCCGGAGCGAGTGAGTTTGGCTGCAAAACGTGGAGCGGAGCCCTCCAATGCTAGGGAGTGCATGATCCGGCCCGTGGAGTAGAGGCCCGCGTTGAGCGACGATAGTGCTGCTGTAATGACGATGAGTTGCATAATCGGTGCTGCGGCATCGACGCCGATGGAGGCGAAGAAAGTGACGAAGGGGGATTCTCCTGCGGAGTAGGTGGTGTAGGGAAGTAAGAGGCATAGCAGGAGTACTGAGCCGCAGTAGAACACCGCGATACGCAGTATGACGAGGTTGATGGCCTTGGGGATTTCTTTTCGGGCATCCTGAGCTTCACCGGAGGTTGTTCCAACGAGTTCGATGCCGGCGTAGGCAAAGACGACGCCTTGTACCACGACGAGTGCGGGTAGGAGGCCATTGGGTAGTATGCCGCCGCCTTCGGATAGGAGGTGAATGCCGGTTGGTTGCCCGTTGGGGCTGCCAAAGATGACAAACACGATACCGATGATGAGAAAGAGGATCAGGGCGCCAACTTTGATCGTGGAGAACCAGAATTCCAACTCGCCGAAGACTTTGACGGATACAAGGTTGAGCCCTGCAACACTGAGGACAACAGCGAGGGCGAGAAGCCATTGTGGCAGGCTGGCTACAAATTTACTGTAGTGGCCAAACCACCTGATGTAGATAGCGATGGCGGTGCCATCGGCGACGGCTGTCATGGCCCAGTTGAACCAATACATCCATCCTGCTGTGTAGGCAGCTTTCTCGCCGAAGAATTCGCGGGCGTAGGAGACAAATGAGCCGGAGGTCGGGCGGTAGACGATGAGTTCACCGAGCGACCGCAGGATGAGGTATCCAAAAAAACCGCAGATGAGGTACAACAGGGCTAGGGCGGGGCCGGCTTGTTCCAGGCGAGCTCCTGTTCCGAGGAAGAGACCGGTGCCGATGGCTGAGCCTACGGCGATCATCTGGAGTTGGCGGCGGCTCAAGGACTGTTGCAGGCCGGTGTTTTCGTCGGGATGAATGCGTCCACGAGGGTGATGATGTATGTCCCGGTGGGGTGGATCATCACCTGCGGAGGTGTTCTCGTGTCCTGATGATGTCATAGGGTGCCTTCCCTTAAGCTGCATTCGTGGTGGTTGCAGTGATGGGGTATCTGTGCAATGGGTGTTGGGTCATAGAAGGCAACATATATGAGGAGTGACATACCGGGAGCCGGGTAGGGAAAATTAAAAGATAGTGTTCCCCTTTGTTCGTTCTTATGTAGAGGGATGGCACGGTAGACCACCGGTGAGCTGCGAGGATGTTGATGAAGTGGTTAATATAGGGAGAGGTTGATTGTTGCTCAACGTGCTGTTTTTCTCCCTGTTAACGTCCCTCACGTGGGGGTGGGGAGATAGTGGTTCGTGGGTCCCTCGCGCGGTGTTCGGTGTGGCCTGTGCCTGGGTTATGGCGAATTTCGCGGCCCGCTGTGAAAGGTAGTCTCCAGGGAGATAAGTTGCTGGCGAGGGACAGCGGCGAAGTGGACGTGGCGAGTATCGTCAGGGGCGATCTGCACGGCGACTGGAGTAATTAACCTTCCGGCCGGTTTTGCATGCGCTCTTGGTTCGGCAGGAGCGGAAGATGCAATGAACATGGATAAGAATGCCTGCAAATAGTCGTACTTATTTCGGTGTGAGGAGTTCGTGGGTCCTGGGGGTGTTTAACCTGGGGTCACTTTATACTAGGTTGGTTGTTTCCTACTTGATCTATGTTCCTATTTCTATGCGATGGTTGTATCGCCTTTAGTGGCTGTAGATCTGGTGATTTTCTAGATTGAAAGTGGGAGTTGCCACATTAGGGTGTAGAAATAGTTATTCTTATCCTTCTTTTAGGGTGAATTGCTATTTCGTGTGGAGAAGTGAATTAGTGAGGTAAAAGTGGATAAATTTAAGGAACCTCAACGTGTTTTTAGAGGGCTTTCTGCTGTACTGCTTGGTGTGATTGTATATTGCTCCCTTCTTGCTCCTCTCGTCAGAGAAGGAAATTATTGGGAAATTGCTAAAGAAAGCTTGAGTACTATCGGTCTAGGGTTTGGCGTTGCCATTGTGGTGGTCGGCGTGGTCTGGCAAACAATTATATATTTTATAAATAAGAAGGATTAGTTTTTGACCACGAGTGATGTACTAGTTGATGCTGCCGTTTGACATCATTGTCAATACTTGTGAGAAGTACGCTAATCCTAGAATGTTGCCTATCATGGTGGCATCCGAGTCTGGTCACGTCTGTTGAGAAGTAATGACCACATTATTAATTTTTATGCGGTCGGGAGTCTTGCACGTAGAAGATAATTTTGACCTAGTAAGTGGACACAGCTGGCAACAACGATTTTGTCCCCACTCGGCAGTTGAGGGTCGGGCTGTGTTTATTGAATTTCGCGGCCCGCTGTGATCCATGTTCCTGCGCCAAGGCCGCCGATGGCGACGCAGATGATGAGGATTTCGTTGGATAGTCCTCGGCCGACGGTGTCTCCGACGAGCGTGTGATCGCCGACGAACCAGTGGATGGTGCTCACTATGGCCATGGTGGGGATGGTGAGCCATGCGGTGGTGCGTGTGGAGAACCACCACCGTGCACCACAGACGAGTCCGATGCCAGCGGTCCCGAAGGATACTGCCTGGACGGTGTGGATTGATGCGACGCCGACTGCGATTATCCCCATGACCGCCACGCCAGCCCAGGTCGCGATAATGACGCCGACGATGGCGATTCGTGTGAGCATGACACTGCGGGCGATGGTGGCTGCTTCGTAGTGGGGGTTCCACCTGCTTCCTAACAGGACCAGGACGGAGGCGGTCATCACTAGTGGCAGGAGGTTGTAGACGAAGACCGGTTGGCGGAGCTCTGGGCCGACGAGTTGGGGGATAGATAGTGTGTCGAGGAATTGCACAATGATGCCAAGGATGAGAAAACCGACGAACTCGGGCCAGCCGCGGAGATGAAAATAGGGATTGATCATCACGGGCATCCTCCTATGGCCTGGTGAATGATCGGGGCGAGTATGCGGGCTTGTTCGTCGGGACTTTGTGTGGACAGGGTGTCTTTCACCCAGTGGAGCGTCTGCCTGTCGTGGCTGGAATCCTGAATGAAAATTGACACGGGGTCATCGGGAGTGCGGAATGAATAGATTGACCAGTAGTGAAGGATTTTTGTAGCCTTCGAGTATTCCGGGCATACGTTTCCTGTGCGTGAGCTCTCTGCATGATCGGCGATGAGCTTGAATGTCGCTGAAAATATTCCTGCCGGGCTGTGCTCTACGGTTGACATTTGATGGTCATGGCCGGATCCGGGCTGCCCGTACACGCCCGTGGGGACGGGCAGCCCGGCTGTGTGCAGGATGGTAATGAAGTCGTTCCAGTGCTTGCTTGTGCCTTCGACGGTGTGTTTATCTTCTGGCCAGCTGCAGAAGCTTGCGCCTTTGATTGATGCAGTGCAGACGGCTTGTGCGGTGGATGTGGTGCGTGGCTCCATACCGATATTTGTTCCCGATGCGCCCAGGCCTACTGCTGCCATAGTGGTGCTAAGGGCGGCAACTCCAGACGATAGGGCCCATCGCCGGTTGATGGGTGCTGCTAGGGCAAGAAGGGTCACAGTAATAAGTACTAGGACGCTGACGATCTGGAGAGAGATAATCCACAGGACTTGTTGGCGGGTGACTACCTCTAACGGGCTTCCGGGGAGGAATATCAGGCGGGGGAGCCAGCCGTTTTCTCGTGCTTTCATTGAGGAGATGACGCATAGGATTGATGCCAGCAGTGCTGTGACAGCTGCCAGGCTTGGCCGGTGGATGGCGTAGCCTGTTGCGGTCCCCGCGACGGCGCACATGATTAACCACATCAGTGAGCTGAGGATCGTGAGCCACCAGGGGTGTCCGCCGGTATCGACGGAGAGGACAGCCAGGGAAGTCACTGCTGCAATGCTGAGGAAGGTCACCAGAGCGCACAGGACGGCTGGGCCGGTGATGACGGTTAGTGCCCGCAGGGCGGAGGTTGCTGTCGCGCGTTGGTAGGAGAGAGTGCGGTGGCCGGCGTCCCAGGCAGCAATGGTTGCGAGTATTACGCCAGTGATTGATGTCATCGTGGCGACTAGTGATGTTGCTTGTGGCCATGTTCCAGCCAGGCTAGTTGCGTGATTGGCTGCGACCATCATGATCGTTCCGAATAGCGGCACTGGGAGGTAGCGCAGGAGTCTCAACGGTGATCACCGTGCCCAGTAGTAGCGCGGAACGCGGCATCAACACTTCCGTGCTGAGAGATGAGAATATCGACTGGGCTATCGGCCACGATGGCTCCGCTGTCGAGGACGAGGACCCGTTGGGCGTCGGTGACATCGGCGGCAACATGGGTGGACATGAGGATTGAGGTTCCATTATTAGCGAGGCGACGCAGTATGGCGGTGACGTCAGCTCGGTGGTTGGGGTCGAGCCCTGCGGTGGGTTCGTCGAGAAGAACAATGGATGGGTTGTGGACAATGCCTGCGGCGATCATGGCTTGACGCTGCATCCCTCCGGATAGCGTTCGTATCCTGCTGGTTGCTTTGTCTTCTAATTTCACACGGGCGATGGCTTCCTTGGCTGCCCGACGTGCGTCACGATGGGAGAGGCCGCGGAGCCAGCCAACGTCGGTGACGAAGTCGGTCACTCGTTGGGCGGGGTCGGCGGGGTTATGTTGTGGTACCCAACCGAGGTGTTGTCGCCATGGGTGAATGCCTAATCGTGAGGTGTGGGTGGGGCTTCCGTGGATGAATACTGTGCCTTTGGGTGGGCGCTCTTCGCCGGCGAGGAGTCTCATGAGTGTGCTTTTACCTGCACCGTTGGCCCCCAAGATAACGGAAAACCCGCCGTCCACGGTGAAGGAAACATCGTGGAGAACGGGGTGACCAGCCCGGTAGCCAAAGTGCAGTTGTCGCGTGAGGAGGGCAGGTGTCATGGGACGGTTCAGTTCCTTTGTGGGGGACGGTAATAACACCAGTAACCTATACTAAGTAGGGCTAACATCCTTGGGTGTGCCCTCTTTTGGGGGCCGGACATGACGGTGGTCAGATACTGAGTGGAGTACCCGACGGGGAATGATGTGGCGTCGGGGTACGTGACGTTGATGGCATCATGTGTTCACCATCGGGGTAATGGTTCTGTTTAAAGGTCCGTTGTGTCTGGTGGGGAAATTGCCTTGCAGGGAAGCGTGGTTGATATGACGTGTGGTCGACACGGCCTCGTTATCTAGCGTGCGTTCGTGCCTTGGGTTTCGAGGTTGCTACCGGAGGTGGTGTTTGGGGGGATGGGGGTGTGTTCGTTTTTGTATCGGGTGTGGCTATGTCAATTTTCTGGCATGATCTGAGTCATGCCTAATAAAACTTGTTCGCCGATGATAGAGGCGCATGACCTTACTCAGACTTTCCCTGGTCGTGGCGGTAGCAAAGAACCCGTGAAAGCGGTTGATGGTGTGAGTTTACATGTCGAACCGGGTGAAATTATCGGATTCTTGGGTCCTAATGGTGCGGGCAAGACCACAACACTGCGAATGTTGACCACACTGTTGAAACCAACAAGTGGCACTGCTCGGGTTGCGGGGTATGATGTCGCAACCCAGTCGGTGGAGGTACGTCGCAACATTGGGTATGTCAGCCAGGCTGGGTCTGCGGGGTCCACTGCCCGTGCGGGTGAGGAAGTGATGGATCATGGCATGCTCTACGGTTTGCGAAAAAAAGATGCTGAACATCGTGCGCGGGCACTATTCGATCAATTTAATTTGGATGGTTTGTGGGATCGTCAGCCGAAGAATATGTCGGGTGGTCAGCGTCGCCGCCTTGATATTGCGATGGGGCTGATTCATAACCCCAGGCTTGTTTTTCTTGATGAACCAACCACGGGTTTGGACCCCCAAGCGCGAAGTAACTTGTGGGAGCATATTCGTAAGCTTCGTGATGACCACGGCTCGACTATTTTCTTGACTACTCATTACCTCGACGAGGCGGATGCTCTGGCGGATAGGATCATCATTACTGATCACGGGAAAATAATTGCGTCTGATACGGCTGAAAATTTGAAAACGTCGGTTTCTGGGGATCATATTTCTTTGCAACTTGACGACAGTGCGCGTCAGGTGGAGGCGCAAGAAATTTTTTCTCGTGTGTTGTCGCATGGCGCTACCGGCCCTGTGGAGGCGTGCGATGGCGTTGTCGATGCCTATGTTCGCGGGGCGGGCCGTGTCTTGCCTGAGCTTATTCGAGCATTGGATGAGGGAAAAATTGGGATTGCTGATCTCAGTGTCAAGAGTCCGACGCTGGATGACGTCTTTTTGTCATTGACGGGACGTTCGTTGCGCGACTAGGACTTGTCTCCATCGGTGGGGCCGTGGGACCGCTATGTTCATTGGAATAAATACATAAGAAATGCATGAGGATAGTTGATGAGTATATCTACTTTTTTCCGTGAGAGTTTCATTGTTTATCGCAGGCAGTTGCGTATGAATCTGCGAAATCCTACGTGGATCATTATTGGCTTGTTGCAGCCGGTGATGTATCTGGTGTTTTTTGGCCCGTTGCTGAAGCCGTTAACCGCACAATTCGGGGCGACTAACGCATATACCTTTTTTGTCCCTGGATTGTTGGTACAGCTGACGGTTGTGGGGGCAATGTTCGTCGGCTTTGGTGTTATTGCCGAATGGCGGGATGGTGTTATTGAAGCTGAACGCGTCACACCAGCCAGTAGGACTGCTCTCCTGTGTGGGCGTTTGATGCGTGATGTCACTCAGCTGGGAGTTCAGTCGATTCTCCTTGTCGTCTTGGGGTATGCGATGGGGATGAAAGCTCCTCTTGGGGGAGCCATTCTGGGCGTGATCATCACGTTGTTCGCTGGTGCGGCATCAGCTGCAGCATCGAACGCTGTGGCACTGACCAGTAAGTCTGAAGATGTCATGGCACCGCTGACCAATATGCTCATTATGCCTATCATGTTGTTATCCGGAATTATTCTTCCGATGACGTTGGCGCCGTCGTGGCTTGAACGGCTCTCGGCATTCATGCCTACTCGATATATCGTTGATGCCGTCCGCGCTATGTTTGGGGACAACCCAGATACGTCGACGGTGACATGGGGAATTCTCTGGTCGCTGGTCCTCTTCTTTGCTGGTATTTGGTGGGGAACGCGCACATTCCGTAAAGAAAACTCGTAGCTATCTTATCGCTGGTGGGAATGTCTACGGCGGGGATACGACTGGGAATACTGGCGATACTTCCACGAAAAATACGAGTGGCAGGACTGCGCAGTGGGAAGGTGCTGGGCTGAATTGGTTGCGGGAAGCAGAGGTATCCGGAGGTGTCCGAGTCGTGAGGGTAGTCGAGCACTTGAGTCTATCTGTGTGCGTATTCCACTCCATCAGCTCAGTATGCTGCTGAGCTACGTGTATTATTTTGGGGCCAGCTTTGTGCCGTCGACTCTTCAGGTGGCACACCGGTATGCCTAATGTCGAGTATTGTTTTATATCCGTGTCGGCCCAGGGTGCTGACGTGGGGGTTAGTACTGTGCACTGTCTTTGTGATGTTGTTGTGCTCGGATGAGTCGTGGAACGAATGCTGTGACGATCACCATGACGACCATTCTGGTCACTTGCATGACGGTGACGATGGGGCCTGATTCTTGGTCGTTGGCAATGGCTAGGACGATGTAGAGGCCACCGGGGGTTGTCGCTAAGTATGTGTCAGTGAATGTTCCGAAGTGTAGTGCGGTGAGAATTCCCGCCAAGATCCCACATCCGGCCATGAGCACCACGATGCAGAAGAAGGCGATGGGAAGTCGTCGAGCATTGGTGACAAGGGATTGACGGTCACATGCTCCTCCTGCTTGCCAACCAATAATGAGAAATGCGGCGGTTTCAACAATACCTGGGTTGGCGACCAGGGCGGGTTGCCATTCACCAATGAGGATGGCGACTGCGAGGGGGGCGAGTAGCCGGGGCGCAGGTAGTGTAGTGAAGCTGGCGAGCCAGCCAGGGATGGTGATTACTGCGATGACGACCAGCCAATTGATCGCCGAATGGGGGGAGAGGTCGACGAGTGGCTGTGTTCCTGCGTTCACGTGTTCCCCAATGAGTAGTGGAAGAAGAAAGGGGAGGGAAAAGGACACGATCATCACTCGGAGGTATTGAACCACGGTGACGTAGCGAAAGTCAGCGCCAAGTTCTTCGGAGAGAACTGCCATTGCTGACGCCCCGCCGGCGAGCGTTGACATGACCGCGGTGGATGAGTCGACCGACGATGTTTGTGTGATAATCCATGCACATGCGGCGCAGAGGAGCAAGGTGATGCCGATGGCGAGTGTGGTGGGGAGCGCGTAGGAGGCTAGTTGGTGTAGTGGGGTTGTCACGAGCGGTCCAGCTGCCATGAGGGCAACGATGCCTTGCGATGGTCCGATGGTGAAGCGTGGTGGGCGGATGCGGGTTTGTGCAAGGATGGCGCCGCAGAGTGCTCCGATCATTGATCCCAGCATGATGGGGGAAGGTAGTGCTGCTCGTCGAAAGAGTGTGATGGTGGCGGCGGTAGTGATGAGCGTGAGCGTCCAGCCGAGCCGTGTCCGTCGTGTTGTGGCGTTGGAATGATGGTGTGCCACCTGATGCACCGCCTCCCTGTTTGTATTACGAAGTTTAGTCTGTCTGTTCTGATCGCAGGGTGCATGATTGTGATGTACAGGGAACGTGATGAAAGTGCTCAGCAACTTCACATGCAGCGTGTGAAGACAAAATGCGGGCAATCGTGCACACTGGAGTTATGAGTTCTGCTGATGCCCCTACGCGTGTTCTTGTTGTTGACGATGAAGCAAACATTGTAGAGCTTCTCAAAGTATCGCTGAAGTTTCAGGGGTTCGAGGTTGCGACGGCAAGCGACGGCGGAGAAGCCTTAGATATTGCGCGGTCTTTCCACCCAGATGCCTTTATCCTCGACGTCATGATGCCCCGGATGGACGGCTTCACCCTCCTCAGCAAACTCCGCGCCGACGGACATGATGCACCCGTCCTGTTCTTGACTGCCAAAGATGCCGTGGACGATCGAATTCACGGCTTAACCATCGGCGCTGATGACTACGTCACCAAACCATTTAGTCTTGAAGAAGTCGTCACCCGGCTGAAAGTGATTCTTCGGCGTGTCACTCCGCCCGAGGCTGACGCGGATGAACGCATCACCTATGCCGACTTAACGTTGGACGATAATTCGCACGAAGTGACGAAAGCTGGCGAATACATTGATTTGTCCCCAACAGAATTCAAATTACTTCGCTACCTTATGGTGAATGCAGAAGTCGTACTGAGTAAAGCTAAAATTCTAGACCACGTGTGGAACTACGACTTTGGTGGCGACGGAAACGTTGTTGAATCCTATGTCTCATATTTGCGACGCAAAGTGGACAAAGAGGAACCACATTTGATCCAGACGGTGAGGGGCGTGGGTTACGTTCTCCGTACCCCACGGTAAGGTCCACCATCAGGGTAAGGGGACACTGTTATTTCACGATACTCTCGGTTTCAACTCATGCAGAATCATCTGAAAAAAAGTGCCGAGCCGAACGACGTTGATACCCACCAACCTTCTGATACTCATTCTTCCGATCCAGGCCAGCTCGATGGCATGACTCCGGAGGAACGCCCGGTCACTGCGGCCGACTCGGTATCTCATGGTGACGCACTCGGCCAGAAGACACATGTACCGGCAGCCCGGCCAGGATGGCGAACACCATGCACTCGACATTGTGGTGAGAAGCGTCGACAAGAGTGGGAGCGTAAACAACACACGGGGACGACCAAAGGACGCCTCTCCCGGCTACCTCTCCATACCTCACTCATCATTATCGTGATGGTGATTTCCACGGGGGGAATGTTTTTTACTGGCCTCGCCGTGACCTCAACGTTGAATGAATTCATGCAGTCACGAATCGACGCATCACTCCAATCCACCGCGCATTCACCGTTTATCGAGCAAGGTCGCCTACCAGTTCAAAGTTCCTACAGTGACAACCCGCGACTACCCAGCCAATATTTCGTGCAAGTGACACACCCAGGTGGTTCTGTCGTGTCATACGACTACGGGTTCGAGTCGTACCCGAATTTGGACTCGGTCACCCAAGAGACTGGCCCAATAACGGTAGGGGCTGCGCGAGGTTCGAATTCACTTGCACACTGGCGCGCTATGGCCCTGAGAAGCCACGATGGAGACCTTGTTGTAGTCGCCGTATCTCTGGAAGACAACGAACGAACAATTTCTCGTCTCGTACTTCTCGAAATAGGCTTGGGCATGCTGGTGCTCGCCGTACTCCTTGTCCTGACGTGGTATGTTGTGCGGCGATCGTTACGGCCGCTGACCCACGTGGAGCGAGTTGCTGGAAAAATTGCTGATGGTGACCTCTCTCAACGTTTACCGGAGTGGTCACCAGACACAGAGGTGGGGGCCCTGTCGAGATCACTGAACAAGATGTTGGCGCAGATTGAGCAATCATTCGATGCCGTGGAACGAAGCGAAGCGGAAGCCCAGGAAAACGCGCGCGTTGCTCGCACAGCGGAAACTCAGGCACGTGAAGCAGAGCACACCATGCGTCGTTTCATCGCCGACGCATCCCACGAACTGCGAACTCCACTGACATCGGTGAGCGGATACGCCGAGCTCTACCGCACCGGGCAAACCAAGGATCTCACGCTTGTGTTGGACAATATTTCAGCAGAGGCACAACGAATGAGTGTCCTCGTCCAAGATCTTTTAGACTTGGCGAGAATGGACAATTCGCGCCCATTGGAGCACAAAAGCGTCGATATCCTTAGCCTCGCCATTAGCGTTATTCAGAACATGAAAGTGAATTACCCGGACCGCGTCATCTCTATGAGTAATGATTGTGTGGAACCGCCTATTGTCACGGGAGACAGTGCTCGTCTCCACCAAGTTCTCACTAATTTAACGACGAACGCCCTGAAACATGCTGGCCCTGATGCCTCCGTGAGCATCACGCTTGATGACGCCACTCTCGATGACACCATGACAGGGTCGCCCCCGCACATCCAGAACAAAGAAACACCAGCGAACAATCCGGACGACCGAGAGCCGACGAAAGCGGTACGTATTCGGGTCTCCGACAATGGTGTTGGAATTCCACCGGAAGACAGCGAGCACATCTTCGAACGGTTCTATCGTGCCGACTCGTCGCGATCACGACATCAAGGTGGTGGCTCCGGCCTCGGCCTCTCGATCGTTCAAGGCTTAGTCGAACAGCATGGAGGATATGTCACGGTCCAGAGCATTGTTGACGAAGGAACTACGTTTACCGTACTTCTTCCTCACGAGTAATGAAAGGTCGCGCCAACGCTGCTTTCACCATTGCGATTGCACGCGCGTCCCGTGGCAACAAGTTGTGCAATATTTTCGCGCCTGGAAAATAGTCCTGCATAAGGACGGCATGCACGTGGTCAGTGGGTACCTCGAATGCGGAGGAGGGGCGCACAACATAGTCGGTGCTGCTGGCGATAGAAATAACTTCTATTGACCGATCCACCTGGTCGAGTGCTTGGACTAAGGTCGGCGAGTCGGTGAATTGGTCAGTGGAGGACGCCCCCACCGCCCAATAGGCGATTCGACGCATGGTTGAAAAGAAAAACTCGCTCGGACGCTGCGACGACGCGGCTGCTGGCAAGAGTCTCCACCGCGGAATTCCCGAAAAGTGAGCGCCTAAGCCAATAACGCGCCGAATCGTGACCACGCTTTGAACATCCGGCCGCGAGGCGGCCAAGAGGGAAATAATGCCACCACGAGAGTGTCCGAGAAGAATGAGCTCACGGGCATTAATGCGTCGACTGAGATCAATAATCTGTGCAGCGAGGTCATCGGTACTTCTGTCCACGGGGGCGGTACCTGCGTCACCGTAGTCAACGCAGAACACGCGGCGGTCAGTGATATGAGGAGCAAGGACCTCCCAGTTTCCTTTTGCACCTATCATCCCGTGGACGCAGAGAACAGGAGGCTTGTCATCCTCCCGAAGCAGGCTAAAGTCCTCGACAGGTAGGCGCCCCATGTCGGGAATCCGTGCCATAAAAGGCAGACGGGCAAAGCGGCGACGGGTATCTCGAGCGTTATCGCTCTGACGTGGGTCTGCCGCACCCTCCCACCGGGTTCGCCGGGAGAGCAAAAATGATACCTTGCTCCGCAGAGCTCTCCAGGTCAGCTTTTCGCGCACCCGAGTGGATGCCCCGAGCAACTTCAGTGTCACCGATTACCTTCTCTTCTCGCCTGCCATGTTTCCGGCTCCACGCCCGACGAACACGCGCCTGTGGGACGGATGTCGCGACCATCAATGGACGCACTGCTGTGCTCGTCGTACGCGGTTGGTCACCTACCAGAGGTTATGCCACACCCGTGTCAATGCCAGCTTTCGTGAGTTCGGCGCGGATTTTTGCCGCAGCCGCATCCATAGCATCGGCGTCGGTGTCGTCGGCGCGCATGATGTTCTGCAAACTGTAGCCGGACATATCGAAGGCAGGGAAGACATGCACGTGGGCGTGAGGAACCTCAAACCCGGCAATGAGCATTCCTGCCCGGGGTGCGTCATAAGCCGCCGTGATTGCGCGCCCGATATGCTGGGCGACAGTGGTGACGCGCGTCCACTCGTCGGCGCTCAGGTCGGTCCAGCGGTCAACTTCCTTGACGGGGACGACCAACGTATGCCCGTAGGCGATGGGTTCGATGGTGAGGAATGCGGCCACGGTGTCGTCTCTGTAGACGAATCGGCCGGGAATCTCCCCGTTGATGATTTTTGTGAATACGGTAGCCATATATCCAGCGTAGCCATCGTCGGGACAGTGAAAAAACGTGGTATGCGGGTCAGTGCCTTAGAGTGATAGGCATGCAGATACTTGTCCTGGGTAATGGTTCTCGTGAGCACGCTCTTCTCTATTCGTTATCCAAAGACCCTCAGGTGACTGGCCTCCACGTTGCCCCAGGCAACCCTGGTATGACAGCGATTGCTGATGTGCACCCAGATACGGATGGTAACGACGCTGCTCAGGTCGTGGATCTGGCGGCATCGTTGTCTGCGGACTTGGTGGTCATTGGCCCAGAGGCACCGTTGGTTGCTGGTGTTGCTGATTCTCTCCGCGATGCTGGTTTCGCGGTGTTTGGCCCAAGTGAGCAGGCTGCCCAGATTGAGGGGTCAAAGGCCTTCGCCAAAGATGTCATGAAGGCTGCCGGTGTCCGTACGGCGCGGGCGGAGTCTGTCCAGCCGGGCGCGGGATCTGCCGATATTGACGGGGTATTGGATGGTTTCGGTCCGACGTTTGTCGTCAAGGATGATGGGCTTGCCGGGGGCAAGGGTGTCGTGGTGACACAGAATCGCCACGAGGCGCGAAACCATGCGGTTGCGGTGTTGGAATCTGGTCACCCGGTGTTAGTGGAGTCGTTCCTTGACGGGCCAGAGATTTCCCTGTTCTGCCTGGTTGATGGCGATACAGTTGTGCCGCTGTTGCCTGCACAGGACCACAAGCGGGTAGGCGAGGGGGATACGGGGCCGAACACGGGAGGGATGGGCGCGTATGCGCCGCTGCCATGGCTGTCAGTGGGGGCGGTGAAGCAGATTGTTGATGAGGTTGTGCAGCCGGTGGCATCGGAAATGGTGACGCGTGGCTGTCCTTTTACTGGTTTGTTGTACGCCGGTCTGGCATGGGGGGAGGACGGCCCGGCGGTAGTCGAATTTAATTGTCGTTTCGGCGACCCGGAGACTCAGGCGGTGCTGGAGCTCTTGGACACCCCGCTGGCGGGTGTATTGAACGCAGTAGCGACAGGCCACCTGGCTGATCTACCACCGTTGACCTGGAAAGATGGGTATGCTGTGACGGTGGTGTTAGCGGCGCAAGGGTACCCAGCTGGCCCGCGGAAGGGTGATCCGATCTCTGGAGCAGAACCTGGTTCGGAGAAGAATGGTGTTCGCCATGCTGGTGTCGCCAGGCTGGGGGATCGTTTGGTGTCATCAGGGGGCCGGGTTCTCAGTGTTGTCGGGCGGGGCTGTGATCTGGAGGACGCTCGGACGCAGGTGTACCGAACATTGGAGGGTATATCGTTGCCTGGCGGTCATTATCGTCGTGATATTGCTCAAAAAGCCGTCGATGGCCGTATCGGGATCTCATACTGAGGTGGAGGAGTACAGAGTAACTGTGGAACGTGACAATTCGGGTTCAAGTGACTGCTCAGGGATGAACTATTCGAGTGACCATCATTCGGGTTCGTATAGCTCTGGAAAAGATTACGGTTTAGCTATTCAACGCGGGCACGCTGATCCTTTTTATACGATGGAAATGGTGGCGCTGACTGCGCAGCGAGAGGCAGAAAAGCACGATACGATTCCGTTGTGTATTGGCCAGCCATCGTCTCCTGCGCCACGTGTCGTTCGGGATGTCGCCATTGATGCAATTGATAACGACAAGTTGGGCTATACCGAGGCATTAGGTATTCAGCCGCTGCGTGAGCGTATTGCCCGGTGGCATGCGGAGACCTACGGGGTGAACACGACGGCAGATAATGTCATCGTGACGACGGGATCGTCTGGCGCGTTCGTGGCTATTTTTGCTGCGTGCTTGCCTTTTGGTGGGACTGTTGCTGTGTCTAGCCCTGGATATGCCGCGTACCGAAACGTGCTTCAGGCTTTGGGAAATTCGTTCATTGATATCCCCACAACGGCAGAGACTCGTTTCCATATGACGCGCCAGCACCTTGAGGAGCTTGAGCGTGCGGGCAATAAGCCGGATATGGTGTTGATTACTTCACCAAACAATCCGACGGGGTCCATCATTGATCCCGACGAATTACGTGCGATCGCCCAGTGGTGTGATGACACCAAGACGGTGTTGGTCTCCGATGAGATTTACCACGGGATCAGCTTCGGTCGCCCCACCGTTACTGCGCGGTCGATTTCTGACCGCTCTGTTGTCATTGGATCAACGTCGAAATACTTCTCCATGACGGGGTGGCGTCTGGGATGGCTTATCATTCCCGACGATCCAACATTGCGGGAGACGATTGAGAACATCCTTGGAAACATTTCGCTCTGCGCCCCAGCGTTATCCCAAGTTGCGGCGACACGCGTGTTTGATGACGACGCATTAGCTGAACTCCGTGGGCACGTCGAACGCTACAGGGAAAACCGCGATATCCTCAACGAGGAGTTGCCTAAGATTGGTCTTCCTCGTTTCGCCCCATCGGACGGTGCGTTCTACTTCTGGGTTGATGTGTCGGACTACACCGATGATTCTGTGGCATTTGCTCGGGAGCTTCTCGACGCCACGGGTGTGTCTGTATCTCCAGGCACTGACTTTGATGGCAGCGCCGACAAAGCACTGGGGAAGAAATACGTGCGTGTAAGCTACGCAGGCACTCCGGAGGAGA
Organism: Corynebacterium sp. PCR 32; assembly: GCF_037464985.1. Lineage (NCBI taxonomy): Bacteria > Bacillati > Actinomycetota > Actinomycetes > Mycobacteriales > Corynebacteriaceae > Corynebacterium > Corynebacterium sp. PCR 32. The sequence continues at coordinate 120,712 of NZ_JBAHVL010000006.1, forward strand.
TGCGGGAGGCATGTCAACGCATGAAGCCATTCCTTGAGCAGCGGCATCGGTAGCGACACGTTTCGAGGCAGAATTGCTCAGACATGATGGGCGCGGGTGGTGGTGAGACCGCTACACTAGCGCTGTGGCTGAGAACAAGACTGAGAACGCATCGTCCGATTCTGTGCAGAAGGTGAACACGCCTCTAAAAGCAGGCATACCGAATGTTTTAGCGCACCGGTATGCCTCGCCTGAGCTGGTAAACCTGTGGAGTCCGCAGCACAAAATCATCATGGAGCGTCGACTCTGGATTGCCGTCCTTCGTGCTCAGCGAGAATTAGGCGTTGAGGTTCCTGATCGAGCGATCGAGGCCTACGAAGCTGTCGTCGACACGATCGATCTGGATTCTATTGCAGCTCGCGAGCGTGTGACCAGGCATGATGTGAAAGCTCGGATCGAAGAATTTAATTCCCTCGCAGGATACGAACATATCCATAAAGGGATGACCAGTCGTGATCTCACCGAAAACGTTGAGCAGCTCCAGATCTACCGGTCCCTGGAACATGTGCGGGACCGGATGGTCGCCGTCCTTCGCATGGTCAGTGAGTGGGCTGTCCGCTACCGTGATCAGGTCATGGCGGGTCGGTCGCATAATGTCGCTGCTCAGGCCACTACACTGGGGAAACGCTTCGCCTCTGCGGCCGATGAGATTCTTGTCGCCTATGAGCGCCTGGACAACCTCATGTCACGCTATCCCCTTCGCGGAATTAAGGGACCGATGGGCACGTCGCAAGACATGCTCGACCTCGTCGGGGGGGACGAAGACAAGCTTGACCGACTGGAAAAGGCCGTAGCCGAGTATCTGGGCATGTCGCGATGCTTTGATTCAGTTGGTCAGGTGTATCCTCGCAGCCTTGACTACGATGTCTTGTCCACCCTGGTGCAGTTGGGTGCGGGGCCATCATCACTGGCCATGACGATCCGCCTCATGGCCGGAAACGAACTGGTCACCGAGGGATTTAAAGAGGGCCAGGTCGGTTCGTCCGCGATGCCACACAAGATGAACGCTCGCTCATGCGAACGTATCGGTGGACTCCAGATCATTCTTCGCGGCTACCAGACGATGACCGCGGATCTCGCTGGCCAACAGTGGAATGAGGGCGATGTTTTCTGCTCGGTGGTGCGTCGTGTGGCTCTCCCCGATGCATTCTTTGCCATCGATGGCATGGTGGAAACCCTCCTGACGGTGCTGAAGGAATTCGGCGCCTTCCCCGCCATGATTGACAAAGAGCTCGAACGATACCTCCCATTCCTGGCAACAACACGAGTTCTCATGGCCGCCATCCGCGCTGGGGTGGGGCGTGAAGAAGCCCATGAGATTATCAAGGAAAACGCCGTGGCGACGGCACTTGACATGCGTGAGAAGGGTGCGGAACAAAACCTCATTGAGCGTCTCGCTGCTGATGACCGCCTGCCACTGGGACGTGAGCAACTCGATGCTGCACTCGCAGACCGGCGAGTATTTATTGGTGCGGCGGGCTCACAGATTGATCGAGTTGTGGCCCGAGTCGACGAGATTGTTGCTGAACACCCCGAGGCGTCGGTGTACGCGCCGGGCGACATTGTGTAATCCTCGGGTCGGCCTAGTGGTTGGAAGGTCGTGATGGCGTGACCGTTATTGTCGACCTAACGATAGTGCCTAGGTGAAGTGCAGCACCGTATGATGGGCAGGTGCATATTCTTGGAGATGTTCTCCTTGTGGGATGGACGCCGTCGATAATTAATGCTCTTGTCATCATTCTGGTGATAGGCTTCTTCTTTATCTCGACGGCTCGCGTCCGGAGTGTCAGCGGTGCTGTGCGTATAGCATGTGCGATCGTCAGTGCGGTCACCGGTGTGGTTGCGGCGGTGTGGGCACTGTTGGAAAAGGTGTGGAAGCCGTTTGGGGGAGCAACCCCCGCGGGTATTTACGTCGCAGGGTGGGCTTTTGTTCTCATAGTGGGGTGTACCGTGATGTCCCTCGTGAGTGGAGGGCGCATTGTGGGGCGAGGCGACCAGGAGACCGGTGGTCGATGGGGCCGTAAAGATACGTGGGTACAAGCCATAGGGGCATGTGTTGCCGTGGTTTTTGGCTCTATTGCCTGCATCAACGTTGTCAATAATAGTTTTGCACTGTATCCCTCAGTGAACTCCTTGGTGGGGCCGGATTCCTACACAACAGCACAATACAAGGACGTTCAGGGGCATGCGACGCCACTTATCCCACCCCATGGGGGCACCATTGCCCATGTGTGGCGAGGAGCAATGATGCGGAACACCGGTGTCCTTGTTCCTTTCATGATTCCAACGCCCGTGTCGCATTTTCAGACAACCACAGCCCAGGTCTATTTGCCGCCGGCGTATTTCGCTAATCCTCGTCCCTTGCTGCCAGTCATCGTTTTGATGAATGGTCTACCGGGGACAGCATCACAATGGTTTGACTTGGGCAATGCTGGGGAGGCTCTTCACAATTTTGAGCGGGCTCATCGTGGTTTGGCGCCGGTGATTGTCGCTATTAATACGACGGGCAATGGTGTTCAGGATTTAGGCTGTTTTGATACAGATAAGAACAAAGTGCAGACGTACATGGATACCGATGTTCCGCAACAAATACAACGTTATTTCCAGGTGTCGCGTGATCCACAGCAGTGGGCGATCGGCGGGTTGAGCTATGGCGGTACCTGTGCTTTTCAGGCAGTGGTGAATAATCCGAGGCCGTATCGGTACTTTCTCGATTTTTCGGGGGCTCGTACGCCAGGAGCGCTGACGGCTCAGGCGAATGCCGATACGTACTTCGGTGGAAATCTGCAGGCTTATCAGCGCGTTAATCCGGAGGATATCCTGAACAGGCGGAGATTTTCGGGTATCAAGGGCTTGTTTATCTCTGGTGAAGCGGACACATCGTCTGGCCGTGATTTGAGGTATATGAATCGTTTGGCGCGGAAGTCTGGGATCGAGTCATCGTTCCATGAGGTTCCAGGTGCGCATGATTTCGGTGCGTGGCGGAGGTCGTTGGTGTTCGTTCTTCCTCGGGTTGCTCGTGAGATGAAATTGATTGGGTAGTCGCCGTAGTAGTTGTGACGGTCTCATTGTTCCGAGTAGGGCTATAAATCGGGTTTTTGAGTTCAGGGGAGTAACATACCGGGCCATGCGCCCAGAACTCTCTTCATATGAGCACCTTTCTGCAGGCAAGGTCCGCGAGAATTATGAGATCGATGACGACACCTTGTTGATGGTCGCCTCGGATCGCGTGTCCGCGTTTGACTATATTCTGGATACTCATATCCCTGATAAAGGTCGAATTCTCACGGCGATGAGCACGTTCTTTTTTGAGCAGCTTGATATGCCTAATCATTTGGTGGGGCCGGTTGATGATGAGCGGATTCCGGAGGAGTCCTTGGGTCGCGCGTTGGTGTGCACGAAGCTCAAGATGATTCCGTTTGAGTGCGTCGCGCGTGGTTATCTGACCGGTTCAGGGCTTAAGGAATACAACGAGACTGGCCGTGTGTGTGGCATCGAACTTCCAGATGGTTTAGTGGAGGGGTCGAAGCTGCCGGAGCCGATTTTCACTCCGGCGACGAAGGCGGAGTTCGGTAGCCATGATGAGAACGTTGATTTCAACTATGTTCTTGACCATCTGGGTGACCGTCGAGCGGAAGCGATTCGTGAGGCAACCCTGTCTTTGTATTCTCAGGCAGCAGCGATTGCCGACGAGGGCGGTTTGATTTTGGCCGACACCAAGTTTGAATTCGGTGTGGACGATGAGGGCAATGTGACATTGGCTGATGAGGTCTTGACGCCTGATTCCTCGAGGTACTGGCCGAAGGACGGCTACAGGGAGGGGCATCGTCAGCCGAGCTTCGATAAGCAGTATTTGCGTAACTGGTTGGTCGGGCCGAAGTCAGGGTGGTCGCGTGAGTCGGGGGTACAACCACCGGCGTTGCCGGGATCTATTGTGGAGGCTACGCGTGACAAGTATGTGGAAGCGTATGAGCGTGTCTCTGGCCTAAAGTTCTCTGACTGGATTGGCCCGTCTGCATAGTGGACTGATTGCGAGTATCGAGTCCTCCGCGTGGGCATGCCTGCCTTCCCAGTAGGGTAGTGGCTATGTCTCACACTGACGTTGATCACACGATTAACACTTCCGAGTATCTCAACGACAACGAGTATCCTCAGCCGCCGGTGGCTCATGTGCGCCCGACGACCCGGTCGCATCATGGGCATGATGTTGTCGACAATTACGAATGGCTACGGGACAAAGACAGCCCGGAAACGTTAGCCTATCTCCGGGCGGAAAATGAGTACACAGAGGCACGCACGCGTGGTCTCGACCCGCTGCGTGACGCGATTTTCCAGGAGATCAAGGGCCGCACGCAGGAGACGGATTTGTCGGTGCCGGTTCGCTTAGGAGGATGGTGGTACTACGGCCGTAGTCGTGAAGGAAAGAGTTATGGGGTTTCGTGTCGTATTCCTGTGACAATGACTGGTGATACGGCGAAGGACTGGACGCCACCAACGATTGATGCGCAATCCGCTCCCGAGAATGAGCAGATTATTTTGGATTCAAATGTCCTCGCGGAGGGGACGGAGTTCTTCTCGTTGGGCGCCTCGAGTGTCTCAGGTGATGGGAATTTTCTGGCATTTTCGACTGATACGACCGGTGATGAGCGGTTTGATCTGCGTATTAAGGATTTGCGTACGGGTGAAATCCTTGAGGATGAGATCAACGGCATCGGTTATGGGGCGACCTGGGTGGGGTCCGATTGGTTGTTTTACGAGCGTGTGGATGACTCCTGGCGCCCGAACGAGGTATGGCGCCACCGTGTAGGGACGTCGGCGGATGAGGATGTCTGCGTATTCCGTGAGGACGACGAGCGCTTTTGGGTTGGGTGTGGTACCACGCGTTCAGAGAAGTACGTCATGATTGAGGTCGGCTCGAAAGTGACGTCGGAAGTGTGGTTCCTAGAGGTCGGAGCCCCTGGAGATGATGCGTCCAACAATCTTGATCCAGAGCGTGTGACAGGTGAGTTGCAGTGTATCCTTCCGCGACAAACTGGTGTGCAGTACGACGTTGATCATGCCGTGATTGATGGGGAGGACCGCTGGGTCATTGTTCACAATGCCCATGGTGTCGATTTCGAGTTGGGGATGGCTGCGGCTGGGCCATTGTCTAGTTTGGATGACCTTGATGTTGTGCTTGCTCACAAGGCGGGTCGTCGGATTGAAGGCGTGGATGTTTTCGCTGAGCATATGGTTGTTGGTTATCGCGAAAACGCTATGAATAAGTTGGGGCTGTTCTCTTTTATTGATGGTAGCGTCGGAGATTTCTGTCCCATTGAGTTTGATGAGGACTTGTATAGCGCGGGGACGGGTGGAAATCCAGAGTGGGAGGCTCCCTATATCCGCATGGGCTTTGAGTCTTTTGTGACTCCTAGCTTGGTGTTTGATTATGACCTATCCACCGGTGAACGGGTGGTCCGTAAGCAGCGGATTGTCCAGGGGGGGTATGACCCCTCCGAGTATGTTGCGCGTCGGATGTGGACGACAGCGCAAGATGGTGTGCGTGTGCCGGTATCGTTGATCTATCGGGCGGATATCGACCATTCATCGGAGGATGGTGTGGCCGATAGTCTTCCGGCTGGCGGCCCCCACCCGACGATTCTTTATGGGTATGGCTCCTATGAGGCATCGATGGATCCATCGTTCTCGATAGCCAGGTTATCGTTGCTTGATCGTGGAATTGTGTTCGCTATCGCACATGTCCGTGGTGGTGGCGAGATGGGGCGGTCGTGGTACGACGATGGCAAGATGCTGACGAAGAAAAACACGTTCAACGACTTCATTGACGTTGCTGATGATCTGATTGGGCGGGGGATCACTGATAGTAACCATATGGTGGCGCTTGGCGGGTCTGCGGGTGGCTTGCTGATGGGAGCTGTTGCCAACATGGCAGGGGACCGGTTCTCAGGAATTGAGGCGGTGGTTCCTTTCGTGGATCCCCTGACGTCGATTTTGATGCCGGAGCTTCCATTGACGGTGATTGAGTGGGATGAGTGGGGTGATCCGCTTCATGATCCTGAGGTATATGAGTACATGGCGTCGTATGCGCCGTATGACAATGTTTCTGCTGAGAATACGTATCCGCCGATTCTTGCTTTAACCAGTTTGAATGACACTCGTGTTTTGTATGTGGAGCCTGCGAAGTGGGTCGCTAAGCTTCGGGCGACGGTGCCGAATGTTGACGTGTGTCTGAAAACTGAGATGACCGCGGGCCATGGGGGTGTGTCTGGTCGCTATGAGCAATGGAAACAAACAGCGTTTGAGTATGCGTGGCTGGTTCAGCGTTCTGGTGCGGTTGATGAGTGAGGTGTCGGCTGGGCTCGCGAAGGGGGCGTGAGAAGACCTGTGAGGCGGCGTGTGAGTTCGATGCTCATGCCCGTCGTATATGCCAGGTCTCCTCTGAGGAGTACCGTCTTGTGGCTGTTTCGTCTCGGGGGTGATGTGTTTCGATAATTGTTATCTGTGCAGGGATGTTCGAGTGTAGCATCTCACCCCATGAGCTCTTCGGCAGTTCGGATCGTGGGATCCAAGAACGAGAAAAAAGATAAGTCGCATTGGCTTTACATCTCTGTCATTGTTGCTGTTTTTGCTGGCATCATTCTCGGGTTGGTTGCACCGGATGTGGCGGTCAAATTTGAGTTACTGGGCAAACTCTTTGTCGCGTTGATCAAAATGATGATTTCGCCTGTCATTTTCTGCACGATTGTGTTGGGCATTGGTTCTGTGCGGGCAGCTGCATCGGTGGGGCGTGCTGGTGTGATTTCGTTGATGTACTTCATCGTGATGTCAACGTTTGCTCTGGCTATTGGGCTTGTTGTTGGCAACCTTGTGAAGCCGGGGTCGGATCTGGCCATGCCGAAGGCCGGATCGGGGATGTCGTTTATTCAGAGTGGTAAAGAATCTGCACATGGGTTGAGTGGATTCATTATGTCTGTTGTGCCAGACACTTTATTTTCGGCTGTGATTAGTGGTTCTGTCCTTCAAGCTCTTTTTATTGCTCTCTTGTGTGGTTTTGCTATCCAGTCGATGGGGTCAGCGGGGGAGCCGTTACTACGGGCAATTGCTCAGGTGCAAAAGCTGGTTTTTAAAGTCTTGATGATGGTTCTGTGGACAGCTCCTATTGGGGCATTTGGAGCTATTTCGTGGGTGGTGGGCTCCACTGGGTTCGATGCGGTCAAGCAGCTTGTCTTGTTGATGCTCTGCTTTTATGTCACGTGTGTGATTTTCATTTTCGGTGTGTTGGGGTTGGTGCTCTATGCGTGTACTCGGTTTAGCATTTTTAAACTGGTGAAGTATTTGGCCCGTGAATATCTGCTGATTTTTGCGACGTCGTCGTCGGAGTCTGCGCTGCCGACGCTGATCCGGAAAATGGAGCATGTGGGTGTTGATAAGTCCACTGTCGGCATTGTGGTTCCTACGGGGTATTCGTTTAACCTCGATGGTACGGCTATTTATTTGACTATGGCGTCGATTTTTATTTCTGATGCTATGCACAAGCCGCTGAACGTGGGGGAACAAATTGGGCTCTTGGTGTTCATGATGATTGCGTCGAAGGGTGCTGCGGGTGTGTCGGGTGCTGGTCTGGCAACCTTGGCCGGTGGTTTACAGGCACACCGTGCTGAACTTTTGGATGGTGTCGGGATTATTGCTGGTATCGACCGTTTCATGTCAGAAGCTAGGGCGCTGACAAATTTTGCTGGTAACTCGGTGGCAACGCTTGTTGTGGGTGTGTGGACCAAGACGGTGGATAAAGATCGTGTCAACGCGGTACTTTCTGGAGACATTCCGTACGTAGCGGCCCCAGAGGAGATGGAGTCTGAGGTGCATGCAGCGAAGGATTCGGCAGCGACGCCTCAGCCCACGCCGCAGGTGGCGGGGGACAAACATCAGGGCGGCTAAAGCGCGGGGGTGCTCGTGGCATGGTGCTCGTCGGACGGGCGCTGTCTCAACTGGTTGACTTCCCCAACTATTCGGTAGGGTTATCCGTGGTGTAGTCAACGGACCTGATAGGGAGCGCCACTGTGGCTCGAGTTGTTGTCAATGTCATGCCGAAAACTGAGATTTTAGATCCGCAGGGGCAAGCGGTTCTGCGTGCGTTGGGGCGGATTGGTGTGAAGGGGGTTCACGACGTTCGCCAGGGCAAGCGGTTTGTGTTGGATGTCGATGGGTCCGTGTCGGATGAAGAACTGGACCGTTTAGCGTCGACATTGTTGGCCAATACGGTCATTGAAGATTATGACGTTGTTGTCGAGCATGCTGATGACACGGCTAATGGAACGATTGCTGCGGGCGAAGGTGATCGCTGATGGCGCGTATTGGTGTGGTGACATTCCCGGGAACACTTGATGATGGTGATGCTGCTCGTGCTGCTCGCCTGGGTGGTGCCGAGGTGGTGCGCTTGTGGCATGCTGACGCCGATGTCCACGGCGTTGATGCAGTGATTGTTCCTGGTGGCTTTTCCTATGGTGATTACCTTCGGGCTGGAGCGCTTGCCAGCTTGGCGCCTGTGATGGGTGAGGTTGTCCGGCGGGCCCGCCAAGGGCTTCCTGTGTTGGGTATCTGTAACGGGTTTCAAATTTTGCAGGAGGCAGGCCTTCTTCCGGGTGCGTTGACGCGGAATAAGGGCCTTCATTTTCATTGTGTGGATACCTGTTTGTCGGTAGAACGGACATCGACACCATGGACGGCTGCGTTTGCACAAGGGCAGAAGATTGTGGTTCCGGCGAAGCATGGCGAAGGCCGATTCCAAGCACCTGCCGACACGATCTCTCAGTTGGAGGATGAGGGTCGTGTCGTTTTTCGTTATACGGATAACTTCAATGGTTCGATCAATGGTATTGCGGGTGTGTCGAGTGCGGATGGCCGTGTTGTCGGGTTGATGCCACATCCAGAGCATGCGGTGGAATTGTTGACTGGCCCGTCGACGGATGGGCTGGGTTTGATTCATTCGGTTCTTGATTCGGTGGGAGTGTAAATGATGGCGAACCAGACGAATGACACGGTTGCTCACGCAGTTGCTGATCCTGACGCGTCGCAGCCGTATGCGTCGTTGGGATTGAAAGATGACGAGTACGACCGGATTAAAGAGATTTTGGGTCGCCGGCCTACCGATGCGGAATTGGCAATGTATTCCGTGATGTGGTCGGAGCATTGTTCATATAAATCATCCAAAGTACACCTTCGGTATTTCGGCGAGACGATGACGGAGGAAATGTCATCGAAGATTCTTGCTGGTATTGGTGAGAATGCTGGTGTGATTGATATTGGCGACGGTAATGCGGTGACGTTCCGTGTGGAGTCACATAATCATCCGTCGTATGTGGAGCCGCATCAGGGGGCGGCGACGGGTATTGGCGGTATTGTGCGTGACATTATGGCAATGGGTGCCCGGCCGATTGCTGTCATGGACCAGTTACGCTTTGGCCCTGCTGATGCACCAGATACGCAGCGTGTTCTCCCAGGTGTTGTGGAAGGCATTGGTGGGTATGGCAACTGTTTGGGGTTGCCGAATATTGGTGGGGAAACGGTGTTCGATGAGTCCTATGCCGGGAATCCCTTGGTGAATGCTTTGTGTGTGGGGACCTTGAAAGTGGAGGATCTGAAGTTAGCTTTCGCCTCTGGCACAGGAAACAAGGTGATGTTGTTTGGTTCCCGGACAGGGCTTGACGGCATTGGTGGAGTGTCCGTGTTGGCCTCGGATACGTTCGAGGATGGTGCTGAGCGTAAATTGCCGTCGGTACAGGTGGGCGATCCTTTTGCTGAAAAGGTACTGATCGAGTGTTGCCTGGATCTGTATCATGCAGGCATCGTTGTGGGCATCCAGGATCTGGGTGGTGCTGGGTTGTCCTGTGCGACCTCTGAGCTTGCAGCTGCAGGTGATGGCGGTATGGAGGTCAACCTTGATGCGGTGCCCTTGCGTGCGGAGAATATGACAGCGGCGGAGATTTTGTCCTCGGAGTCTCAGGAGCGCATGTGCGCGGTGGTGACACCGGAGAACGTGGAGCGTTTCCGTGAGATTTGTGCGCACTGGGATGTGACGTGTGCGGAGATCGGTGAGGTGACCGATGGGGACCATCTGGTGATTCGCCATCGTGGTGAGGTTGTCGTTGATGCTCCGGCGCATACGATTGCTCATCAGGGCCCAGTGTATGACCGCCCGTATGAGCGGCCCGAGTGGCAGGATGAGCTGCAAGCTCCTGGAGTGGAGGCGGCGGGGTTCGCCCGTCCGGCTACTGCTGATGAGTTGCGTGAGACGTGGTTGCGCATGGTAGCGTCGCCCGCGTTATGTTCGCGTGAGTTCATTACAAACCAGTATGACCGTTATGTCATGGGTAACACTGTGGCCGCGCAGAATGCTGATGCTGGTGTATTGCGTATCGATGAAGAGACAGGCCGTGGTGTTGCTGTGTCGGCGGATGCGTCGGGGCGGTATACGAAGCTTGATCCCAATGTGGGTGCGCGCCTTGCACTGGCGGAGGCGTACCGCAATGTGGTTGTGACGGGTGCACGCCCGGTGGCGGTGACGAACTGCTTGAACTTTGGTTCGCCGGAGGATCCTGCGGTGATGTGGCAGTTCCGTGAGGCGGTTCATGGCTTGGCGGATGGTGCCCGTGAGCTGGCTATTCCGGTGTCGGGTGGCAATGTGTCGTTTTATAATCAGACGGGGTCGGAGTCTATCTTGCCGACGCCGCTTGTCGGTGTGGCTGGCGTGGTGCAGTCAGTGGATCGTCATATCAGTCATGTGTTGGGTGCAGCGTATCCGGATCATGTGGTCTCTGTGGGTGATGCGTCCACGGCGAGTGAGACAGCGGGTGGTGCTGGCGTCGAGTATGAAGAACTATATCTGTTGGGGGAGACCCATGATGAGCTGGGGGGGTCGATCTGGCAGCAGGTTGAGCATGGTGCCCTTGCTGGGCTTCCTCCACAGGTGGATTTGTCGGCGACGGCCGCTTTAGGAGGCTTCTTCTGTGAACAGGCGGATCCTGACGTGGAGCCGGTGGTGACGGCTGCTCATGATCTTTCGGAAGGGGGCTTGGCGCAGGGTTTGGCGGAGTTGGCGATGATCTCAGGTGTGGGGCTTCGTGTGGATGTTTCCCAGGTGCATGAGGATCCCTGTGCTGCGCTGTTCTCGGAGTCCGCTAACCGAGTGGTGGTTGCGTGTAAGCCTGGTGACGGTGAGAAGGTGGTATCCCGTGCGGACCACTATGGTATTCCGGTGCGTCGCTTGGGTTCTGTGACATCGGTGGCGTGCGGTTCGTCACAGGAAACATCAGCGTGTGTGACAGTGGCTCTGGGTGATGGCGGTGAGATTGTTCTTCCCGTCGCAGAGTTGCGTGAGGCATGGTCATCGACGCTCCCTCGTCTCTTTGCTCATGCTGCGGGCGCGAACTCCGTGGTGGAGTAATAAGATTGGAGCGGCTCTCTGCCCACACGGGCAGAGAGCCGCTCGACGCGTCAGGTAGTGCTCTGGTTGGTCTTCTGTGGTCGTATGTTAATGAATTCGTTTCGTCACGGGGTTTTCTGAGACTAGGGGGCGTGGATGGAACTCTTCGCGGAGGTGACGTAATGTTTCAGCGTGCTCGGCTAGTCGCTTGTCTTCCTCGGTGGTGGGAATGAATTGTCGGGCTGCGAGGGGGTTGCCGTCGGTATCGATACCCATGTAGGTGGTGGATGCGTGGATGGCGAGCTTCATGCCGCTGCGTCCTTCCCGTGGGTTACCGGCATATACGTGCACGCTGACCTGCATAGATCGTGTGTCGGTGCGGATGATGCGTGCGTTGACCTCGACAAGGTCTCCGATCTGGATGGGGCGGTAGAATCGGATCCCTCCGGCGTAGACGGCAACAGTGCGGTGCCCGGCGAATTCCATGGTGCAGGCGGTGGCCGCTTCGTCGATCCAGGCCATGGCGGTGCCGCCGTGGACTTTGCCTCCCCAGTTCACGTCTTGTGGTTTTGCCATGAATCGGGTGACGAGTTCTGGGGCAGTCGAATCTTCTGTGTAGCTCTGCTTCAGCATTTCATTTTCGATGGCTTTACGCAGATCGACGCGGGATAGTGAGGCGTCGTGGACTCGCTTTTCTTCATCCGTTGTTGGTTCCCACGTGGGGACGGGAATGGATTTTCCGTTGTTGTCGACGGCAACGAAGATGACGAGGCAGTCGCAGGCGCGGCTAAAGGAGCCGTCGCGGGGGTCGGCGGAGAACACTTCGTTGATGATGTGCATCGAGGATCGGCCGGTGTAGGCGATTGTGGATCGTACTTCGACGAGGTGTCCGGAGGGGATGGGGCGTGTGAAATGGATGTGTCCGACGTATGCCGTAACACAGTAGGCGCCAGACCAGCCGACGGCACAGGCGTAGGCAGATTTGTCGATCCACTCGAGGACACGACCGCCGTGGACGCCCATGGCACCGGCGAGGAGGATATCGTTGGGGGCGGCGAGGAATCGCAGAGTGACGCTGTTGTTGCGTTGCTTGCTTGGCTGTGTGTCGTGGGTGGATGTGGTGTCGTTCGTAGTCATGGTGTCCTTTTGTTGACGTGTTCGTCCCCGCAATGTTGTGGGTTATGAACTATTTGTCTCTTGCATTGTAGGGGTTGGGGATACAGTTAGTGAGTGACCAAGAAAAATGATGCGCGGGAGCTTGTCGCGTCCCTGGAGCAGGTGCGGTCGTGGGCGATGGATCCACAGAATGTAGAACGCCCCCCGCGAAGTGTAGTTGCCCGTGCAATTCGCGCTAGCGTGAAGGCCTTGGAAGCTGACGCTCCGGGTCATAGTGTGGAGGTTCGCATTCCCCCCTTTGCTGCAGTGCAGTGTATTGAAGGACCACGTCATACGCGGGGGACGCCGCCAAATGTTGTGGAGACTGATGCTCTCACGTGGTTACGTCTCGCGTTGGGAATCGTGTCCTGGGAGGACTGCGACACTGAGGTTGAGTTCTCTGGTTCTCGTGCGGCGGAGGTGTCTCGCTGGCTTCCTCAGGTTCGTCAACGGAGGGCTTCGTCGTGATTTAGTTGGGAAAACCAGCAACTGTTATTACAGTAAGGGGAGTGTCGCGCACTGATTGTGTTGATCTGCGGTGTGTAGAGGCGAATGCCCCCACTGCGACCGAGCCGTTCACGACCAGGCCCTCAGTGGCCCATTCTGGTGTATCTGATGAGGTGGTTGCGCCGAACAATCTTGATGTTCACGGTGAGACTGAACCGCATGAAGAGTGTGGTGTCTTTGGTGTGTATGCGCCGGGGGAGGACACTGCGAAGTTAGCGTATTACGGGCTGTATGCCTTACAGCATCGTGGGCAGGAGGCTGCCGGGATTGGAGTTGGCGACGGGCAACAAATCCTGGTGTTTAAAGATTTGGGATTGGTGTCGCAGGTTTTTGACGAGCCGGTGCTCTCATCGCTTCATGGTCATGTGGCTATTGGGCATACTCGGTATTCCACTGCGGGTGGTGTTCGTTGGGAGCATGCGCAGCCTATGTTCCGTACAGCCCGAAGCGGTGGCGACGTAGCCTTGGGCCACAACGGGAACTTGATTAACCAGGGAGAGCTGCGTGAGGAAGCAGCTGCTTACGGGTTGATTGATCCAGCAACAGATCCCACGGATTCGGATGTCATGTGCGCATTGTTGGCGTACTACCACGATGAGGACACGTCACTTGTGGAGGCTGCTGATCACCTGTTGCCGCGTCTTCGTGGTGCGTTTTGTCTGACGTTTACGGATGGCGAGAAGCTTTATGCTGCCCGTGATTCTCATGGTGTTCGCCCGTTGTGCCTTGGCCGGTTGGAACGGGGGTGGGTTGTCGCGTCGGAAACGTGTGCGTTAGACATTGTTGGTGCCACGTTTGTTCGTGAGGTTGAGCCTGGTGAGCTTCTCATTATTGACGATGATGGTGTGCAGTCACATCGCTTTGCTCGGTCGCAGCATCGCGGGTGTGTGTTTGAGTATGTGTATTTGGCTCGCCCGGATTCCACGATTCGTGGTCGTGCGGTGAATGCGACCCGTGTGGAAATTGGGCGCCGGTTGGCGGAGGAAGCGCCTGCCGATGGTGATCTTGTCATCCCGGTTCCATCGTCGGGGACTCCGGCGGCAGTGGGCTATGCGCAGGGGTCGAATATCCCGTTTGGTGAGGGGTTGACCAAGAACGCTTATGTTGGGCGTACCTTTATCCAGCCGTCGCAGACGATTCGTCAATTGGGTATTCGTTTGAAGCTGAATCCACTGCGCGAGGTTATTACGGGGAAGCGACTCGTCGTCGTGGATGATTCGATTGTGCGTGGTAATACGCAGCGTGCATTGGTTAAGATGCTTCGCGATGCTGGGGCGGCGGAGGTTCATGTGCGTATTGCGTCGCCGCCGGTGAAATGGCCGTGTTTCTACGGTATTGATTTTGCGTCCGTGGATGAGCTGGTTGCCAATGAGGTTGATCCTGGGGATGTTGTTGAGGGGGTGCGCGTGTCGATTGGTGCGGATTCGCTGGCGTATGTGTCTGTGGAGGGCATGGTTGCTGCGTCTCGTCAACAGCGGTCAGAGTTGTGCTGTGCGTGTTTCGATGGTCACTATCCGTTGGGGTTACCGGATCTTGATCGGCATGCTGTTGAGGTTCGTGGTCTGCAAGAAAGCATGGCCTCGGGTGGGTTGTGACATGGCGGTTGTCGCCTTGTGTGGCGGACTGCCGTGGTTAGTGTGCGTTGGTAGAAAAGTTTTATTTAGTGAGGAATCGATATGTCAATGATGAGTACCCATGACAGTGATACGTCGGCGGCCCATGCTGAGGGCACGTCGTATGCTGAGGCTGGCGTTGATATTGAAGCTGGGGATCGTGCTGTTGAGCTGTTTGCTCCATTAGCTAAGAAGGCGACTCGCCCTGAGGTTCGCGGTGGTCTCGGTGGATTTGCGGGGCTTTTTGCATTGGGGGAATATAAGGAACCCTTACTTGCTGCGTCGTCGGACGGTGTGGGTACGAAGCTTGCTGTGGCTCAGGCAATGGATAGGCATGACACGATTGGTCAAGATTTGGTTGCGATGGTTGTTGATGACCTCGTGGTGTGTGGTGCTGAGCCGTTGTTTTTGCAGGACTACATTGCGATCGGCAAGGTTGTGCCGGAGCATGTCGCGCAGATTGTTGGTGGTATTGCTCAGGGGTGTCAGATGGCTGGGTGTGCGTTGCTGGGTGGGGAGACCGCTGAGCATCCTGGTGTCATGAAGCCTGGCGAGTATGACATTTCTGCAACGGGCGTCGGTGTTGTTGAGGCTGCGGAGGTCTTAGGGCCAGATAGAGTCCGTGATGGCGATGTGATTATTGGAATGGCGTCCTCTGGGCTGCACTCTAACGGATATTCGTTGGCTCGCAAGGTGTTGCTTGAGGATGCGGGTCTGCCGCTTGATGGTGTCGTGGAGGAACTTGACCGTCCGTTGGGCGAGGAATTGTTGGAACCAACGCGGATTTATGCGCTGGATTGTGTGGAGCTTATCCAGGAGTGTGAAACGCACACGTTCTGTCATGTCACTGGTGGTGGTCTGGCGGGGAATATGGCGCGCGTGATCCCTGAGGGGCTTGTGGCGGAGATGGATCGTGCGTCGTGGACGCCTGGCCCCATTTTCCGTTTGATTGCCGAGCTCGGGTCTGTTCCGGACTCAGAGATGGAGAAGACGTTCAATATGGGTGTCGGTATGGTGGCCGTTGTGAGTGCAGGTGATGCTGATCGTGCGCAGGCGTTGTTGACTGCCCGGCATGTGGATTGTTGGGTGTTGGGCCGGGTTCGTGTGGCGCAGGAGGGCGAGCAGGAGCGAGCTGTGCTTGTTGGAGATTATCCTCAGGCATAGGCGTGAGGTGTACGTAAGGTGCGAGATGTTGGATGCTCACGGTGGAGGTGTGGCGGCACCGTGGCGGGTCTCCTCATGTGCGAGGAATAGTGTTTGAGGCCATCTCGTTGCGCACACGAAAACGGCCAGCACAGCCGTGCCGTGCTGGCCATGATTTCTCGTTGGGTTGTGCTGGTGCACCCAGGGGACTATGCCCCTAAGGGTGGTTAGCGCCAGTCGTCTTCGTTGGGCTCATCTTCTGCCCAACGATCCCACTTGTCGTGGGAGTCTTCTTCCCGTTGTCCGGTCAGTTCACGCTGAAGGCGCTCGAGGTCCATCTCAGGTGAGTTGTACTTCAACTGACGTGCTACCTTGGCTTGTTTTGCCTTGGCGCGGCCGCGACCCATGGTCTGACCCCCTTGGGTTAGCGGGCCGGTGCGGTAATCCTGCGCCGGCCCATGACGAGTTCATAGATTCTTCCTGCCCATACCCTACCGGTTCCGGGCGAAAAATTCTGCATGGGGGGCGCGATATCGTGGAAATGCGGTGTTATCCCAGTACACACGCGGTGTGTGTATCCCGGGGCGGGGTAGCGCTCTTTACTCAGCTTTCCCTCGTAGCTTATCGACGGCGTACCGCCCAGCTTTGGGGGCGTCGTCAAGGTGCGTGGTGTCGGGATCGATAGCGAGGGCAATTCCTTGAGCTTCTAGCGGCGGAGCGGTGGGCGCGGGTGTACTGTGATCGGATGCCGAGTTCACCTGTGTCTTATTAGTCAGTGTTTTCGCGACGATGGCTCGCTTAACCAGGCCGAGTGCGATGGGTCCTTCGTCGCAGTCATCAATGACGGCGCCGATGCGTCCAACAGTGCGCCCGCCCGAGGTGATGGCATCGCCAGGGGAGGGGCGGTGACCGGAGTAGCCGTCGATATGAAGCTTAACCAATAGTCGCGGCGGACGTCCGAGGTTGTGGATGCGTGAGACAGTTTCTTGTCCCCGGTAGCATCCTTTGTTCAGGTGGACGTAGGAGGCACTCGGGCCCTCGTTGGCGGTGGCAAGTTGGGTTGGCCCACTGGCGTGGGGGCCAATGAACGCTTCGACTTCGTGGGGCACTGTTCGCCCGTCGAGGTCGAGAGCAACATCAGGGATCACAGCTTTGATTCGCTCAGCTTCATAGGCCATGAGTCCCGTCGGTGTCGCACCAGCATTGGTCAGCGCAGTGAACGTGTCTTTGAGTGCCGCAGTCGGGACGAGAAGGTGTATCGAGTCGTTGTCGCCGATGACGTGATCATGAAAGGTTATGGTGTTGTGGCACCAGTGGTGAGGTTCTAGAGTGATCTGGTTGATGATGGCGGAAGTGTCGGGCCCCATGATGGTGATAAGGGCGACATCAGCGTCCTCGACAGTCACATGTGACCAAAACACCATCTGGGTGAGATATGTTCGAAGAGCATCGACATGTTCTGGTGTGCAGATGAGATAAAGTAGTGGCTGGTTGCCGGATTCAGCGTGGCTTTCTTCTGGTCGTTGCCGGTCATCAGTGTCTGGCGCATCCCCACGTGGACGCACGATGGTGACGGCATGTTCGATGTGCCCCTTGGCATCGAGGATCAGCCCATGCGTCGTCATGCCCGGCATGAGGGCGTCGACCTTTTGACTAATGAGTGAATTCAACCACGTGAGGGCGTCATCCCCGGTAATGCGGAGAACTCGTTGATGGGAACGGTCAACGACACCCGCTGAACGCTCGAATGCTCGTTGCTCACCGAGGGGGTTGCCATAGTGCCACGCGACGCCGCGTGACGGATGACCATCGGGCGCGTCAGCGGCTCCGTGAAGGGTAGTGAGAAGTGGGCTCTGGTATGCGCCCGGGGTCGTAGTCTCGCCAGTGATCAGGGGGTTGGTCGGAGTCTCAGGGATAGCCACGGGGCCAGTGTAGCGGTGCCTGGGGTGGTTCTCACGACGTCCTCGTCGCAATTGATGCGAGCGGTTCGTCATACAATTGACACCATGCCTGCTGCTACCGTACCGGCATCGCCATTACCCCGCGAGCCATCTGATGAGAAACCGCTATTGATTGTGTCTGTGCTGCACGCAGACATGAATTCATCGTCGCTAGAACCGTACGTTCATGATTCGTCGCAGCCGTTGCTCTACGCTGATGATCTTGCCGCGATTCGAGGCGATGGTGTGTTTGAAACCCTGATGCTTCGAGGCGGCCGCGTGCGAAACATGGATCGTCATGCGATGAGGTTTCGACGTTCGGCGCACATGCTGGGGTTACCTGAGCCTGACCGTGATTTGTGGTGTCGGGCGACGGACCTGGCGGCTGCGTCGTGGAAAGAAAAATATCCGGAATTGGCTGATCGTGATTGTGGTCTACGGTGGGTGCTGTCGCGTGGTCGGGAGTCGACGGGGTGCCTAACGGGGTGGATTACGGTGTCGCCGACATCAGAAGCGGTAGAACGTGGGCGTCGTGACGGGGTCACAGTGATGTCTGCTCAGCGGGGATTTCGTCTCGATATATCTCAGCGGTCACCGTGGGCGTTGATTGGTGCAAAGACGTTGTCATACGCAGCGAATATGGCGGCTCTGCGCTATGCCCATGAGCATGGTGTTGATGATGTCATTTTTATTTCTGATGATGGCGCAGTACTGGAGGGGCCGACCTCGACAGTGATTGCTGTGTCGGGGCGCCGGATGGTGACGCCGAAGACAGATGCGGGGATTCTCGCGGGGACCACACAGGCGTCGATGTTTGATATTGCCCGTGAGCGCGGGTGGCAGTGTGAGGAGCGCCGCCTTACACTCGATGAAGTGAAGGCCGCTGATGGGGTGTGGTTAGTGTCCTCGGTGCGTATCGCTGCCCGTGTCCTGAGTCTGGATGGATATGAGTTCTCTCGTCCGGATACCGCAGATGAGGTGGAGGCAATCGCGGCGGAAGCGGTCCAGGAGTGACCGTGACGGCTGTATCCGCAGTGGGTTCTCCGAGCTGATGATATGTAGAACCCACTATCGTGGTCTCGCCTTGGGGCACTCACCGCGTGTGATGTGCTGTTGTCCTATCCCGCGTGCCGAGTGAGTTCTGCGGACATACGAGGAATCAATTCGTTATCGATTGCGCGTTCATCAACCCAACCCAAATGGTTATTCGGCATCAAACCGTAGAGCCGCTTGCCGGGGCCGAGGGTAGCGGGGCCAGACGCAGTGACCAGCGTTGATGCTGACTGTACATCCCATTGTCGTTCTGTGGTGGGTTGACCATAGAAAATCTCCACAACGCCACTGGCATGGGAGCATACGAATTCGATCTCATCTTTGTCGTTGATACGCCAAAACCCTGATTCACGCTCGCCGGGCCCGGATACGTGTCCGTCGCTATCTAAACGCCAGGTGCGCGATTCGTAGGACAGATAGTTGTGTCCGTCGTGTGAAAAGGTAACTTGCTGCCCAAATGGATATTCGTCGCCCGTGGACAAGTCCTTGCCTTGTCCCTCGCCGCGCCACACTCCAACTAACGGGAGGAGTGCCAGCAGGCCATCGTGAAGAGAGGGGCCTTGGCGTAGATTCGCGGTGTCATCAGGGATAGGGAGGTCGCCGAAGCCCGGGATATTCCGACCTGCTGTCGTCTGTGCCTGCTTTGCGGCGCGATTGACGGCCTCATTGCCATTGAGTTTTGTGACCGGACTCTTCTGCTCGTTATCAGCCATGCGCCCAGCGTACCTGAGGGTGAGTACGGCACCGACGTGGCGTATGTTCTCTTACTTCTGGTCCTTTTCGTATTTTGCTTGGCCGGGTTCTTCCTTCGCCATGGGAGCGAGATCTGAGAGGTTAATAGTCACGTTTTGCTGGCTTGACTGGAGGAAAATTGAGCCTCCTTCACAATAAATAAAGTCTGGCCGCGCCCGTAGCGGGAGATATTTCCCTTCGAGTTGGAGTGAAAACGCTTTTTTGATTTGTTCTTTCAGAGTATGGGGAATATCGGAGCCTTTCACGACAGGGGCGTTTTTATCTCGGCTGGCTGGTCCGTCGAGAACTTCGTAGGCATCCATGGAAATAATGTCAGCTTTAATGCGGAGGCTGACTGCCACTGTTGCTGGCACGTCCATCCCGCCGATGGAACCGCTAAAGACGGCGGAGGATTCTTGGCCACCGTTAGGAGCAGTGTTTGCGAGACGGCGAATGGTCAAATCGGTAATACCGAGGCGCTCGCCTAGTGCCAGCCCGTCCAACGAGAGCGTTGTCGAGATCGTTTCCACGGGGGCGTTTTCAATTTGGCCGTGAATGATGTCTTGTTGCGATGCCTCGATGTTGGTTGCTGATGAATGGACAGTGACTAAGCCAAAGCCGGGGACGTCCAAATCTTGAGCGTCGACGGTCAGTGATGACAATTTTCCCCGTTCAGCTTCGTAGAGGAAGGGGAAACCGCCCGCGGTGACGGCAGGTTGAACTGGCAGATTAGAGTAGCGCTGCAACTCGTGCGCTATGCGGGATTCCGTTCGTGCAGCGATAAATGAATCTGTTACCCAGGCACAGACGACTAGCGCTACCACGGCTATGACCGTGAGCATGCTCACGGTGCGAACCGTTCGACGTTGACGGGGCCGCGCCACGACGGGCGAAGACCCGGCGGGCGAGGAAGGTTGGCTAGTCACCTCTACAGTTTTACCGGTTCCTTTCGCATTCATCGAACCCGCGCTCCGCAGACATCGTACCCGGGTGTAAAAATAGATAATTTAGTTCGGGAGGTGGGGCGAACTCAGCTAGAGTGATCCATTATCGAGCAGGTTAGCTAGTCGCCGGAAAAGGATTCCATCGTGAGAATCGCATTACTCACCGACGCCACGAGTGTGGCCGACGTACTCCCACCACTGGCGCTATTGCCGCACGAAACCATTATTTTCCCTCCCGATGCTACTTCGTCTCGTCAGCTAGATGATGTCTCACTCGCAGTCGTTGACGTCACGGGGGCTGATCTTCTCGGTGCCCGGGAGTTGTGCCGGTCAGTTGCTGCTGCTCATCCCGATATGCCTGTTGCAGTTGCCATTGCAGAAACTAGCCTTATCGCGTTGGATTCGTCGTGGGCCGTTGACGAATTTCTTTTAGCCAGCGCGACACCTGTCGAAATTGATGCACGGTTTCGGCTTCTTCTCACTCGCCGACCGGTGCCAGTGAATGAGGTCGATAATTCGAATGTTGTGACGGTCGGTGAACTCGTTGTTGATGATGCGACCTATACCGCTCGTATCCACGGCACTCCTCTTGACCTCACATACAAGGAGTTTGAGCTGCTTCGCTTCCTTGTACAACACTCCGGGCGTGTGTTTACGCGTAAGCAGCTCTTGCAGGAGGTGTGGGGCTATGATTTCTTCGGGGGAACCCGCACTGTTGATGTCCATGTTCGTCGACTTCGAGCCAAGCTTGGTTCCGAGTATGAAGGAATGATTGCCACGGTTCGCAACGTTGGTTATAAAGCGATTGATGTTGATGTATAGGGCCGTTCACGGTGTGTGAGGCGTGGTCGCGTCTTCAACAACTATGACTGGCGCGAGGAGCCCGGTAGCCTGTGCGACGACAGTACATGCAGCATGAGACGATGCAGCATGCATGAGGCTGCGACCTAGAGATGTAGTGAGGATTGTAGTGATGGCAGACGAATCGATATCCACCACACGGCCGCGTGACATCATTACTCAGCTTGTGTTGGGACCGGTGTCTCCTCGGGTGAGGACTGCCCGTCAGGCATCCGCCGATCGGTGGATGGAGATCGAAACGATTGTGCACACGAGTACCCGACATGATGGGGTCGCCCCCTTTTCGGAACAGTTTTTGCGGGGAATGGAAGAACCGGAGTTTAACCACTGGCATGCATTGGTGAGGGTTGATGGGCATGTGCGTGCACTAGCTGCTGTCGATCCATCTGGTCCGGCTGTTGAGCTTGCTGTTCATCCGTCGTATCGACGGCAAGGTCTGGCCAGGTCGTTGCAGCGGGCGGTTCACACCCATGCGGCGTCTCTTGGTCTCGGTGATGGGCGTGATCTTCACACCAATGGCATAGGTCTTACCTGGTGGGCGCATGGTGACTTGCCCTCGGCACGTGCTGCTGCTGAGCACGTTGGTGCCGTGGCCACGCGAGAACTCTTGGTTATGGAGCTTCCTGGTTCGGCGCTGACTGATCAGTCTGACAATCGGATCGCCCAGGCTATGGCGGGGCTTCCTGAGGATGTCACTGTTATGAGCTGGAGAGAATCGGTGGCGATGTGGGGGAGCCAAGCCGTGGATACAGCGTGGCTAACTGTCAACAATGAGGCCTTCGATTGGCATCCTGAGCAGGGGGGATGGGATCAAGCGCGGTTGGATCAAGCGCGGAAGGCATCTTGGTATGACCCCGACGGTGTTTTGTTGTTGTGGGGGAGCGCAGATGATAACGCTCCTATGCCTCCCCTGTTGGGTTTTCATTGGACGAAGGTGTCGTTTGAAGGTGATGGGGCTTCTGGGCGGGAGGTCGGAGAGGTCTATGTCATTGGGCTTGCTCGTGCTGCCCAAGGGCGGGGGCTTGGTCGGGCTCTGACGGCGAAAGGTATTCAGTATCTTGCTAATAAGGGTGCTGCTTATATCGAGTTGTATGTGGAGGCAGACAATGCTCCTGCCGTTCGCGCTTATGAGGCACTGGGTTTCACGGTGGTTGAGCGACATACAGCCTGGAAATTCTGAGTTATCGGTGAGAGTCCCCGCGTGGTGCTCTGCGCTTTATCTACGTTACGGATGGGTGTCTGGCCGAGTGGTTCGGCTGGTCATTTCCATTCATTGCGCAACGGGGTTTGAGAGCCTGATGAGCAGCAATGCCGGTTGTGCTGACGGTCAGAGTGAGCGGCCATCTCAATCTGACGCTGGACGTCGCCGCGGAGCTGGGTGAATCTATCCGGTGGGAAGCTGGATCGATTTCACCGACCATGTTCAATGAATGGGAATGCAACCGCTGGAGTTTCGCCGGCTGTATATTGGGTGATAGTAATGATCGGTATTGTCTTCATTTTTTATTCCGCCGCAAAAGGCTCATTGAATGGTGCTTTATTCTATTCGGTGTGAGGGTGTTCTCGAGGCATTGAGAGCGTGAAGCTGTGGAATTTGTTTTCGCGAGAGAAGTCGCGTTGAACGAGACCGCTATTGATTGTGGCTATGGTTCTGTAGCTGGTCGGTACACTGTTGGTATGGTGTTTCGCAAAGCGAACCCTTTCTCGAGAATGTCTATTGAGGGCACTGTTGTAGCTGGGTTAAAGCCTCCGGTGTGAAAAGCAAAGCGCGGTGGAAAGAGGTTACCGAAAGGCCTCTCTGGAGCGCATATCTCTGCGATGAGGTCAAAGATCGCCTGGATCAACCAGGTGGAGTTGTCTGGATCATCGTGGGTGATAGGTCCCATACTGCGTTGCGGGTGATGACGTGAGATAGTCATAGGAGTGTGCGCAAGCTTGGCCACGACCGTCGTGTACAGGTGCGCTGTGACGTCAGAGGCGTGTTCCGAATAGGAGAAAATCATGGGCCGACAATCAACCCCTCATATCAACCCACACGGTGTCCCCATTGCGGAGACCATTCTTCTGCCTGGGGACCCACTCCGCGCCCAGTTCATTGCGGAGACTTATCTTGATGATGTTGCCCAATTCAATTCTGTTCGCAATGCGTTTGGCTATACCGGAACGTATCAGGGTAGCCAGGTGTCGGTAATGGGATCGGGGATGGGTATCCCGTCGATTTCCCTGTATGCGTGGGAACTTATTCATGACTTTGGTGTGAAAAAACTCATTCGTGTCGGATCATGTGGATCCTTGCACAAAGAACTAAACCTGTATGACGTCGTTATTGGTCAAGCTGCGTGTACGGATTCACATTTCATGTCGCAGTACAACTTGCCCGGTCAGTACGCGCCTATTGCGTCCTACCGCCTGATCGAAGATGTTCGGAAGCGAGCACAGAACGCTGGAATTGCCACGCATGTCGGCAATGTGTTGAGTTCGGATGTGTTCTACAACTACCAAAGTGATGTCAATGATCGGTGGGCCGCGATGGGTGTTTTGGCTGTGGAAATGGAAGCTGCTGGGCTCTATGCCACTGCCGCGGAGGCCGGTGTGGAAGCGCTAGGGATTTTCACTGTGAGCGACAACATCGTTACTGGGGAAGTGACCACCGCGGAGGAGCGACAACAGGCGTTTACCACGATGATGGAGCTCGCCCTTCCACTCGCAGCGATCTAAGTAGGCCACGATGAAGAACAAAAAGTCGCTGAACCCAAAGGTTGCGGTACCGATTATTTTATTCACCTTCGTGTTTAGTTTGGTCATCGATAATGGCTTTAAGTTCATGTCCAAACCCATTGCTGATGACCTCCACCTCTCTGCGACTACGGTGAGCCTCCAAGCCACACTTGCGGGAATTGTCATCGGTATTGGGGCCGTGGTGTATGCCGCTCTTGCCGATACTTTCAGTATTAAGAAATTACTCTACGTTGGCATCGGGCTTGCCGTTGGCGGGTCGGTCATTGGATTCGTGTTCCAACATTCGTGGCCGATGGTCCTCATAGGACGAATTATCCAAACTACCGGTCTGGCTGGCGCAGAAACGCTCTATGTCATCTACGTGACTAAGCACATACCCGCGAAAGATCAGAAAACTTATCTCGGTTTCTCGACTGCCGCCTTTCAACTCGCCATGCTCATCGGCGTGTTGACCAGTGGTTTCGTCTCTGATTATATTTCGTGGCCAGCTATGTTCTTGGTTGCCGCGGCGTTGATTCTTGCGGTCCCTCTCATTGCGAAGACAGTACCCGACGATGAGAAAGTCAGTGCGAACCTTGATGTGATCGGATTACTGCTCATCGGTGTTATCGGGACGTCTGCCGTCGTGTTTATACAACAGTTCCGGGTTCTCTATGCTGCCATGTCAGTGGCTGGAGTTGTCCTTTTCGCGGTGTATATCAGGGTTAACAAGAATGCGCTCGTCAGGCCAGAATTTTTTCTGAACGGCCGGTACGTTTGGGCTTTGGTTGTTGTGCTCATTTTGTACTCGGTTCAATTGGGCTACATTGTCTTCTTTCCGTTTATCGTGTCGAAGCTGTATGGGTTGGGGACGCACACGACGTCCATGCTGATTGCGCCGGGGTATGCCTGTGCTACGGCAGTGGGGGCAGCGTCGGGTGTTATTGCGAAGGTGGTGGCAACGCGTCCGGCGATCATGATGGCGTTGGTGTCGATTTGTGGTGCATTAGTGATCCCGGCGATTATGCCTGATGTCTCGGTGTGGTTGTTGATCATCTCTATGATGTTTTTTGGTAGCGGTTTTGCGCTGATGTATGCGCCGTTGATGGCGTCGGCGATCAAGGAAATTCCTGCGGAAAAGACTGGTGTTGCGATTGGGTTTTATAATCTGACGATTAACATCGCGATCCCAGTGGGTATTGCATACACGGCGAAACTTATCGACATTGAGCCGACGTTTTTCAGTGGTCTGACTGTGGGGTCAGGCCATGTGAGCCACGCCTATGGCACGGTGTTATGGATATTGGCTGCCATTGTGGCGGTGGCATTTTTTGTTTATGTGCTCTCAGATCGCTATCTGACGTGGCGGGACCATCGTCGCAGGGGTGTGGTGGCTAGTGGCGCTCGGGGTGATGACATTTCAGTGGAGGGAGCCTGAGGCGCCTAGGCTTTGGATGTGGGAGCTCAGCGATGGTCGTGGAGGCGGTGGGCGGTGCCAGCGCTAGAAGGTTCCGCCGTAGCGTTGTTGGATTTCGTCGAAGTGCCGGGTGAATGTGGCTTCGCGGTCACGTTCGTCTTTTCCTCCGACGTATTCGTCTGGGCGCATGCCTGTGGCCAAGTAGATGACGCGGGCACCTATGTGGACTGCGTGGTCTGAGTATCGCTCGTAGTAGCGGGATAGCAGGGTGACGTCGACAGCGTTTGTCGTCGTGTAGGGCCATTCGCGCTGAGTTGTGAGGACAAAAATGTGGTGGTGGAGGTCATCAGTGGCGTCGTCATCGCGGGCCAGCTGGAGTGCAAGTTCTGGATCATATGATACGAGGACGTCGTGCAGGGTGTTGGTAATGTCAAGGCATTGCTTGGCCATTTCAGAGAAATAGGGAACCATGTTTTCCGGTACTGCGTATTCTGGGTGGCGACGTCGTGCTACTTTTGCGATGTGGACCATAAGGGCTGACATGCGTGAGAGGTCTTCAACAATGTAGGTGCCGGAAATGACACGGCGAAGATCACGAGCTACAGGGCTTTCGAGAGCAAGAAGTTGGAAGGCTTGCTGTTCGCACTTGACACGGAGCTCTTCGACATCTTCCACGCTGGTCAGTACGTCTTCTGCAGCCGTGAGGTTGGCGTCTAATAACGCTCGGGAAGCTTGCGATGCCATCTCTGTGATGGAATCGCACATCACGATGAGATTGTGGGCAAATTCCGCGAGGTGTTCCCGATAGTCGTCTCTCATGGTGGCTAATTTTAGGGGAAGTCGGGTGACATTGCTGGGCTGGATACGGTGAAGTTGTCGTGTGGTATCTGTTTATCCCCCAGAGTGCATGATGTCTGCACCGACGGGGACGGTTCGGTCATCGGGGTCGTTGAGCCAGCCGTCAGGCAGCGTCACGGCTTTTGCGGAACCTTGTCTGCCACGAGCACCGTCTGCGTCGTTGGGGAGAGCGGTTGCTACTGTGGGGTCAGCCATTGCTGTGTCGAGGATATGGGTCAATTCGGTGATACTTGATATCTGCATAATTTTTTGGCGCAGTTCAGATCCTGCGGGGTATCCACGTAGATACCAGCCCATGTGTTTGCGTATGTCTCGGCATGCGGTGGATTCACCTGAATGCGCTGCTAATAAGCGTGTATGGCGCACAATAATGGTGCAGACTTGTGCGAATGTTGGTTGTTTGGGGAGAGGTTGACCATGGAGGGCTGCAGATAGTTCTGCGAATAGCCATGGTCTCCCGAGGCAGCCGCGCCCGACGACGACCCCATCGCAACCTGTCTGGTTCATCATGTGTGCTGCGTCAGTTGCTTTAAAAATGTCGCCGTTTCCTAAAACGGGAACTCCGGTGTCGGACAAGTGTTCTTTGAGTTCCCCGATGTGATTCCAGTCAGCGGTTCCTGAGTATCGTTGTGCTGCGGTTCGGGCGTGTAAAGCTACAGCTTGGGCGCCTTCTGCTGCGGCGATGGCACCTGCGTCTAAGTAGGTGAGGTGGTCATCGTCGATACCGGTCCGCATTTTGACGGTGATTGGGATGTTTGTTCCTTCGACGCCTCGGACGGCAGCGGCGACGATATTGCCAAAGAGACGACGTTTGAAGGGAAGAGCTGCCCCTCCGCCGCGTCGGGTGACTTTTGGTACGGGGCAGCCGAAGTTCATATCAATATGGTCGGCGAGGTTTTCGTTGGCGATCATACGTGCTGCTTCAAAGGTCCACGTGGGGTCGGTGGTGTAGAGCTGGAGGCTGCGTGGGGTTTCTTCTGGGGCGAAGGTGGTCATGTGTAGCGTTTTTTCGTTTCGTTCGACGAGTGCGCGTGCTGTGACCATTTCGCAGACATACAGCCCGGATGTGGTGCCGGTTTTTTCCTTTTCAAGTTCACGGCATAGTAGGCGGAAGGCTACGTTTGTTACCCCCGCCATGGGTGCGAGGATGACGGGAGAGGACAGGGTAATGGGGCCGATCTGAAGAGGTGTACGGGATCCAGAAATCACCGTGCCAGTGTAAATGGGGGTGAGTGTGGTACCAAGTGAGGCGCGCGGAGCTGTTCGAGCATGATGGTGTGGGGTGGGGCTTGGTGGTCCCCCGCTATTGTGACGTGGCATGGAAGATGTGAAAATGTACGTCGATTGTGGTCGGTGTCACTGAGCGGTCGTTGTTCAGGTGGGCACCGTGTTATCGGCGCATGTTGTGTCGTGGCCTCGCAGGAGACCGGCGCTCGGAGGACGTAGAGGAGAAGGATATGTCAGGACGGATAGCTAACTCGAAGCTGCGTGGTCGTATTATGACCGCTGATGAAGCTGCTTCCCAGATTAATCCCGGGGATCAACTCGGGTGTAGCGGCTTCACCGGGGCTGGTTACCCCAAAGCTGTTCCGGAGGCGCTTGCGCGTCGTATCAAGGCTGCGCACGATCGTGGTGACGAGTTCAAAGTTAACGTTATGACTGGTGCTTCGACTGCTCCAGAATTTGATGGTGCGCTTGCTGAGGTCAATGGGATCAATTGGCGTATGCCGTTTCAGTCTGATCCTACGTTGCGTAAGCGTATTAACGCTGGGGATACATATTTTACTGATCTTCACCTTTCTGATCCTGGTACCCTGACTGATCAGGGGTTTTTTGGCCCGACGGATGTTGCCGTTGTGGAGGCTGTGCGGATTCGGGAAGACGGGTCGATTATTCCGTCCTCGTCGGTGGGGTGTTCTGTGAATTACCTGCGTAATGCCAAGAAGGTCATTATTGAGGTGAATTCGTGGCAGGACGAAAACCTTGAGGGGATGCATGACATTTGGAGCTATGGGCAGTTGCCGAATCGTCAGCCGATTCCGATCACTGATCCAGGGGATCGGATTGGAAAAACATATATAGATTTGGATATCGACAAAGTTGTTGCGGTTGTTGAGACCGATGGGCCTGACCGAAATTCCCCGTTTAAGCCTATTGATGATGATTCCAAGCGGATTGCGGACTATTTGCTGGATTTCTTGGATGGGGAAGTGAAGGCCGGCAGGCTGAATAGGGATTTGCTTCCGATACAGTCGGGTGTTGGCAATGTTGCGAATGCTGTTCTCGCTGGGCTTGGTGATGGCCCGTATCGTCAGATCACGTCATATACTGAGGTTATTCAGGACGGAATGGTCGATCTGTTGGACCAAGGAACCATGGCGGTGGCGTCGGCGACGGCTTTCTCGTTGTCGCCAGAGTATGCGCATCGGGTGAATGAGTCTGCGGCTGATTATGCAAAGAAGATTGTGCTTCGTCCGCAGGAAATTACGAATAATGCGGAGGTTATCCGACGTCTTGGTGTGATTGCGTGTAATGGCATGATTGAGGCGGATATTTACGGGAATGTTAATTCGACGCATATCACCGGGTCCACCATGATGAATGGGATTGGAGGGTCTGGTGATTTCGCACGTAACGCATTTGTTTCTTGTTTTGTGTCACCGTCCCGCGCGAAGGGTGGGGCGATCTCTGCCATCGTTCCTATGGTCTCGCATGTTGACCATGCTGAACATGATGTTGATGTCCTTATTACCGAGCAGGGGCTTGCGGATCTTCGTGGGCTTGCTCCCCGTCAGCGGTCGCGGAAGATTATTGAGAACTGTGCTCACCCAGATTACCGTGAGTTGTTGTTGGAGTATGTGGAGCGGGCAGAGAAAGTCTCTTCTGGTTTACATACTCCACATGATTTGCGTGAGGCACTTTCGTTCCATACCCGTTTCTTGGAGACGGGCTCTATGATGCCGGAAAAATAGGATTGACAAGCGTGGTTGGGGGGTTCTCCAGGCCGTTTGCCAGCCGTCGGGCGTCATGATCTATACTATCTAACGCACATTCAAACTTGTGTGTAGCACCTGTGTATGGTGCATCTATGGCGCATTGCGACGTGTTTGCGTGGCGATAGGTTGTACAGGTTTCGTTGTGTGTTGGGCCTTTAGCTCAGTTGGTAGAGCTACGGACTTTTAATCCGCAGGTCCCGGGTTCGAGCCCCGGAGGGCCCACTGAATGCCCCTCCACCAGACATGGTGGAGGGGTTTTGTGCGTTGTCATGTGCTCCTCGACGGTGGGTGATCTGTGGATGCTGTCACCGCTGTGCCTAGTTTCTTCCGAGAATACGGAAACGAGCGT
Source organism: Corynebacterium sp. PCR 32 (assembly GCF_037464985.1). Classification (NCBI taxonomy): domain Bacteria; kingdom Bacillati; phylum Actinomycetota; class Actinomycetes; order Mycobacteriales; family Corynebacteriaceae; genus Corynebacterium; species Corynebacterium sp. PCR 32. The sequence continues at coordinate 150,459 of NZ_JBAHVL010000006.1, forward strand.
CGCGGATGTGGCTGGGCGTTACCATTTTCATCACGTATTTCTCGCGGTCGTGTTATAGCCGTATGAACACGGGAGGAGAATCTGATGCCAGCGTGGCTCTATGCGCTACTTGCTGCAGGATTTGTGTTGTATACCGATGATTATGTGATTGCTGGGATTCTTCCAGAATTGGCGGCTGATCTGGGTGTGAGTGAATCTCATGCGGGGCAACTTGTTTCTGCATTTTCATTGACGGTCGCGGTTGTCTCGCCGATAGCTGCAGTTGTTGTGGCACGAGTGCCCAGGCGGCGTTTATTCGTGGCAGGGCTGTGTTTGTTTACGTGTGCAAATGGTGTGGCTGTGGTGGTGGCGTCATATCCTTTTTTGCTGGTGTTGAGAGTTTGTGCTGCGGTGGTGGCGGCAGCACTGACTCCTGCTGTGTTCGCTTTTACTGCTGATCATGCTCCCGCGGACAAAACTGGCCGTTACATCGGGATTGTGTCGTTGGGGGTGACAGGCTCGGTTGCTGCCGGAGTTCCGGTGGGCACGTGGATTGGTGGGCATCTGGGGTGGCGTGCATGCTTCGCCGCTGTTGCATTGTTGGGGTTAGCGGTTCTTGTTGCGGTACTGCGTACGCTTCCGTCTGGTGATTGTGGTCAGGAGGTGGTTTCCTTTCGGGATCAGCTTCGGGTGGTGAGGTCTCGGCCTATTTCATGTGGATTGTTGGCGAACTGTGCATTGATGACGGGCTCGATGATGATGTTGACCTACCTTGCCCCCTATCTTGAAGCCACGAGCTCAGGTGGTGTTAATGGGCGCGCCTTGGCATTCAGCGTGTCTGGTGTTGCTGGGGTACTGGGGATGTGGATGGGCGGTATCGTGACCGATCGGTGGGGAGCGGATCGAACGCTGCTCGTCGGCATGATGGGAATCATTGTTGTGATGTTTCTTTTGTGGGGGCTATGGGTGGTCCGTCCGGTTCCGTTTTTGCTCATTGTGGTTATCGTGGCGGTGTGGGGTGGCTTGGCTTTTTGGAATGCTCCAGCTATTCAGGCTCGTTTGTGCATGGTGGCTGGGTCGGTGGCGCCTCAGGCTCTCGCGTTGAATACGTCGGGGACGTATCTTGGTGTATCGATTGGTGCTGCTGTTGGTGGTGTTTCTCTGTCTGCGGGTGGGGTAGGGTCGTTGCCGTTAACAGCTGTTGGTTGGGGGGTGGTTGCTGTCATCATGATGGCAGCTGCGTCCACCTCTGTGGATCGTTGGCCACTGTGATTGTTCCTGTGTGAATGTGGTCGCTTACCTGGCGATTTTGTGAAGGGTAGGTGCTTCACGTAGTCTGTGTGCACCGCTGAAGGCAAATGTCATGCGTATTCGTCGTATGTTATTGTGTCGATGGTGATGTGCTCTCATCGTCTAGTGGCCTAGGACTCCGCCCTTTCACGGCGGCAACACGGGTTCGAACCCCGTTGAGAGTACAAGTTAGACCCCTGCCTGCTCGTTGTCAGGTAGGGGTCTTGTTTTGTTGCCGTCGTGTGCTGTGGTTTCTAGGGATCGCTCTGATGCGGGTGTGTGAACGAATCCCTAGGATCCTGCTTTATTGGTGTAGAGCGTTGATGACGTCGTGCGCGCGCTGGGGGTAGTCGGTGATGAGCCCGTCGACGCCTGCATTATCAATGAAGTATTTCATTGTTGCGGCATCGTTGACTGTCCACGGGAGTACTTTGATGTTCATTCCGTGGGCTTTTTCTACGTATGCGCGGTCAGCAACGGGGTGGAAATCCTTGTTGCCCACTGTGGTGTCGTATGGCTGAGCGTAGCCTGGCGAGGCGAACTGTGCGCCGAGGGCTTGGATTGCTGTGAGCGCGTCGCCGTTGTACTTCTCGTAGCTGTAGCCCGACAGCCAGGGCGAATTTTTCTTCCACGTTGTTTCGTCGTAGAGCGCAGCTAAGGGCACATTGGGGTGGTGCTCTTTCAGGAATTTGAGTGATCGCCAGTCGAAACTCTGAATGGTCACCTTGTCTCGAAGATCGTAGTGGTCGATGACTTCCATGATGGTGGTAACAAACTCTTCGGGTGTGGCAGATTCGTCCCGTTTGTCTGCCTCAATTTTTGTCTCGATGTTGTAGCGAACGTCCGCGCCTTGGTGTTTGACCAGTTCGAAGACCTCGTTGAGGCTGAGGATGTGGTTGTCGGGAGCTACTTTTTGGTCAGGGAAGTCTTTCAGTTTTTTATTGCACGTCAGGGTATTGATTTGATCCCAGGTGAGATCGTGGACGTTTTTTCCAACATAGGGGAATTGGGGGTCGTTTGGCGTGGCGGGGTGGGTGTCGGAGCATTTTTCATCTTTGATCTGCGGATCATGCCATACCGCGGGGATCCCGTCTCTGGTGAGAACGATGTCCATTTCGAGGGTTCGGACACCCTCTTTGATGGCGGTGTGGAATGCTTGTCGCGATTCCTCCGTGTTTTCGCCGCGGCCTCCGCGGTGTGCTTGAAGGTCGAAGCTTGCGAGATCGACGTGGTTTCCGCCGTTGTGGTCGGCGGACGGTGATGCTGTCTCGGATGCTGATGAGCTAGCATGGTTGCCGCTCTTTGGGGGGTGGTTGCATGCGCTGAGCACTCCGACTGTGGCGAGGAGGAGTGCCGCGGTGTAGAGGCGTGTTCGGGGAGGTCTCATGACTCTGTTCCTTGGCTTGTGGGGTGGGTGTTGGCCTTGTTGTGTTGTCTCATCAACAATTTTTCGTGCTTGCCGACGCCGGCAATTAAAGCAATCGCGGCGATTGCGCAGATGAGTAGGAAGATGAATGTGGCATTCCATCCCCAGTGTTTGATGATAAAGCCGATTCCGGTTGAGGCAAGAGTGGCGCCGACGACATATCCCATGAGTCCGGTGAATCCGGCGGCGGTACCAGCGATATTTCGTGGAGCGAGGTCGATGGCCTGGAGGCCGATGAGCATGACAGGGCCGTAGATGAGTCCACCGATCAGGCTGACGAGAAGTAGAGGAATCCACAATGGTGAGTTGTGAGGTACGAGCCAGTAGGCCAGGGTGCAGGCGGCAACTGCGCTGAGGAAAAGGATACCTGTGCTAGTGCGGTAGCCGCGGAAGACCTTGTCGGTGACCCAGCCGCATATAAGTGTGCCTACGATTCCTGCGATCTCGAAGGTGGAGAATCCTGCGATCGATCCGTTGAGGCTGGCGCCGTGAATGTCGTGGAGGTAGACGGGGGTCCAGCTGAGGACGCCGTACCGGAGAACGTAGATGAATATGTTGGCTAACGCCAGGAGCACCATGACTCGGTTGGTGAGGATGTGTCGCCAGATGATGGTGAGTGGTGATTGGCGAGCGATTTCTTTGTTGTCGATAGCGTCGGTTTTGGCTGGGTCGTTTCGGTATTCCTCGATGGGAGGGAGTCCTTCGGACTCAGGAGTATCTCTGATGAGGAGGAAGGCGATGAGGGCAACGATAAGTGACATGATGCCGGGGAGCCAGAAGGCTGATTCCCATTGGCCACCGGTGAGGGATAGGGCCCACGCAATTGACATGCCGACGCCTGCGCCGCCGACGTTGTGGGCGCAGTTCCAGATGGCAGTTTTCCATCCGCGTTCTGTTGTTGAGAACCAGTGGACGAGAGCTCGGCCGGATGGGGGCCATCCCATTCCTTGGAACCATCCGTTGATGAACATCACGAGGGTGAAGATGGCGACGGTGGCGTGGAGTGCTGGGATGGTACCTAGCAAGATGTTGGTGATGCCTGAGAGAGCGAGGCCAAGTGGCATGAAGAGGCGTGCGTTTGCTCGGTCAGAAAGTGTGGCCATCATGAATTTGGATAGGCCGTAGGAAATATATACTGCGTTGGCGATGATGCCGATGGCGACAGTATCGAGGATGCCATCATTTTTGATGAGTGCTGCTACTGGCGAAATGTTGTTTCGTACGAGGTAGAAGCCTGCATAGCCGATGAATATTCCCATGAATACTTGGAGGCGAAGCCGTGGATATTTATGGGCAATGTCGTCTGCGGGGAGCAAGGGTTGTGGCGGAAGTGCGCGGAAGGACAATCGGCGCGCCTTTTTCTCTTGTGACACGCAAAATATTATGCGATAGCGTGATCGATGGAGATATCCTCACCTGGCAAAGGTTTGCATTATACGAGGTCAGGGATCTGTATATATCCCCCGAATGGGTATGGTGGCGTCGATGGGGGTCGACGGTTCCGTAGGTTGTGGAAAGTGTGTCGGTGTGGGTCGCTTGCATTGTTGTCATGTTTCATGAAAATAGGCATTGACGTGGTGATTTGTGGTCATTTATCGTTCTGTGTAGAGTTCTATCTCGTTCGAGCGGCTCCGACAGTGAGTGGCTGAACATCATTGACAATCATTCTTCTGAATGTGTTGATGGCCCTGTGGCGCAGTTGGTTAGCGCGCCGCCCTGTCACGGCGGAGGTCGCGGGTTCAAGTCCCGTCAGGGTCGCAAGAGATCGGCCGGATTTTTAGTCCGGCCGATTTTTGTATTTCTTAAGAAATATTTGAGTACGGAGAGTGCTCGTTGCTGTGAGATGCCGTAGTGCGAGGCAATTCAGTCGTCATGTTCCTCGGCTAGGTTCCCTTAAAACGCTGGCTCTGGGGATATTTGCGTTCTTTCTTGCGATCCAGGTAAAGTATCGTCTCGTGCGTGAAGCCCGGTTAACCTGGGCTGACGTGGTGGCCAGATAGCTCAGTCGGGAGAGCGTTCGCCTGAAAAGTGAAAGGTCGCCGGTTCGATCCCGGCTCTGGCCACATTGACCCCTACTTCATCTGTGTATGAGGTAGGGGTTTTGTTTTGGGTAGGTTATGGCCGGCATGTGGACGTCAAAAGTGGGCGCTGAGCATGCACGGCACAGCCGTGGTGCTGATGCTTGGGGGCTGTGCTTCTAGTGCTCTTCTGAGTCGTGTGTTGTACTTCGGAGGGCGGTATCTGGCTCTGCTACGTAGGTGTCGGGGTCGACAAGTTTGACACATTCGGATCCTTGGCGGTGTCGGCATGTTGCAGGGATTCCGACAGCAATGCAGTCTGCGGGCACGCTTTTGGTGACGACCGCGTTCGCACCTATTGCTGTGTTGGCGCCGATTGTGATGGGGCCAAGTACTTTTGCTCCTGCTCCGACGGTGACATTGTCGCCGAGGGTGGGGTGTCGTTTTGTTTGGGTGAGGACTTGGCCACCGAGTGTGACCCCGTGGTAGAGCATGACTCCGTCGCCAATTTCGGTGGTTTCTCCAATGACGACGCCCATACCGTGATCAATGAAGAATCGTCGTCCGATTGTTGCTCCGGGGTGGATTTCGATTCCTGTGAAGAATCGTGTGATTTGTGACAGTATGCGGGCTGGTCCTTTCCAGCCATGCGTCCACCAACAGTGTGCTACTCGGTATGCCCAAATTGCGTGGAGTCCGGAGTATACGAGGGCGTTTTCGGCATCTCCTCGGGCTGCGGGATCGTGTTCGCGGGCGTTGCGAAGATCCTCTTTGAGAGTTGTCATGATCGAACCGAGCATGTGGAGAACACTACCTGTTGTGTACGAAACGGGCAGATGGTGGCTCCCATCTGCCCGTTGGTATGTGTGGTGGCTGGCTGCGAGTGCGAGTGAGGGGTGGCGCGTCGAGTGGATGTGGTGTTACTCGTCGCGGAGTCCTTCGAACAGGGGAGTGGAGATGTAGCGTTCACCGAAGTCGCAGACGACGGTGACGATGGTTTTTCCTGCGTTTTCTGGTTTTTTCGCTTCTTGGAGAGCAGCCCAGATGTTGCCTCCGGAGGAGATGCCTCCGAGGATGCCTTCTTTGGCGGCTGTTGCTTGCGCTGTGGAGACTGCGTCGTTGAAGCTCACGGTCACGACTTTGTCGAGGATGTCCCGATTGAGGGTTTCGGGGTAGAAGTTGGTTCCGATACCTTGGATTTTGTGGGATCCTGCGCGTCCTTCCGTAAGGAGCGGGGAGTCGGAGGGTTCTACGCCGATGATGGTGACGTCGTTGTTGTGTTCTTTGAGGTAGGCTCCTGCGCCGCTGATCGTTCCTCCGGTGCCGACGCCAGCAACGAAAATATCGACGTTGCCATCTGTGTCGTTCCAGATTTCAGGGCCGGTGGTGTCGTAGTGCTTCGTGGGGTTGGAGGCGTTGGTGAATTGTGAGGCCAAGATGGAGTTGTCGGTGGTATCGGCGAGTTCTTGAGCTTTGTCGACGGCGCCTTGCATGCCTGAGGGGGGCGGGGTGAGGACGAGTTCAGCTCCGAGGGCGCGGAGGATGGCACGCCGTTCCTTTGACATGGATTCTGGCATGGTGAGGATGACTTTGTACCCGCGTGCGGCGCCGACCATAGCGAGGGCGATGCCGGTGTTCCCAGAGGTTGCTTCGATGATTGTGCCGCCTGGTGTGAGTGAACCATCAGCTTCGGCTGCGTCGACGATGGCGGCCCCGATGCGGTCTTTAACGGAGTTTGCGGGGTTGTAATACTCGAGTTTGACAAGGACGGTGGCGTCGAGTCCGTCGGTGAGGGTGTTGAGGCGGACTAGCGGTGTATTACCGACGAGTTCGGAAATATTGTCGTAGATTTTGGGCATGGTGAGCTCTCCATTTCTTGGATGTTTTATTGGTATTGGGTGCTATGGTGTGGCGTGAAATTTCTGTTCTCACGCTGCGGAAATGCCGGGCACAGCAGCCCGACGATCGCAAGTGTACGCTTTCTTCCTCAAAACAAATAGACTGGGCAGTCTATCGTGGAATCTGGATAGTCCTTGTCGTTGGCGCCCCAGGCTGCGGACCCTCGCGCTACCATCGTTGTGACACTCGCCCATTACCTCACACCAGGATGTCGGGTTTTAGCTCTCGTGGAATGTGGGGTGTCGAGATCATATATCGACCGAGGCAAGTCAATGACAAGAATTGAGGATGTAATGAGTACAGCCAGAAGCGATTGCCCAAGTAATAACCAGTCGGTATCCGAGGATGGTCAGGCCGTTGTTGGTGAGGTATCAGGGAACGCCGGGGCGGTCGGCTTTGAGACTGTCGTGGTTGTCCGTGAAGGCAGGGTCGCTACGGTGACGCTGAACCGTCCGGATGCTCTTAATGCGCTCAATGAGGTCTTGGTTCGTGAGTTGGTGGACGCTGTTGAGGTGCTTGACTCGGATCCTTCGGTGGGCGTGATTGTTATTACGGGTTCGGATAAGGCCTTCGCTGCGGGGGCCGATATTAAAGAGATGAGGGAGCGTACTTTTCCGGAGATTCGGAAACAGCGTATGTTTGGCGAGCTTGACCGCCTTCGAGAGGTTGACACTCCCATCATTACTGCAGTCTCGGGCTATGCGCTCGGTGGTGGGTGTGAGTTGGCGATGATCGGGGATATTGTGCTGGCGTCGGAGACGGCCCAGTTTGGTCAGCCGGAAATCACGTTGGGAATAATTCCCGGTTTGGGTGGCACTCAGCGTTTGACGCGCGCTATTGGTAAGGCGAAAGCGATGGACATGGTACTCACTGGTCGTCCCATGCGTGCCGATGAAGCGGAACGTTGTGGGTTGGTGTCGCGTGTGTTCCCTGTTGATTCATTCCGTGATGATGTTGCTGAGGTGGCGGCTACGGTGGCTGGATTCAGTGCGACAGCGCTTCGTGCGGCAGCGAATGCTGTGGATCGTGCGTTTGAAACCTCATTGGCTGAGGGGCTTCGGGCGGAGAGGGAAAGTTTCTATAGTTTGTTTGCGACGGCAGATCAGAAGGAAGGGATGGCGGCATTTGTCGATAAGCGGCAGCCGTTGTGGGAGCACCATGAAAACTGTATCCCTAGTGGTTTGGGCGACGGCCTGGCAGCGGAGGAGTAGTGGCGAGCTGGCAGCGGTTGGTACCCGACATTGTGGTTTGTGGTGTAGGGGCGCTCGTTCATGAATGGTGTCATGGAAGAATTTAAGGTATGAGTGCGTCGAACACGGAGCAACGTGATTGTGCCCAGCCGATTGAGCGCGTGTACGAGATTTGTCGGAGCGAGGAGTTCTTGCTGTATAGCGGCGGAGTCTCGGAACAGGAAGTGGTGATTGTTGACTCACGTTATGAAGAACGTGATGACGGATCGGTGTTCTCGGAGACGACCGCTGAGCGCATGATAAGTCCCCCGGAGGGGGCCGGGCGTGATGCTGAGCCGAAGGCGCTGCGGATGACGCAGGTAAGTACGGTCTTTCCGCTGAAAGAGAACTCGTTTCGTATTGAGAGTGAGGCGTTGTTACCGGGAAATAGCGGGACGGTAAATATTACTTTCCACTATTCAGCATCGAATGAGGGGAGTGACGGGACGGGTTTGCTTTATCAGAGTTGTCATGTTGAGGCGACGGCTGTTGCGAAGTCCCGTATTCCTATGTTTGGGCGGAAACTTGAGAAAAGAATCGTGGCAAGTTTGGGCTCTTCTTTGGATAAAACTATTGACCGGATTAATTCTCTGGTTGCACAGACATGGGGAGAATAACCTTAACAGGCGCACGTGGGGGTGCCATGGAGGAAAACAACGGAACCGTAGGTTTCGATCTTTGGTTTTAGTCCGTTTGGGCCCCCCTTTACGGTGTCCATTGATGTATCGGGGTAAAGGTTTGTGACATTACGTGGCGATGCTCGGCGATCCACCTTTTGTGAGATGGGTTGCGGGTATTGGCAACCCGCCATTGGTTAGAGTTGCTTATAAAATAAGTATAACACCAGGTTAATAGGTGTAAAAATGTTGAGCCTGTGTCGCGGATTCGACCATCCATGGCGGTAGTGCGGGGGTGTCATTACTGAAAAATGTGAGAAAGTTTAGCTATTGCTGTGAGAGAAAATTCACAATTCGATACCTGTGCGTAACCTGGCCACACTACGAAAGGCCTGTTCACGACGGTTGAAGCGGTGTTTAGCCCTCTCATTTGTCACCGAGTGTCATTTTGTAGGCCAATTTCGTGGCTTTATAGTGAAGTTCGAAGCGTGATTTTGCCCCCATCGGGTGTAACCCGGTGGGGGATACAGGAGGGCATTCGTGGACGCACTACGATACAAAGACGATGGTGAGGCCGTTCGGCGAGCACTTGCCTCGTTAAAGAACGCCACCGGGATTCCCGTGACCATGTATGGCGCGATTGAGACAGACAACAGGTTGAAGATCAACGCGTGGGTCGGGCTTCGTACGCCGGCTTTGCACAATCTTACGATCGATGCGGGCACTGGTGTCGGTGGTCGCGTTGTGACTACTCGTCGTCCAGTCGGCGTTAGTGATTACACCCGGGCAAAAGTAATTTCTCACGAGCATGATCGTGCTATTCAGGACGAAGGTTTGCATTCGGTGGTTGCCGTGCCGATCATCGTGTCGCGCGATCTTCGTGGAGTGTTGTATGTGGGGGTCCATTCGCCGGTCCGTTTGGGAGATAAGGTCCTCGAGGAAGTGACCATGACGGCGCGTACGCTGGAGCAGGATTTGGCGATCGGCGACGCTTTTCGTCGTGCTGATCCCAGTCGTGGGGGCGGGGCTAAGACGGGCCGATTGATGAATGGCGCGGAGTGGGAGCAGGTGCGGTCGACTCACTCGAAGCTTCGAATGTTGGCTAATCGTGTTGAATCCGATGACCTTCGCCTCGAGCTTGAGCAGCTGTGTGACCAGATGGTTCAGCCGGTCCGTGTTAAGCAGACGACAAAGCTCTCTGCGCGTGAATTGGATGTTTTGGCGTGTGTAGCGTTGGGGCACACCAATGTTGAGGCTGCCGAAGAAATGGGCATTGGGGCTGAGACAGTCAAGAGTTATTTGCGTTCGGTGATGCGTAAGTTGGGTGCTCACACCCGGTATGAGGCGGTAAATGCTGCTCGTCGTATTGGGGCTCTTCCGTGAGTGTCATTGACTGACACCTGCTTATACTGACAATTGTTCCTTGTGTTTCTCCTGCGTAAATATGTTTGTGCACATTGATCCTCATGCTTGTTTAACCTTGTAGGTGTGAGTGACGTGAAATCCAGGAACGATAGTTTCAAGGTGACTGGCGGAGCCCGGTTGCAAGGGCAGGTGCGTGTCGCGGGGGCGAAGAATAGTGTTTTGAAGTTGATGGGGGCAGCGCTGTTGGCTGAAGGGACAACGGTGCTGACGAATTGTCCAGAGATTGCTGATGTCCCGTATATGGCTGATGTGTTGCGGGGATTGGGTTGTCGAGTGGTGTTAGATGGCTCGACCGTCTACATCACTGTTCCCGAGTCAGTGACGAGTGATGCGGATTTTGACGCTGTGCGTAAGTTTCGTGCGTCGGTCTGTGTGTTGGGGCCGTTGACAGCCCGGAGTCATCGGGCTGTGGTGGCTCTGCCGGGCGGTGATGCCATCGGATCGCGCCCGTTGGATATGCATCAAAGTGGTCTTGAGAAGTTGGGGGCGACCACGAGGATTGAGCATGGTTGTGTGGTGTGTGAGGCTAATAGCTTGCATGGTGCCTCGATCAAGCTTGATTTTCCATCTGTAGGAGCGACGGAAAATATTGTGACCGCGGCGGTTCTCGCGGAGGGGACTACTGTTCTAGATAATGCGGCTCGTGAACCTGAGATTGTGGACTTGTGCGCGATGTTGTCTGAGATGGGCGCCAAGATATCTGGTGCGGGATCGAACACGATTACTGTTGAAGGTGTACGCCGTTTGGATCCGGTGCGTCATGATGTGATTGGTGACCGGATTGTGGCAGGAACGTGGGCTTATGCTGCCGCGATTACCCAGGGAGACATCACTGTCGGTGGTATTGACCCGTCGTCGCTTCATCTCGTATTGGAGAAAATAAAGAGCGCTGGTGCGGAGGTGGAAACCTATGCGACGGGGTTCCGCGTTGTGCAGAATCAGCGTCCGAAGGCCGTTGACTATCAGACGCTTCCCTTCCCTGGTTTCCCGACCGATCTCCAGCCTATGGCGATTGCCTTGTGTGTGGTGTCGGAAGGGACGTCGGTGATTACCGAGAATGTTTTTGAGTCACGCTTCCGATTTGTCGATGAAATGACGCGTCTGGGGGCGGATGCCTATATCGATGGTCATCACGTGATGATTCGCGGTGTGGGGGATTTGTCGTCTGCTCCGGTCTGGAGTTCTGACATTCGGGCTGGAGCTGGGTTGGTCCTTGCTGGTCTCTGTGCGGACGGGACGACTGAGGTGAACGATGTGTATCACATTGATCGTGGGTACCCGGATTTTGTGGAGACGCTGACTGAACTTGGAGCGGGGGTTGAGCGTATTCACCATGATTCGACGGCGGAATGACATGTCTGGGACGGTGACTTGATTGCGTCCCGCAGCCCCCGGGATGGGCTGACAAGAAGCGCCCACCCCTAGGGGGCGCTTCTTGTCGCCTTGGTGTGTCTCGTGCATGTCTGTGTTGGTGTGTGTTTTTGTGGTGTGTGCTGGGGGTTTGTGGTGTGTGGGTGGGGTGTGTAGTGTTTTGTCTCGTCGTTG
>NZ_JBAHVL010000007.1:0-97891 GCF_037464985.1 Corynebacterium sp. PCR 32
ATTACCAGCCGGTGTGAGGCCGAGTACAACCTCCACCAACTACGCGGCGACATGGGCCCCCTCACCCCACCAGTGATTGATAAGAGTATCCGCGAACCCAAATAAAACACCACTCATTGGCGGTCGTATCGTTGACTACATTAGGGAGTTAATCATCGCGCCCGCACCTGCCTTGCGGGTATCACGGCCCCTTGCGTGGGCCGCGTAGAAAGACCGAACATCCGCTGCTGTTACGTGAGAGGAGCACTATCCACAACTGTGGAATCAGGTGGTGGAGTGTTCCTGTTGTCACCCTGGCTATTCTCATCGGAGTTCGCTGGGGGTGTTGTGAATGAGGAGATCGTGCATCGGGCTGCCTGTTCGACGCCGTCTAAGTCCTCTCCGCGTTGGGCTGCCACGGCTCCGGCAACGGCAGCTTCCACAAACGGTGCATTAACAAGCCGGACGGATTCGGTGTCGTGAGTGTCTGTGGCTGCTGTCATCGTTGTGGTCACGGATTTCATATCGGTGAAAATGGCGCAGGCTAAACCCTTGTCCATCACGCGGTGAACAGCTGTATCAATCGCATCGCAGGCCAAGCTTATGTCGCCGTCAGCCTGTTTTCCTTCGTTATCAACGATGGGATCTAGGCTGCTGGTGGGAATGATGACAACATCCTTCGCCATCTGTGATGCGAGTGCCATGAGTTCGTCGGCCAGTTCCTGTGAACGTGACGCTAATACCAGGCCAACCTGCGGTGGCATCGCGTGGAGGTCTGTCGTTTCCGTAGGAGCTGGGTGTGTTATATCTGGTTGGTGTGCTGTGGCCTGAGGGTCGCTGTCAGGGGTGTGGGGCGACTGTTGTGGTTGTGTGTCGAGGCGCTTCATCACCTCTCTCATTGCGCACCCCATTAGGCATCGACAGCTTCGGCGACGGTGATGACGGAGGTATGTGGCTTATGGGTTACTTTCTTCATGGGAACGGTTCCTTGATGTTCAATCGGATGTATATTTAGGCTACCCTCAATACTGCTTTCGCTGTGGGAATTTGTACACAGATAGGATGCCAACGGCCCCTGGCAGTCTGGAATGGAGGGAATGCAGGATTTCTTGGGTGGGGTAGGTGTCTTATTAGAATCGGCGCTATGTCCATGCCGAAGATTGTGCTGTTTTATGTCTTTACGCCGTTGGCGGACCCTGAAGCTATTCGTTTGTGGCAGAAGACCCTGGCGGAGAAGTGGAACCTCAAAGGGCGGGTTATTGTCTCCAAGGATGGTATTAACGCGACGCTCGGCGGGGAACTTAACGACGTTAAACGCTATTGTCGTGAAACGCGAAGCTATGCGCCGTTCAAAGATGCTGATATCAAGTGGTCAGAGGGGCTCGGTGATGATTTCCCTCGGCTGAGTGTGAAAGTTCGCCCGGAGCTGGTCACGTTCGGTTCGGTCGGGGAGTTGACAGTGAATGACAATGGCGTTGTTGGTGGTGGCACCCATCTGAAGCCGGCGGAGCTTCATCGTTTGATGGATGAACGCGGTGAGGATGTTGTTTTCTTCGACGGGCGTAATGCCATGGAAGCTGAGATTGGTAGGTTTCGTAATGCTGTGGTGCCCAATACGACGACAACCCGTGATTTCTTAGATGAAATTGAATCCGGTAAGTACGACGATCTGAAGAAGCGTCCTGTCGTGACGTACTGTACGGGTGGTATTCGGTGTGAGGTTCTGTCGGTGCTGATGAAAAACCGTGGGTTTGAAGAGGTCTATCAGTTGGATGGTGGAATCGTGCGTTATGGGGAAGCGTATGGGAACGATGGCTACTGGGATGGTTCTCTGTATGTGTTCGATAAGCGAATGCATATGGAGTTCGGTGATGGTGTGGAGTCTTTAGGGCATTGTGTTGAATGTGGAACATCAACAGCTCAGTTTGTTAATTGTGCCAACGATGATTGTCGAAAGCTGTTTCTTCGGTGTGATGAATGTACTCATCATCACCACCACGATTATTGTGGGCAGTGTGAACCTGCGTTAGTCTCACCAATGTACTAAGTAATAGTATCTAAAATATGGTGTTGCGGCGGCCCACCGGAAACTAACATGGGATGATACAGAGGATCACACATGTGGCCTCGCGTCCCCTCCCACACTGGAAGTTGGTTTCCTATGCGACATCAGAACCACCTCAGGCGGTATCGCACGTTGTCACGGCGCTCACGTCTTATGTCAGCAGCGATTGTGTGTGTTGCTGCGCTTCCCTTGGCCAGTACGGCTGTTGCGAATGCTACCCCAGCGGATTCCCCTCAGCCTGAGGTTCCTGCGTCACCCCACCCTGATGCAATGTGCGTGCCCTACTTCGGTGATAGTCATAAAGGGAATGGCCAATTTCCCCTTGGTCTCGTCGCCCCGGATTTCGGCGATGACGGGTATGACGCCCTACCCGTCGCTGATAACAACGGTGTGCCTGCACGGGTAGATTTCCGGGATAATCACCAAGGTTTTAATGACAAAATCGACGTGGCCCTTCGGCACGGTTCACTTCTGGTGCGACACCGGGGAACTGAACAATGGCGCCAGATGCCAACTCCGGACTGTTTAAACGGGAAGATTGTCAGTATGTCCATCAACGGTGATTCCCTCATTGCCCTGGATAAATCCGGGTGGATATACACACTGAGCAATCTGCTCTCCAGCCCGACGAAATGGGGATGGATTAGAGCATGGGGCGGTCCCGTGTGGCTCGGGCAGGGATGGCAATCGCCATCGATTGATGAAGGAAAATGGTCCTTCAGCCTTATTGACAACAATGTGGACAAAACATATTCCATGCCGGATGGTAAAGAACAGCCTGTCTCCTTTGCTAAAGTCACGCAGGTTGTTGCGCTCGGTAAAGATGGGTCGCACCTATACAGTCTGGATCCGTGGTTGGCGCGGGATTACTCCTACGAAATTGGAACACCATTCAATTCCCAATTCCAGGTGGAATCCGTCGCCGCATCGGGATCGGTGATCTTTATCACAAATAAATATGGTGATATGTACACCACATTGTCGGACTATGACGTCCGCGGTGCAGACCCCACACAATTCCGTTACCAATGGCTGGACGACAACCACCCGGACCCGCGCCCGGCAGCGACACACGCACTACAACATCGGTTGGATGACACCACGGCCCCCATTGGAATTTCTGGACACGAGTGGACCCACCAACCGAAGATTCCGGGCACGATCACGAACAGAATATCGATTCACACCACCGCACCAGGTTCATCGCACCGTGAACTGCGCGTTGAAGGCGTCAACGATAAAGGCGAGTCGGGCTTGTGGCATAAGAACCTCACGGACACCGAGTGGGCATTCACAGTAACCAACAGTCCTCTCGAGGGAAAGCAGCTGGAGAATTCATCGACCGATAGAAGCCAGGACACCCTTGTGGACGATTCTCCCTTTAGCTACGAAGGGAAACTGACCGACAATGCTTCGCTGACCATTAACAACTTTGCCTACGCCAGCGAACGACACCCCGTCACGGTGACGGTGAATGGGCGAAGATACCCATTGATCCTCGATACCGTTGACGGGCGGTTGGGAACGCCACTCTCGCAGCGTGTCCTCCCCGGCGAGGGAGAATTCGGGGCTCGCCCCGCCGGCCTGGTAGAAGGAACGCCACGGGACTATATGGCGGCGGTTCGTGTCCCCGAAGAGACAAAGGACGCTGCTCGCCATGACCCCGATCTGAAGGAATTCCTCGACACCTACCTGAAGGGCGACGACCCGCACCAGCTGTATGCGCGGGTCACCCCGGGTGAATTCCAGATCATTAATTCACCAGTGAAGGGAATCGCCCTTCCCACCCCGGGCGCCGTGGCCACGCTCCGCGCCGTGAAATAAACCTCGGCGCCCATCACAATGACGGGTATAAGCGCGGGTGACAGGGTGGACCTATAGCCCCTGTGGTGACACCCTCCCCTCACCACAAAGGGCCACACCTGACACGTGCGACGAGATAACCCGCCTAGACGTCGCCGACGGCGCCCTGCACTGTGTTCACAATGTCCGCCGCTGTCGCCGCCGTGCGAAGGCGGTCCCGGAAGTCGTCCCGCATGATGGCACGGGCCAGTGTCGCCAGAATCTTCATATGTGCCTTGTTTGCCCCATCGGGGACAGCAATGAGGAACACAACGTCCACGGCATCACCATCCGGGCTGTTCCAGTCGACGCCATTACCAGGAATCCGGGCGAACACCACTGTTGGGGTTGTGACGCCCTCGACACGGGCGTGAGGGATGGCAATGGCATGCCCCACCGCCGTCGTATTCTGCTCCTCGCGGGCGAGAGCTGCCTGTATAACAGCGTCACCATCCGTGACACGCCCAGCGTGTACGGCGCAGTCAACCAATCCGCGAATGACATCATCTCGCGTGCCAGTAGGGGCGTCGTCAAGGAGAACCAACGATTCGTTGATGATGTCACTCGCCGCGGAGGCGGTGGGCGTGCGCGAGTCACTACTGGTGGATGAAACATCACGTGCAGTCAACTCCCCACTCTCAGCCGCGGCGTGAGATGGTTGAGCTGTGACGGGCGCTGGTGACGAATCCACCTGTGGGTGCGTGTCCCGCGACAAACGTACGTGCGTGAGGGCGATCATCACGCTGACGGTTGCCGCAACGCCAGCGAGTACTGCGAGGAAGAAGCCCGCGACACCATCGATAGCCCCCAGCACGGCGACAATAGGACCGCCGTGCATGACATTATCTTTCACACCCCACAGCCCAGCCAAGGCACCAGCAACCGCGCCACCAACAACGTTAGCCGGGATAACCTGCAATGGGCGGGCCGCCGCAAAAGGAATAGCCCCTTCGGTAATACCAAAGCACCCCATAATGAGCGCTGCGATGCCAGCATCCTTTTCTGGCTGGGTAAACCACTGGCGACGAATAAACGTGAGAATCCCCATGGCCAACGGAGGAACAGCAATAGCGGCCGCATTCATACCCATTGGTGCCGCATTTCCCGCCGCGATTAACCCACCACCAAACAGGAACGCGGTTTTATTAAACGGCCCACCCATATCGAAGGCAATCATTGCTCCCACAATTGCGCCCAACACCACAGAGGAGGTCCCATCCATACTGGACAGCCAGCGGGTAAGAGCATCGAATAGGGAAGCAAGTGGTGCGCCAATGACAAAAATGAAAAGCAGACCAACAATGAGAGTGGTCACAATTGGGATGACAATAATCGGCCAAATCGGGGCCACATACTTATTGACCGGGATCGTCCGAATAGCAAGAGCAACGTAACCGGACAAAATACCCGTCACGATGCCACCGATAAAACCCGCACCGGCTTGAGAACCATAGAGTGAACCCGTCACCGCGACCATGCCGGTAATAAAACCGGGTGCGAGTGCAGAGCGATCCGCGATCCCCTCCGCGATATACGCGGAGAGCACCGGCACCATCAGGCTAAACGCGAGAGCGCCGAGCTGATTAATGTCGTACCACACGCTATCGTGCGGGATTGTCATACCCGTGGCCGTTGGGTGGCCACCCAATGACAACGCCACAGCGATGAGCAGACCGCCAGTCACCACAAACGGGATCATGCGCGAGACACCAGCCATGAGCGCGCGGTAGATCACCGTCGCCTGGCTACGCACATGTCCAGTATTGCTGCTGGTGGGTGCTCCAGGACTTGTGCCGCGTGTCATGCCCTCACGACGAGTCGACGAATCCCACCGCGGTGCCGTCGTTGCCTGCTTCAGCAGCGTGCTGGGTTGGCTGATGGCAGTGTCGACACCGGTGATCACCAGGCGCTTACCCTCAAACCGTTGTGTGTCGATGGGGACGTCTGCGGCGATAATTACGGCGTCCGCCGATGCGATATCATCGCTGGTGAAGGCGTTATCGACGCCGATTGAGCCGTGAGTTTCCACTTTGATGGATGCGCCGGCGTTGTGGGCAGCAGCCTCAAGTTTCTCCGCAGCCATGTAGGTGTGCGCAATACCCGTCGGGCATGCGGTGATGGCGAGGAACGCCGCGCCCGCGAGCACATGATGATCCGCATCGACAACTGTCGACCCCTCGGATATTGGATCATTATTCCCTTGTCTAGTCATGTGAAACAATTTTAGTTTTTGATTGTGGTTTTAATAATTTGGTGGGTGTGATTTTCAGTATCTAAGAATATGTTGACCTCGTGACGTTGAACTGTGATTGATGGAGATGAATATGGAAATAAATAAGCCCATATTTTCTCAGAATCCATGTCACCAACCATGACGAGGGGACGACGATGACGACCAGATCACTGGCTGCCGTGGAAGCCTCGCGAGGGTCACCGCCTCCAAAAGTTCAGGAGCTGATGTGCACTCCGGATAACCCAACGATTCAGCCACCCACGCCCATGCAGTGTGATAGCCGAGCTCACGAAGAGTCACAGCACCATCACGCTTAGCAAGCCGCATGAACTGGGAATGAGTGCTGCCATGTGCACCAGTCGATAGGTCCGTGACAACCAACGGCACATGGTTGTACCTCCACCGGCTCGGCGACACCACCCGGGCAGGCGCAGCACCAACCCTGCCACCCTCAGCACTCGGCTCCACCATCGTGACTGCCCACGGTTCTAACATCGCAGCGAGGAAATTCTGCCCCGGTGCGGAGGGAAGGAGATCATCACCGCGCGTGATCTGGTCAACCCCCATAGTGAGATCATCGACGACAACAGCCAGGTTGTACGCCCAATTATTATCGCCCCGGCGAAGAACCATGTCATCGACCGGGCCCGAATACTTCTGCAACGTGGAGAAATCCTCATGGACAGCCCATGGTGGCGGGCTGGTCGCGCCGGGAGCGTCCGTTTGGGCGTCTGCCATGGTGGTGGCGTACGCAGCGTGGGCATGGAAACGAATGGCCGGGTGGCGACCCTGAGAGAATAGCTGTGTCCGTTTCTCGTGGCGCTGCTCCGCGGTGAGTCTCCGGCAGGTTCCTGGGTACATTCCGGGCGTAACGTGTGGCGCGCGGGACGCCTCCTGAATATCTTTGCGTGAGCAGTAGCATTCGTAAGTCCAGCCGCGTTCGGCTAACCAGTCGAGCGCAGCCTCATAGAGTGAGAACCGCTCCGACTGGCGAACCGGTTCGCCATCCCAGTCCAAGCCGAACGACGCGAGGTCCTCCATCTGGTCGGCAGCGGCGCTCTCGTGGGACCGCTGCCGGTCAATATCCTCAATACGGTAGATAATCCTGCGGCCGCTTAAACGCGCGATGACCCAGGTCAATGTATATGTCCGAAGATTTCCCAGATGGAAATCTCCCGATGGGCTCGGCGCGAACCGTCCCGCACCCATTATTTCCACTCAGGCGCGCGCCCGCCGTTGGCGTAATACCGGCCGAGGAAGTCATCACGGTAGTCCTCGAAACGACCATCAATGAGGGCCTGTCGCGCGTTGTGGACAAGGGACACAATAAATTGAATATTGTGAATACTGCACAACGTTCCCGCTAAGAATTCTTTTGCTTTGAGCAAATGGTGAATATACGCCCGCGAATAATGGCTGGCATATCCATCTAATTCCTCATCAATGGGGCGGAAATCGCGGGTGAAACGCGCAGTTTTCAGGCTCAAACGCCCATCCAGCGTATACACGCCTCCACGTCGTCCAAGGCGCGTGGGGGCAACGCAGTCGAATGTGTCCGCTCCAGCTTCAATGGCCGTAAAGAGGTCGTCGGGTTCGCTAATCCCCAACAAATGACGGGGCTTATGATCAGGCAAAACATCCGTCACCCACCCCACGATGGTTCCCAACGCACTTTTCTCCAAGGCGCCACCGATCCCGAATCCACCGAAACCCCGTCGCCCCTCAGATTCGAAGCGATCCGACATGTCCACCAAGGATTGCGCAGCGTGACGCCGTAAATCCTCATACTGAGCGCCCTGAACAACACCCCACAAAGACTGCAAGGGTTTTCCCACGCGGGCATCTGTCAGGCGGTTATGCTCCTCTAAGCAACGCTCTGCCCACCGGCGTGTACGCTCAACGGATTCCTCCTGGTACTCGCGAGAATCCACGAGGGTTGTGAGCTCATCAAAAGCGAACATAATATCCGCACCCAACCCGTGTTGAATCTGCATTGACTTTTCCGGAGTAAACCGATGCTTTGACCCGTTAATGACACTACGGAAATTAACGCCGTCGTCATCAACATGCGCATAGCGCTCCTTATGCCGAGCCTTAATATCGCTTGGTTTAATATCAGCTGTATCCATCGCCAGTACTTTTTTAAACCCCACACCCAAACTCATTACCTGGAATCCACCGGAATCGGTGTATGTCGGGCCATGCCAATTCTCAAACGTGGCGATGCCACCAGCCTCATCAATCAAGTCCGGGCCAGGCTGAAGATAAAGATGGTACGCGTTAGACAGGATCGCCTGAGCACCAGTTGCTCGAATGTGCTCGGGGGTGAGCGTCTTCACCGTAGCCTTCGTCGCGACCGGAATAAAAGCGGGCGTTGGAATATCACCATGCGGCGTATGAATAACCCCGGCCCGTGCTTTCCCCACGGATGCGACCGTCTCGAACGAGGTATCACTATTCAGTGACCCCGTGTTAGCTGTGGAAAGCTGTCGAGACGTACACGATACGTGGTTGGTGTTGTCGACCGCGGTCGGGGATTCAGTCATGAAGCCAAGAGTAGCAACGAGACCACCCAGGTCGTGAAGTCCGCGCCCCTGCCGACGATGTCAGCCGACAACAGCGGGGGAGACTCATTAACTGGACCACCATTGCCTCTCAGGCACGGGCAGGGTGCCGTCGTCAGGAAGTTTCACCCCTAAGGCCTGGTGGAGTTGCACAATGTTGTGGTCAAAACCCCACGCGGAACCAGCCATGTAGACGCCGTAGAGTTTCGCCGTCGCTTCGGACACCTCAGTGCATGCTGCATCCCAATTGTCCTGCAAATTGCGGCACCACGCACGTAGTGTCCGGGCATAGTGGGGTCGGAGGTTTTCCTCATGCATCACCTCAAAGCCGGCACCCTGCATATTCGCAATGATGTTGCCCGAACAATGGAGCTCCCCATCGGGGAAAATATAGCGATCAAGGAAAGGCCCAGCGTTGGTCTTAGCCTGATTAATAGGACGCGTAATGCAGTGGTTTAACACCAGCCCGCCTGGGCGGAGCTTCGTCAAGAGGAAAGAGAAGAAGTCCTCGTAATTGGCGGTGCCGATGTGCTCAAGGATCCCAATGGCGGAGATCGCGTCGACATCTGTTTCCGGAATATCGCGGTAATCTTGGAACCGTACTTCTGCCAAATTACCCAGCCCCTGGCGGGCGATCTCTTCGTTACCCCACTCGGCTTGCTCACGCGATAGCGTTGCTCCGATGGCGCGCACTCCGCGGCGGGCGGCGTAGCGGACCATTCCACCCCAGCCACAGCCGACGTCGAGGAGCGTATCCCCCTCCTTCAGGCGAAGTTTCTCGAAGATCAGACGGTATTTATTGTCCTGGGCTTCCTCAAGAGTTGCCGACGGATCGGGATAATACGCACACGTGTACGTCATCGACGGGCCCAGGAAGAGCTCGTAAAACCTATTCGACACGTCATAATGATGGCTAATCGATTCCGCGTCGCGTTGCTGAGAATGCCGGGACAGGCCATCGATCGCCCGCTGCCAAAACGGAACCATCTCCTGCGGAGGCTGAGGAAGATTGCGAAAGGCATCCATCGATGCCAGTGAACCAATAACCCGGCGAATAGTCCCGGCCGATACGTGCTTTAACCGCGCTGTCCGTAGAACCGCGAAAAGGTCATACGGATCCGCAGGGTGAACACCAGTGACCTGAAGGTTACCTGTCACATATGCGCGAGTAAGCCCCAATTCACCAGGTGCTGTGGCCACATAGGCTAAGCCATCCTTTGTGATGTGGATTCCCATCCCTGAATGTCTTCCGTCACCTGCGACGGAACCGTCGAACGCCGT
The DNA here is from genome assembly GCF_037464985.1 of Corynebacterium sp. PCR 32. NCBI lineage: Bacteria > Bacillati > Actinomycetota > Actinomycetes > Mycobacteriales > Corynebacteriaceae > Corynebacterium > Corynebacterium sp. PCR 32. The sequence goes on from NZ_JBAHVL010000007.1 coordinate 9,965, forward strand.
GACGCGAAGGGGAAGATCAGCGAGGGTATCAACGATCTCACCGACCGTCATAGGGTTGGCTACCGGGCGGATTAACCTGGTCAACGGGGTGCTCAGGAGGGCTGAAATGATCGTTGGATCGGCGCCGACCATACTGGTTGCGTGGCGGGCAAGTCCAGGAATCTTCACCATAAAAATTAATATTACGTATTGATGTAGTCGCGTACTGCCCAAACGCCGACATCGTGAGGAAACTACGCTTTCCACCACGGGCGGAGGGGGAGCGACCATGTTCCATCATCGGGAAGCTTCTGCCCTAATACTTGGTGGAGCTGGATAATGTTGTGATCAAAGCCCCACTCGGAACCTGCCATGTACAGGCCGAATAGTCGCGCCGTGGAAGGTTCCACGAGTGTACTAGCCTTATCCCAATTCTTCTGCAAATTTACGCACCAATCATGCAACGTGCGCGCATAATGCGGACGCAAATCCTCGTCATGAATAACATCAAATCCCACATCTTGCATCCGGGAAATAATGGTGCCCGCCCCAGTGAGTTCCCCATCCGGGAAAATGTAGCGCCCTATGAATTGTCCCGTCCGAGTAGGGCGATTATGCGGGCGGGTAATGCAGTGGTTCACTATCATCCCACCCGGACGTAATTTCCCATACAAGAAACTAAAAAATGACCGATAATTCTTCGGCCCAATGTGCTCCAAAATCCCAATCGCAGACACAGCATCAAAATTGGACTCGGGAACATCACGATAATCCTGGTAACGTACTTCGGCGAATTCATTCAAACCCTGGCGCGTAATCTCAGCATGTGCCCACTCTGCCTGCGCTCGCGACAGCGTCACACCAAGGGCACGAACCCCCTGTTGTGCGGCATACCGCACCATTCCACCCCAACCGCAACCAACGTCGAGAAGAGTATCACCCTCGTGGAGGCGCAATTTGTCAAATACCAAACGATATTTATTCTCTTGTGCTTCCTCTAACGTGGCATCATCAGTCGGATAACATGCACAGGTATAAGTCATTGTTGGGCCCAAAAAGTGCTCATAAAAATCATTAGAAACGTCATAATGATGACTAATTGCCTCCGCATCACGCTCCTTAGAATGACGACGCGTAGCCGTAGCTATTCCCTCACGAGCGTCACGAATAACCTTGTGCCAACCCGGAATAACCTCTTGATGGGGGATCGGGAGGCGGCGGAACGCATGATGATTGCGCAATTCACGGATAAGTGTGACAAGTGCACGAGGACTTTTAGATATTGATACCGCCGAATATGCCTTTTGTAAATCATCAAAAAGACCATACGGATGGGCAGGATGAGACCCCCTACCCTCAACTGTCAACGCCCCTGTGACATACGCGCGAGCAAGTCCAAGATCACCCGGGGCGGTCACTATATACGCCAATGCATCCTCATTCTCTAGACGTATAGTGATATCTCCAGAACCAATAGAGCTCCCGTCACACGCCTCTATCCGAAACGGCAACGGGCCTTTCGTCATCGATGCGATGATCTCTGCGACCGTCATACTCAATGCGCCCGACCTCTTTTCTCTTCGACCTCACACGCGACAGTGAGAACGCAGATGCGATCACATTTGGCTGGACTGCTCCAGGGAGCTGCTCGCGTGAGTTTTATCGTCGTGGTCGCCGACGGCTCCCGGGTTACTTTCCGCCGACGGCCTTATCAAACAACCCAGGGAAGCGACGCTCCGGATCGTAAGCTTTCTTCACTAATTCTGGAATAGTACCCCCATAAAGAGCAGCAAACTCCTCCTCCGAATAAAAAGCCTCCGAATATAGCGACTTATGGCCGCCCACATCCCTCATCTTCCGCTCAATCACACGGTTAAACGCACCAGGACGAGGATCACCCGTCATATCCACCGGCACCGAGGACCAAAAGCCAATATTCACCCACACATCCCCCACAGACAGCGGATACAACGGCCACGGATGAGTTCCAGCACCATCAGCCTGGGCAACATCAGAGGACAGCACATCACCACGCGTCGTCAACGACGACGACTCATCAGCAAGTTTCAGGGGACACAACCACACCGGCTGAATCTCACTGGCCGTAAAAAACCAGTCCAGGAACTCCGGCACCCTATCCGTCGTCACCTCCACATCCTGAACCACACGCTCACGAGCAGGACGCCCATGGTGCCGTTCAATCCGATCCGCGATATCCCACCGTTTATCAGCGCCAACAAGCTTCCAATAGAACGACGACCGCAACAACCCCTCTGGCCACATCCGACGAATCATCGGATTCTGCGCGCCAAATGCGCGCGAACACCAAAACCAATCCGTGTCCCACCGCCACAGGTAATCGTGCATGGTCAGGGTATCCCGCGTAATCCCCTCGGGATGCTGAATCGAGCGATAGTAAATGTGCTCCTTCGTGTACGTAGACACCCGCGAAGGCACCTCCGACGACTGCCGACCCAACACCAAATAACCCTCAGTAGGGGAGAACACCACCCCGTCGAGATAATCAACGGCCTCACCGTCGTACTCGCGGCAGGCAACAATGTCATCAATAGCAGCAGCAATAGACGTCACATCATGAAAACGAACATGACGAAGCTCAACGAAAGGCTGAACTTTTTCAATCTTAATCGTGATCCGCACCGCATACCCCAACGAACCATACGAATTCGGATACGTACGAAAAAGATCAACATTTTTAACAGGGCTACACGTCACAATCTCACCCGTGCCCGTCAGAATATCCATCTCAACGACAGATTCATGGGGAAGCCCGTTGCGAAAACAACTCGACTCCACACCCATACCCGTGACCGCGCCACCCAACGTAATCGTCTTCAACTCGGGCACGACATACGGGGCAAAACCGAACGGGAGCAGCGTATCCACCAGATCCTCATAGGTGCACATGCCCTGAACATCAGCAGTCTGCGCCACCGTATCCACAGCGATCACCCGCCCAAGACCCTCAACATTCAAACCAGGAGACGTCGGCGCTGTTCGGGAGCGAAACAAATTCGACGTCGTCTTTGCCAAACGAACCTGCGACGAACGAGGAATAGCGTCAAAGGATTCACGAAGTTTATCGACACCCCTCTGATGCTCCCACCACCCAATGGGATCGACCACACGCCGGGACCCATCACCCCAATGTGCCGCCGTAAGCTCCTCCGGTCGAAGACCACCACGTGGCCCCCGAACCACACCCCGGTCAACACCAATATGGCTGCTTACCCGGGATATTCCGCTCACAGCGATGCTGGACAATCCACCCAGCATCATCCGGGCAGCACCATGGGCGGGAGAAGGAAAGACACGGTCACGCACAGTCATGACGTCGAGTCTATGCGCTCCTGACGAAGCTGGGACACCTCTTTGTTTAATTCCCTAGCTAATTCGAGAGAGACCTCACCCATCTCACGAGTATCCAGATCACCTCGCACTGACGGATCCATCGCCTCCCCAAGCGGAGGGAGGTCATCAACCTCCACACCTAAAGCCCGAGCGATTAACACATCAGCGAGCTGCGGATTCCGTGCCAATGCCGGGCCATGCATATACGTCGCAATGATCGACCCCTGCACCGCACCCTCAGCAGTAACCTGGTATTCCGCAGCATCACCCTCCATGTGCACCGCGCCTGCACCATAAGAATCACAGTTACCCGTACCAAAGAGAACCCGACCCAGTGGACGAGCATCCGACCCCAGAATCGTCGCCCCCATATGATTAGCAAACCCCGTCAACTGAGTAGTCAACCCACGGGTGAACACAGAACCAGCCGCAGCACCCCCCGGCTGCACAGGATCTGAACGGAGTTCACCAATCATACGGGCCCCCAAACTAGACGTCGTCACATCAAGAAGACCAAGACCCTCCACCATGGAACCAGACGCGCGGAACGACTCACCAAGCACCTGAAGACCAGCACAAATCGCCAAAATCGGGGTGCCCTTCGCCGCAGCACGCACCAGACCCCCGTCCGCACGGAGATGCTCCGACGCCAAAATCTGCGCCGTATCCTCCCCACCACCCACCGTGTAGAGATCCAAACTATCCGGCACCGGCTCACCCAGATGAATCGGCACCACCTCCGCGGCAACCCCCCGAAGCCTCAGCCGCTGACGCACAATAAGCGCATTACCATCATCACCGTACGTCCCCAACACATCAGGGAGAATCAAACCAATCTGAAACACAGACGACGACCGCCCCCGCACAGACCCCACCGAACCACCGGACTCTGCCACGGAACCAGAATACGAATTAACGGACATCAATGCCCTCCTTATCGGTAGCGCTCTGCATCGATTCACGACCCTGCCTCACCGCACGGTCCAATGCACGCTTGAGATCACGAAACGCCGTGTAATTAGCCAACACCTCAACACGACCCGGCGGACACGCCATAATCGCATCCACCGTGTTCTTCACCAGCCGGTGACGAACCCCCGCATAACCCAACCGAACCGCCAAATCAGCGCCGCGTTCACCCGCAGCAACCACAGCCAGATCATCCAAATTCTCAAAACGGACATCCCACAACCACGACAAATCAACCCCATCAGCAACCTGCCCATTCGTCGCGATCACCAACCCATCAGCCGAGCGATCAATCATACTCAACGCCTCCTGCCACCCCGCAGGATTCTTCGCCAGCAACAGATGAACCTCACGCCCGTGAAACGACACCGTGGAATACCGGCCAGCCACCGACTCCACCGACTCCGTCGCCGCCAGAGCCTCCCGCACATCAGCACCCAACGCTACCGCCGCAGCCACAGCCTGAACAGCATTTCCACGATTCGCATCACCAGGCAACGACAACGACAACGGAAGGCACGTCCCCACCGGCACACCCGACGCCGCAGCTGTAGCCTCAGAATCCACCCGCATGCCATCCCGTGTGATCGAATAATCCGGCTGTGGACGCCGAAACTCGGACCCATCAGGAAGCCGCTTCGTCGCACACCAATCCACATAGCTCACCGACGCCCCATCCTGCTCCGCGCCAGCATCACGCACCTCGCGGCGAATAATCGCACCACCCGTCCGTGGACACGACGTTGACTCACCCTGCCAACCCAAACCAGCAGACACCCACACCACATTCGGACACTCCCACGCCGCCGACGTCACCATGACATCATCACAGTTCGCCACCACCGTCATACCCGGATGCTTATTCACCGCACCACGCAGCGCGCGCTCAATACTATTAATCTCCCCCACACGATCCAGCTGATCACGGCTAAGGTTCAACAGCACCAACACCGACGGATCCAACTTGTCAGCAATCGCCGGCACATGCATCTCATCCACTTCCAACGTCGCGACCTCATAGTCGCCACCCGCACGCAACGCAGACACCACCCCCGCATCCATGTTGTCACCGCCCTCATTCGTCGCCGTCCGCCGCGCTGTCCGCGCAGCAGCAGCCAACATCCGCGTCGTGGTGGACTTACCATTCGTCCCCGTCACCAACGCCACCGGACGGCCCGCGTTAATCCGGCCCATAATCATCGGATCAATCGCCGCGGCAATCATCCCACCGATCATCCCGCCAGAACCACGACCAGACTTCTTGGACGCCCACGTCGCAGCGTCAGCAAGAGCGAGAGCGGCCCGCCCCTGAACATTCACCGTCGTCATCGGGGAATCACTGGTCACGCTGGTAATGCGCGCCTCTAAAGAGTCACTCACGCCATCCGCGCCCTGCCGGAGCGCTTGATCAACACGCTCACGAAGAGCACGCAAAGAGTTCATCGTGCGCTGTCGCACGTCAGAACTAGGAGAATCCGAGTTTTCGCTCATTGCCCTAGAATACGTGGTCCCCATATGCACGACATCGACGCACACACCACCCACACCCCAGGAGCCGCCAAGGACGACAATAACGCAAATTGCCCACGGTGCATCCCCTATCGGGCGCCCCGTTAACGTGGGGTATTAGCAGCGTGCCGGGCGAGACGTATCAGTTCCGTATCCCGGACGAGGGGAATACCCTTCCGATGCGCGTGCAATGCTCGCCCCTCATGCGGCACACGATCGTGCAGCGGGCCGTGGCCTGTGCCATTAAACACCACGAGCGATGTCTCCCGCGTCAGCTTTTCTGAATAGGTCAACCCGGCGTGCAGACCAGCCTCGATGACATCGTCAGGGTTCATATCAATCTCGGGGGCCACCGTGAACACCATTCCCCGCTTCAACCTCTGGCCAGGAGACCACACCCCAGGATTTGGCGTGACCTCGGGAGCCAATGCCGCCTCGATGCGTATCACGGAATGTTGAAGACCAACCCGGTCTGCTCGCAAATGATGCGGCTCACGCTTATCGACATTCTTCCAGGCTTCATCACGAGCCCAGACAAGCGGCGCCGGGTGGTCATTCGTGTGGTTAGGCGTCTGTCGGTCAGTGAGCTCCTCGAGCGCATATGCTGCTGCATTGGCGGGTTCAATCCCCGCACGATCCAGCTGAGCCATTGCTAGCTCGCCAAGGAGGATGGCGTCAGCAGTCAGGAGCTGTCGGGGGTCAATGTCACGTCGTCGCCCTGAGGCGTGAGCGCCAACGCCAGGAAGTGTGGTGTATGCATCGGGCGATGAATCCATGTCCAGCACAGTGGTGGTAGGAAGAGAGTCGTCCACAAGGTTGTAGGTGGCCGCAATGCCACGCAGCCGCGTATCAGTGATGGGGAGGCCTTGCCGACGCCCCGTCGCTTGCGTGTCAATAATGGCGACGGGGCGGGGTACGTGCCCGCTGTGGCGACGTTTGCGTTGGCGACGATTTTTTGCCGACGCTGACCGCACCGTCCGACGCGCTTCCTGCGCAATGAAACCCCAGGTTGTTGGCGTATCGTGAACAATCAGCATGCGGCCGTCGATGACCCGATCGAGTTGCCGCAATGTGGCGCTGAAACGGGGAGCGGACCTGAATTCGTCGGGTTCAAGGCCGAAGAGGTGAAGAGGGCCTGGGTCGGCGTCGGTATTAAAAACACGTTGCCACGTGGACACGGGTAGACCATCGGTGTCGAGGAATGTGGCCGCTAACGCCAACATGCGACCAGTGGAGGGATGGATGTTGGTCGTGCGCAGGACGATGGCGACCATGGGTGCTTCGTTGATGGTGGGGATGGGTTCCCGCGGCGAGCGTGCATGGGTGTCGCCTGCGTTGTATTTATCTTTGTCCGGGTTGGTAATGATGCCTCCGCCGGCTAGCCCGGTGCGGGTGCGGTGTGGCTTCGGGTTCGTGGTGGAGGGTGGGGTTGTTGTGTCGTCGGGGGCGGAGGTGGCTGGTCGTCGGGGTGGTCGTCCTCGTGATGTGTTTCGGTTGTCGATATTGGGTGCTGCGGCGGGGCGGTTACTCCGCCGTCGTCCGCGTCGGCGATTTTTCTTTCCGTCGGTGTGGGAGGCGTGGTTGGAATTGTGTGTGGTGGTGTGCTGGTTGTTGGTATCGGGCAGCTGATCATTGTTGCTGCTGTGGTTGTTGTTTCGCGCGGAGTAGGTGGCGCGACGGCGGCGGCGCTCTCGTCGTGCTTTCGAGTTATTGCGGGATCGACGCTGACCATTGTGCGGGGTGGGGCCTCCGGTACCCGATTCTCCTCGGTCGGAGTTGTCGCCGTGTGCGTGGGGTGTGTGGGCGGCGGAGCTCCGGTGGTGAGGGGAGTGGTCGGGGGTCGATGTCATGCTCGATATGCTACCTGGCGGTCGTATCGCAGCGTCGTTGCCCACACTGTCGACGCTGCGCCCCAGTTCCTGCGCGGTGAGGTATGTGTCGTCGACTGTGTGCCTGTCAAGATTTTGTTAAGGACTTCGCTTCGCTATGGCGTGGGGGCATAGGTTGTTGCGCATGGTTAGTGATCTGTTCTTTCTCGCCTTTACTGGCGTGATCTTCTTTTGCCTGCTCTTGGCGGTGAAGGGGGTGGATTCCCTATGACGTGGGATAGTCTCGCTGGGCTGGTTGTGGGGATTATGTCTCTGGTGTACCTCATGGTGGCCCTGTTGCGCCCGGAGGACTTCGCATGATCGTCGCTTCTCCTGCCGCGCTCGTTGTTGCCTCGGGAGCTACACATTCCTCTTCTTTGTTTGCGTGGGTGCCTCTTGGTGTGGTGCTTGGTGCTTTGGCTGTGTGTTATCTGCCGATGGGTGGGTACATGGCGCATGTTTTCAGTAGTCCGCACCATACGCGTGTGGAGCGTGTGGTGTATCGGCTGATGGGTATTGATCCTGATTCAACGCAGCGGTGGCGGCGTTACACGGTGGATGTTGTGGTCTTTTCCGTGTTGAGTCTGGTGCTTCTTTATCTGTTGCAGAGGCTTCAGTCAGTGTTGCCTTTGTCTCAGGGGATGCGTGCAGTGTCCCCGGATCAGGCGTGGAATACCGCAGCATCGTTTGTTACTAATACGAACTGGCAGTCGTATTCTGGTGAGTCCACAATGAGTCCACTCACCCAGATGATGGGCTTGGCGGTGCAGAACTTTCTTTCTGCAGCGGTGGGCATCAGCGTGGCGGTGGCTCTTATTCGTGGGTTCGCTGCTCGTGATAAGCAGGGGTGCCTCGGTAATTTCTGGGTGGATCTCACCCGCTGCGTGTTCCGGATTCTTCTTCCCATTGCGGCTGTGGCGGCGCTGGTGTTGCTGTCTCAGGGTGTGATTGAGAATCTGCATCCAGCGAGTACTGTCACGACGTTCACGGGTGGTCAGCAGTCGATTCCGGGTGGCCCGGTGGCATCTCAGGAGGCCATTAAGGAATTGGGTACTAATGGTGGTGGGTTCTTCGGCGCGAACTCGGCGCACCCGTTTGAGAACCCCACTGCGTGGTCGAACATGCTGGAGATTTTCCTCATTCTGCTTATCCCCGTGTCACTGACCCGCACATTTGGTCTGATGGTGGGAGATCGCCGGCAGGGGTGGGCGTTGCTCGGCGCCATGAGTGTGTTGTTCTTCGCGTCCCTCGCAGCTGTGCTCGCTTTCGACGGTGGCATGGGGTCTGCTAGCCATGGGAATGGCCCATCTAATGCCTTGGAGGGGCGGGAGATGCGTTTCGGGCCCATATCGTCGGCATTTTTTGCGGTGGCGACAACCATGACCTCGACAGGTGCGGTGGATTCTTTCCATTCCAGTTATAGCCCGCTGGGCGGTGGCGTCCTGTTGCTGAATATGCTGCTGGGCGAGATTTCCCCTGGTGGTGTGGGTTCGGGTTTGTATGGCATGTTGATTGTCGCTGTACTCACGGTGTTCCTGGCGGGCCTGATGGTGGGTCGTACGCCGGAATACTTGGGCAAACGTATTGGTGTGCATCAGATCATCAAAGTCTGCTTGTACTTGCTGGTTATGCCTGCCCTCGTGCTGTGTGGGGTGGCGATCTCGGTGGTGCTTCCAGCCACGCGGGATAGCCTGTCGACGGTGACGGATTCTCCGCATGCGTTGACTGAGTTGGTGTATGCGTTTGCTAGCGCGGCCAATAACAATGGTTCTGCTTTTGCTGGCTTGAATGCCAATACCCCGTGGTTCAACATTGCCTTGGGTTGCGCCATGGTGTTGGGTCGTTTCCTTCCCATCATCATGGTTCTCGCGCTTGCTGGATCGCTTGCGATGCAGGCACCGCGCGAGGCGACGGTGGGTACGATGCCGACACACCGTCCGTTGTTTGTGGGGCTTGTTGTGGGTGTTGCGTTGATTGTTGGTGCGCTCACCTTCTTGCCCATTCTCGTTCTCGGCCCATTCGCGGAGGCCTTTTCTCTATGACCATCACATCGTTTCTTTCTGCGCTTCCTTTAGCTGCGCGTAAACTTGACCCGCGTTCCCTTGTTCGCGTTCCCGTGCTTTTCCTTGTTGAGGTGGGTGCGGCTTTTACTCTCATTATTGGGATTGTTCACCCGAGTTTCTTTACATTCTTCCTGTCCGCGTGGCTATGGGTCACGGTGTTTTTTGGTGTGCTTGCTGAGGCTGTCGCGGAGGGTAAGGGTAAGGCACAGGCGGCGTCATTGCGGTCGTCCCAGGGGGACCTTGTTGCCCGCCGAGTTAGTGCTGATATTCCTCCTAGTGAGGCTCTTTCGATGGATGGCTCGAGTGGTATGGAAAGTGTGGGCTCGGAGAGCTTGCATAAGGGTGACCATGTGGTGGTGTTGGCGGGTGAAGTGATCCCTGCTGATGGTGATGTGGTCGCTGGTGCTGCCAGTGTTGATGAGTCTGCCATTACGGGGGAATCAGCTCCGGTGATTAGGGAGTCTGGTGGTGATCGCTGTGCTGTGACCGGTGGTACTACTGTGCTCTCTGACAGGATTGTTGTGCAGATCAGTAATGAGCCAGGTCAGGGTTTTATGGATCGCATGATTAGCCTGGTGGAGGGGTCGAAGCGGCAAAAGACTCCAAATGAGTTGGCCTTGGGCACCCTGTTGACGGTTCTCACCATTATTTTCGTCTTGGTGGTGCTGACATTGGCGCCGATCGCTGCTTTCCAGGGGTCAGCTCAATCTCCTGTGGTATTGGTGGCGTTGATGGTGTGTCTTATTCCGACCACTATTGGTGCGTTGTTGTCCGCGATTGGTATTGCGGGTATGGATCGCTTGGTTGAGCACAATGTTCTTGCCATGTCTGGTCGGGCGGTGGAGGCCGCTGGTGATGTGTCGACGCTTTTGCTGGATAAGACGGGCACGATTACGGTCGGTGATCGGCGTGCTGTGGATCTTGTCCCGGTGGGTGGTACGCCGGCGGCGGAGTTTACCAAGGCTTGCCAGTTGTCGTCCTTGGCGGATGAGACTCCGGAGGGGCGTTCTGTGGTGGAGTTGGCGAATTCTTTTGCTACGGCTATTGATCCCAGTGATTACCCTGATCTCACTTTTATTCCGTTCACGGCGCAGACCCGTATGAGTGGTGTGCAGGTGAGTTCGCGTGAGCGCATTGTTAAAGGTGCGGCTAGTGAGATGTGTGATCGTGTTGCACAACTCGGTGGTGCGATCCCTGCGATCGTGAGTAAGACCGTGGAGGATATTAGTGCGTCGGGTGGTACTGCGTTGGTTGTTGCGCGTCTTGGGTGTGATCCGGCTACTGGTGATGCGACCTCTGGTGAGTTGTTAGGTGTGATTCACCTTAAGGATGTGGTGAAGCCGGGCATGTCGGAGCGTTTTGCGCAGTTACGTCGTATGGGTATCCGTACTGTGATGGTGACGGGTGATAATAAGTTGACGGCTCGTGCGATCGCTGCTGAGGCTGGTGTGGACGATGTGTTGGCGGAGGCGACGCCGGAGGATAAGTTGGCGTTGATTCGTCAGGAGCAGGCGTCGGGTCATTTGGTGGCGATGACTGGTGATGGCACCAATGATGCTCCTGCTTTGTCGCAGGCTGATGTGGGTGTTGCTATGAACACGGGGACGTCGGCGGCGAAAGAGGCTGGCAATATGATCGACTTGGATAGTGATCCGACGAAGCTGATCGACATTGTTCATATTGGTAAGCAGTTGCTGATTACTCGTGGTGCGTTGACGACATTTTCTATCGCTAACGATGTGGCGAAGTACTTCGCGATCATCCCGGCGATGTTTACGTCCGTTTTTCCTGGTCTGCAGGTGCTCAATGTGATGCGGTTGCATAGTCCGCAGAGCGCTATTGCGGCGGCTGTGATTTTCAATGCTGTGGTGATTGTGGGGTTAATTCCGTTGGCGTTGCGGGGGGTGGCGTATCGTCCGCGTGCTGCGGCGGCGTTGCTTCGTCGGAACCTCATGATTTATGGCGTGGGAGGTGTGATTGTTCCCTTCTTGGGGATTAAGGCGATTGACCTTCTACTCACTGCTCTTCCCGGAGGTTTGTTCTCATGATGTCCTTGTTTCCGTCTCGGGTGCGGCACGCTGTCCGTGCCGGTGGTGTGTCCCTCGGGGTGTTCACTGTGATTGTGGGGCTGGTGTATCCCTTGTGCATGGTGGGTATTGGGGCGGTAGCGCTGCCTCATCAGGCAGGTGGGTCTGTGATGTCTGATTCTGCGGGGCATCATCGTGGTTCCTCGTTGTTGGCGCAGCAGCCGAGGGAGGGTGATGATTCGTGGTTCTTCCCCCGTCCGAGTGCAGGTGAGGGGCAGGCGTCGAATGCGTCGCCGGATGATCCTGCGTTCCGCACGGAGGTGGAGAAGCGTCGTCGGGAGGTGGCTATGCGTGAGTCTTTGTCGCCTGGGAAGGTTCCGGCCGAGGCTCTTGCTGCGAGTGGTTCAGGGGTAGACCCGCATATTTCGCGGGAATATGCTGAGGTGCAGGTGCCGCGGGTATCCCGGCACACTGGTATTTCTGAGGCGCGGTTGCATGATCTTGTCGTTCATAGTCAGCAGAGTGGTGATCTTGTGAATGTGACGACGCTCAATGCTGCTGTGGCTCAGGATATTGGTTCTCACTAAGGAGGTTTGGTGACCGCGGCAGAGCCCTCTCCCAGGGGGAAACTCAAGATTTATCTGGGGTTTGCTCCCGGTGTTGGCAAGACCTGTGCCATGTTGCATGAGGCGCATGAGCTTGCTGCTCAGGGGCAGCATGTGTTGGTGGGCGTGGTTGAGGATCACGGTCGTGTGCGAACTGCTGCTTTGGTGGAGGGGTTGGAGGTGTTGCCGCGGCTGTCGGGGGAGTCGCTGTCGGATAATCAGTATGGGGAGTTGGATGTGGGGGCGGTGCTTGATGCTCGTCCCGATACTGTGCTGGTTGATGAGCTTGCGCACACTGTTGTTGGTGGCCAGTCTGCTCCGGATGCTAAGCGGTGGCAGGATGTTCACCGGCTTTTGGATGCGGGGATTAATGTGCTGAGCACGCTCAATATTCAGCATGTGGAATCTCTTAATGATGTGGTTTTTGCCATTACTGGGGTGCGTCAGCGTGAGACTCTTCCTGACCGGGTGTTGCGTGAGGCTGATCAGATTGAGTTGGTGGATTTGTCGCCGGATACTCTTCGTGTTCGTTTGGCTCAGGGGCTGGTGTATCGTGCTGAGGCTGCCCAGCGCGCGTTGGATAATTACTTTCGGTTGGGCAATCTGACGGCGTTGCGTGAGTTGGCGTTGTTGTGGTTGGCGGACAAAGTTGAAGAGGGTATGGCGCAATATTGCGCTGAGCAGGGTTTGCGTACGTCGGTGCCGACGCGTGAGCGTGTGGTGGTGGGGGTGTCTGGTGCGCCTGGGTCTGAGGCGTTGGTGCGGCGTGGTGCGCGTATTGCTGGGCGGGTGGCGGATCGGGAATTAGTGGTGTTGCATGTGGCTGTGGAGGATACGCCGACGCCGTGTCCTCCTGAGGATTTACGTCGTTTGCAGCGTCTTACTGATGATTTGGGTGGGACGTGGCGAGTGATTTCTGGTGATGATGTTGCCGATACGTTGCTGGGTTTTGCGCATGCTCAGGGGGCGTCGCAGTTGGTGATTGGCCTGGGGCCGCATCGGTTGCGGCCGCGGTGGTTGTCGTCGGGTGGTGCGCAGTTGAGCCGTCAGATTATTAATCAGGCGGGGACGGTGGATGTGCATATTGTGGCGTCGCCGAAGGAGAAGGGCGGGGAGTTGGCGGTGGAGTCGCCGCAGGGGACGCCGAGTTATTTGAGTGCTGGTCGTCGTGCGTTGGGGTGGGTGTTGGCGACGGTGGTGCCGCCTGTGGTGACGTTTGGTTTGCTTCGTCTTAATCCTGGGCAGGATTATTTGGGGGTGGTGCTGCTGGGGTATCTCACGATTGTGGTGTTTGCTGCGCTTGCTGGGGGGTTGCGTCCGGCGTTGTTTGCGGTGGCGTCGGGGTCGATGTTGATTAACTGGTTTTTTACGACGCCGGAGCACACGCTGACGATTACGAAGACGGAGTCGGTTATTAGCATCGTCTTTTTTCTGATGGTGGCGGTGTCGGTGGCGTGGGTGGTGGATGTTGCTGCGCGTCGTACTCATCAGGCGCAGCGGCGTCAGCATCAGGCGATCATTATGGGGGATCTTGCTCGTGGTGCTTTGCATGAGGGGGATGATCTACCGTCTTTGTTGAGGCATATTAAGCAGACGTTTTCTTTGGATAGGGTGGATATTCAGCGTCGTGCGCCTGGTAGTCATCAGTGGGTGACGTTGGAGTCGACGTGTGATCGTGGGTTGGGGGATACGTGGGATCCTGGTCGTGATGGGCATGTGGAGCTTGGCCCGTCGGTGCGTCTGATGGTTGCTGGGCGCAGTATTACGTCGGAGCAGCTTGCGATGATTGAGGCTCATGGTGCGCGTATTACGGCGTTGATGCATCATCAGGAAATTGATGCTGCTCGTCGTGCGGCGGCGGCGTTGGCGACGAGTAATCGTGTGGGGTCGGCGTTGTTGGCTGCTGTTTCTCATGATTTGCGTACACCGTTGGCGAGTATTAAGGCGGCGGTGTCGGGGCTTTTGCTTGATGATGTTCCTTTGTCGGATGCGATGCGGACGGCTTTGATTGAGAGTATTGAGGGGTCTGCTGATCGTTTGGAGATTGTGGTGGGCAATCTTTTGGATATGAGCCGTTTGAATTCGGGGAGTATTACGGTGCATCGTCGTCCGTTGAAGCCGGCTGAGGTGGTGGCTGCGGTGTTGCAGGAGCAGCCGGAGTTTCGTGATGATGTGAGTGTGGAGGTTCCGTCAGATGTGCCGGCTGCGCTGGGGGATCATGGGTTGTTGCAGCGTTGTCTGGCTAATTTGATGAGTAATGCGTGTAGTCATGGGGCGGCTCCGGTGGTGGTGAGAGCGTGTGCGCAGGGTGGTGTGGTGGAGTTTCAGGTGATTGATCATGGTCCTGGTATTCCTGTTGAGCAGCGGGATTCGTTGTTCACTCCTTTTCTTCATCGTAGTGATAGTGGTAATGGGTTGGGTCTTGGTCTGGCTGTTGTGCATGGTTTTACTGAAGCTATGCATGGTTCGATTCGCGTGGGTGATACCCCGGGTGGGGGAACGACGATGACTTTGAGCCTGCCTCGGGAGAAGTGATGGTTATGAAAGATCTGCGTGTCCTGGTGGTGGAGGATGATACTGCGTTGGCTCGTGTGGTGCTTATTCATTTGCGTGCTCGAGCTTATGATGTGTCGGTGGCGACGACCGCTGCGGAGGCTGTGCGGTTGGCGCGTGAGTGGCAGCCGCACGCGATTCTTCTTGATTTGGGACTTCCTGATGCTAGTGGGCTTGGTGTTTTGCGGTCGTTGCGGTCGTGGAGTGAGGTGCCGGTGCTGATTATTTCTGCTCGGCATGATCATGAGGGGAAGATTAATGCTCTTGATGGTGGGGCGGATGATTATGTAACTAAGCCTTTTTCGATGGGTGAGCTTCTTGCTCGGTTGCGTGCGGCGTTGCGTCGTTCTCCTGTGAGGGAGGCGAAGCCTGTGGTGTGTACGGCGGATGGGCGGTTGCGTATTGATCTCGCTCAGGCACAGGTGTTTCGTGATGGTGAGCCGGTGCATGTGACTCCGCATGAGTGGGGGGTGGTGGCTTATCTTGCGCGGCGTGCTGGGCAGTTGGTGCGGAAGGCGGATTTGTTGAAGGCTGTGTGGGGGGAGAATTACGGGAAGGAGACGAATTATCTGCGGGTGTATCTTTCGCAGGTTCGTCAAAAACTTGAGGTGGATCCGGCGCATCCTCGTTATTTTCTTACTGAGCCTGGAATGGGGTATCGGTTTATAGGTGGTGGGAAGGTTTCGCAATCCCATGAGGGTGAGTAATTGTTGTGTATATAGTGGGGGTTCCTGCCATTTTGTTGTTGTGAAAGATGCTCAATGAAAATTATATTTCGCGCACTTTTGGTTGCGGGTGTGCTTGGCGATGTTCTCCTGGTGTGTGTTGCTTTGGGGGGAGGGTTGTCGGGGGTGTGGTTGGCTTGTCCTTTGTCGTTAACACTTGCTGCGTTAGGTGTGCTGTATGGGGGGATGGTTGCTGATAGGCGACGTCTGGGGTCGTGGGCGTTATCTCTGTCGGAGACTGCGGAGCGTTTCGGTGTTCCACGGAAAGCTCTTTCTTTGCAGGTTGCTGAGGTTCAGTCGTTATGGTCGGTGATTGGTATATGTCGTGGCTCGTTGTCGACAATTGAGGGGGAGGTGCATTCGGGTTATAAGGGTTTGAGGAGTGTTGTTTATTGTATTGTGGGGCTTGGTGTTGTTGAGATAGTGGTTGTTCACCTCGCTGTTCCGAGTGATCTGTGGCGGCTTATTCTTTTTGTTGTTAGCGTTTATGCGAATATTTTACTTCTAGGATTTTATTTTTCCGTTAAAATGAATCCACATATTGTGGCTGCGCATGGTGTTGTGGTTCGGAATGGGACGAGGTTTGTGTGTGAAATTCCGTGGGCGAATCTAGTGCGGGTATATCCTGCTCGTCCTGGGTCGGGTGGGGATCTAGTTATTAATGAGCATGGCGTGGCTAGGGTTCCGGTGCTCAGTGAGGTTAATGTCAGGATTGATATTGATCCCCCTGTCGCTGCCCAGGATGTACATAAGGGGGTGTCTGACCTCTCTGCGATTGAATTGTATTGTGATGATGGTCAGGCGTTTATTGACGCTGTCAATACAAAACGGAGCTAACATTCCATCTCGGTGGTCTGGCCCGGTGGCTTCGCAGTGTTGAGGGTGCTGCGAAGCCACTGTTGTGAGTCGGTGTTGGGTGTTTACTTGAAGTAGAAGCGTTGGACAACGTAGGTTTGTCCGTTGCGGCCTTTGGCGATTCCGACACCTAGGTAGCGGTATTTGGGGTTAACCATGTTCTGGAAGTGGCCGCTTGAATGCTCCCATGCGTCAACGGCTTGGGAAACGGGTCCCTGGTAAATGTTCTCTGCGAAGAACTGTGTCTGTACTCCATGGGAGTCGTGGTAGAACTTTCCGGTGTTAGCCATGTGTTCGGCCCATCGTTGTGCCCCGTTGTCGTTGGCTTTGACCTTTAGGGGTGCAACATGGTTTTTTGCGCGGACAGCGTTGGTTTGCTTCAGGATGTTGGCCTGCCAGGAGTTCTGGTTTTTGGCTGGGGAATGTGAGGTGTCAGAAACTGGCTGTGTGCTTGGTGCTGTCACTGTTTTGTGGGGGCAATCTCCTTTTGTCTCGGCTGCTGTGGCGATTCCGGCGGCACCGGTTGCGACACCAGCGGCAGCTAGTGCGAGGGTGGGGATTGACAGGGCAATTCGCTTCTTCAGAGTGGACATGGTGTCTCCTCCTTATGTAGGTCGATAGCTGCGATCGTTTGTCTTCGTGAGGTGCCGCAGCAGATGTGTGTTTTCTATGTAATGGGTTTCCAGGGCCGTCTGGTGTTGACGGCGTGACACTGTAACAACGCGGTGAAAAGTTATTTTCTCGGTGTTGTTATCTAGATAATTTGGATAACGCTCTGGTGAGGGGTGAGAGTGATTGTGGTATGGAGATTGATGTATATCTCATTCATTCTTCCCCCGTGTGAGTATAGTGGCCGATCCTATTGTTTTTCCTGGTTGGAGGGCCTGATTTCGAGCGTGGGCCCGATGGTAACAGGGTTTTGTTAAGTAGCAAAGGATATGCAGGTTTTTCTTTGTTTCTGGGGTATCTTTTGTTGTGGTCTAGCCTGTTTTTATTGGGGACTACATGCCTATTTTATATCAGGTGTGCTGCTTTATTTATCCTCTTAATTCACTTCAGATGTGCTATTGTATTGTGGGTGTACATCACTTCAGATGTGCTGCCGAGGTGTTGTTGGTATGTATTTGGGTATTAGTTTAATTCTTGGACCCAGTGTGATTGCGTGGTGTGATAAGAGAGTGGCTGCACTATGTGCCACGAACAAAAAGGAAAACGTGGTATCCAAGACTGCTCCACAGTCGATGAGGGTAGAGCTTATCTTTTTCTGAAGTGGAGTTCCGCGATGCTGATTGGATTTTGCATTAATAAGATACTTGCTCTTATTTCTATCCAACAATTTCAACGTGAGGTTCTCCAGAATGCTGGCACCATTCCTTTGACATCGATCATTGTGGTTGCGGTATTCGGGCCGGGGTGGGTGTTAATTTTTGGGGATAAAAATTCCGACGCCGACAATAAATCGATCAGGTAGTTGTCGTGTTCCCACGTGGGGAACACGAGGCGGGGATGTGGTGCCTCTGTGGCATCCCTGGGGGTTCCACGCGGTGGTGCTCTCCGCCATGATGTCTATGCGATTGTGTGTGCCCGGTTTGCTGCGCTGGTGATAGCTTTCAGTGAGGCGTAGGTGATTGATCCTGCGATGCCTACACCCCACACCTTGGTTCCGTCAACGTTGGCCAGGATGTAGGCGGCGGCTTCGGCGTCATCACCGGAGGTTCGCGAATGCTGCGAATAGTCCTGGACTTCGACATTGATGCCCACGGATTCCAACGCATCTGTATATGCAGCCACCGGCCCGTTGCCATGCCCCGTTATCGTTTTTTCTTCACCATCGATGATGAGGTGTGCCGACACCGTGGACTCGTGGTCGTCGTTGTGGCCACCATCGACGGTGATGCTGATCATGTCGATTGGTGTGTCGCGGTCTACGTATTCCCCAGCGAAAATGTCCCAGATGGCTGTGGAATTGATTTCCCCGCCCTCGGCATCGGTGATGGACTGAACCACTGTGGAGAACTCAACTTGCATGGGGCGTGGCATGGTGATGCCGTGGTCAGTCTTCATGATGTAGGCCACGCCACCTTTACCGGATTGGGAATTCACACGGATAACGGCTTCATAGGTGCGGCCAACATCTTTCGGGTCGATCGGCAGGTATGGTACTTCCCACGGCACCTGGGAGATCATCTGGTGGCGTTCGGGTTTGGTCCGCGCGGGCTCACTAGTGTTCTCGGATGCTTTTGTTGTGTCCATCATTGCTTCCAACCCTTTATTGATTGCATCCTGGTGAGAACCAGAGAATGCGGTGAATACGAGGTCACCACCGTAGGGGTGTCGCTCAGGGACACGCAGCTGGTTGCAGTACTCAACCGTCCGTCGAATCTGATCAATGTCGGAGAAATCAATGTGTGGGTCAACCCCCTGGGTCAGCATGTTGAGTCCCAGGGTGACCAAACACACGTTCCCGGTGCGCTCACCGTTGCCGAACAAGCAGCCTTCGATGCGGTCTGCCCCAGCCATGAATCCCAGCTCGGCTGTGGCAACGCCGGTGCCGCGGTCGTTGTGGGGGTGCAAGGATAAGATGATGGAATCCCGCCGGTTGAGGTTTCGGTTCATCCACTCGATGGAATCCGCGTACACGTTCGGTGTTGTCATCTCCACCGTGGAGGGCAGGTTAATAATCATTGGGTTATCCGGTGTGGGGTCCATGATGTCGATGACGGCATCGCACACCTCTTTCGCATAGCCCACCTCGGTACCTGTGAACGACTCGGGGGAGTACTCCCACCGCCATGTCGTCCCTGGATAATCCGCAGCGATGGACGTAATCAGCTTCGCGGCGTCTGTTGCGATCTTTTTAATTCCTGCTTTGTCTTTACGGAAGACGACGTTTCGTTGCAGGATTGACGTTGAATTATAGAAGTGGACGATGACGTTTTTCGCGCCCTTGCATGCCTCGAATGTGCGTCGAATCAGGTGTTCTCGGGCTTGGACTAATACTTGGATGGTGACGTCATCGGGGATCATGTCCTTCTCGATGATGTCGCGTACGAAATCAAAATCTGTTTGCGATGCTGAGGGAAAGCCGACTTCGATCTCTTTGTAACCCATGGTGACGAGCAGCTCGAACATTCGGCGTTTGCGTTCGGGGCTCATGGGGTCAATCAGTGCCTGGTTGCCGTCGCGCAGATCCACCGCACACCATACGGGAGCGTGGTCGATGGTCATGTCCGGCCAGGTTCGATCGGGCAGGGTGATGTGTTCCACCTCGGTGAAATATGGTTGGTAGCGGCCGGCCGGCATGTGCGAGGGTCGCTGTTTGTTCCACGATGGCTGATGCGGGGGGATCGTGCCATCTGGGGTGGATATGCGGGCAGGAGCGGATATGAATTCGTCAACAGAGTGCATGATGGACCTCGTTTGTTCTCCGGGATATGGATGAGGAGATTCCGACCGGCACAACACACTCCGCGACGGGGAGCCGATCGGCTACATCCGGGCCCCGCCGCGGCAGATAAGAAGACGAACCGCGCTGGTAGATGCTTCATAGTGGGAAGCCATAGGGATACCGTAGCATGGTGATGCTGTGCGCACGTGCGGTTGAGGAAACTGTATGTATCATTTCCGATGGCCCCCTTGCGTTGGGTGATCCTCGGGAATGTATGGCGAATCGCCGTGGTTAATCAACGCCTTTGCGGGAGAGCACGGTGGTGGACACGATCATGACGACGAGTGCAATGGCCATGACGATCCACCCGATACCGTGAACCTGGAAGTGTTCGCCCAGCACGACATAACCCAGGGTGAATGCGACGATGGGCTCTGTGATGGTCATGGCGGGCAGTGAGTTTTTGAGTGCGCCAGCATTGAATGATGATTGCTGGACGGCTGTTCCGATTGTTGCGCCGATGATGAGGGCGTATGTTTGCCAGGCTAGGAGCCCGCTGAGGATGCCTCCCTCAACGAAAACGTCGATGGCAGCTTTGGACAGGACGGCGACGTAACCGAAGACGGCGCCTGTCACAACACCGAGAAGCAATGCTTGTTCACGTCGGATTTGCCTGTAGGCGAATCGGTCAATGGCGGTGAGTACGGCGATGCCGATGGCGATGGCGAGGATCCACGTCATTAAGGGGGGCTGTGTTCTCCCCGGGAGTGGGCGGCCCAAGATCACGAGGATCGCGACGGCGGCAGTGAGGAGCCCGGCCCAGGTCATCTCTGTTAAGGACACTCGGCGTCCGTCGTATCGGGCGGACAGTGGGAGTGTGAACATGAGGGAGAGGACCAGGATTGGTTGCACGACGAGGAGCGTGCCGAATGCTAACGCGACGACTTGAAGGCCATATCCCCCCAATGCGCAGAATGTTCCCGCCCACCATAGTGGTTTGGTGATGACGGTGAGGATGGGTGCACCGCCGTTGTCGTCGTTGGGTACTTCTTCCGCGATTCGATGGCGTACGACGGTGCCCCACGCGATTGTCAGTGCGGAGGCAAGGGCGAAAAGGACGGCAAGGGCGTTATTATGCATTGATCATCAATTTAGTTGCTTAGTGTTTAAGGTATCCTCAAGAACACACGTGTCGTGTCGGTTGTTGTTGTGAAATCCGGTGTCGATTCTACTTGGTTCGGCCCTCGTGGTGGGCCGAGTATCGTCCGGATGGGGCTCATTATTTTTTTATCGTGGCTTCCCTTCACGGTGGTGTCCGTCATGTCGTCGGAGCGGATGAGGAAAGGCAGAACCCAGTGGCTCTAATCGTCCAGAAGTATGGTGGGTCGTCTCTTGAGAATGCTGAGCGCATTCGTCGAGTTGCCGAGCGCATCGTCGAAACGAAGAAAAAGGGACATGATGTTGTTGTTGTGTGTTCCGCAATGGGGGATACGACGGACGAGTTCCTCGATCTTGCGGCCCAGGTGAACCCGGTGCCGCCGGCGCGGGAGATGGATATGCTCCTTACGGCAGGGGAACGTATTTCTAATGCTCTGGTGGCAATGGCTATTGAGTCGTTGGGGGCTCATGCGCAGTCGTTTACGGGTTCCCAGGCGGGCGTGTTGACCACGGAGCGTCACGGTAATGCTCGCATTGTTGATGTTACTCCTGGTCGTGTTCAGGAAGCGTTGGATGAAGGCAAGATCTGCCTCGTTGCTGGTTTTCAGGGTGTGAATCGGGAAACGAAGGATGTTACTACCCTGGGGCGTGGCGGTTCCGATACGACGGCGGTTGCTCTTGCGGCAGCATTGGATGCTGATGAGTGTGAGATTTATTCCGACGTTGATGGTGTGTATACCGCTGATCCGCGGATTGTGCATAATGCTCGGAAGTTGGACACGATCAGTTTCGACGAAATGTTGGAGCTTGCGGCTGTTGGTTCCAAGATTCTGGTTTTGCGCAGTGTGGAATACGCGCGTGCGTTCAATGTTCCGCTGCGGGTTCGGTCGTCGTATAGCACTAATCCAGGCACGTTAGTGACCGGTTCAATGGAGGATATTCCTGTGGAAGAAGCAGTACTTACCGGTGTTGCCACCGATACGTCAGAAGCGAAAATTACTGTGTTGGGTATTCCAGATACGCCCGGGGAGGCGGCACGTATTTTCCGCGCCGTGGGTGATGCGGAGATCAATATCGACATGGTGCTGCAGAATGTGTCGTCTCTTGCTGATAACAAGACAGATATTACGTTTACCTGTCCACGTGCGGATGCTTCACGTGCTGTCGAAATGTTGAAGAAGTTGTGTGAGGGGCCGAAGCTGGAGAGCCCAACGGTGCCTGTGTCGGATACTCCAGCGGAGGCAGCGGTGGCGTCGATGCGGCCGGGCTCGGGTGCGTCGGAGTCTGCGGCGAATGCTCGTCCGCGTGTGTTGTTTGATGATCACGTTGGCAAAGTGTCGTTGGTGGGGGCGGGGATGAAGTCTCATCCTGGTGTCACGGCCGATTTTTGTGAGGCACTTCGTGATGTGGGTGTGAATATTGAGCTTATTTCGACGTCGGAGATTCGTATTTCGGTGCTGATTCGAGATACGGATGTGGAGAAAGCGACGCGCGCGTTGCATGATCGCTTTGCTCTTGGTGGTGATGATGAGGCCGTTGTTTACGCCGGTACGGGGCGCTAGTCTGGAGTTTCACTGCCAGGCTTAGGTGTGTGCTGGGCTTGGCTCCGTACTGTGTGTGGGAGGAGTCACCTGATGACCACCGTTGCTATTGTTGGAGCTACTGGGCAGGTGGGCCGTGTGATGCGGTCCATTGTGGAGGAGCGTCATTTCCCTTGTGATAGGGTTCGTTTTTTCGCATCGTCGCGGAGTGCGGGCAGGACATTGCCGTTCCGTGGTGATGATGTTGTGGTGGAGGATGTTGCTGCGACCTCGGATGAGGATCTACGGGGTATTGATATCGCGATTTTCTCTGCTGGTGGTGCGTTGTCGAGGGAACAAGCCCCGCGGTTTGCGGCGGCTGGTGCCACGGTGGTGGATAATTCCAGTGCGTGGCGTCAGGATCCGGAGGTTCCTTTGATCGTTTCGGAGGTGAATCCGGGCGATAAGGATAAGGCTGTTAAGGGGATTATCGCGAACCCGAATTGTACGACGATGGCTGCGATGCCTGTGCTTAAGATCCTTCATGATGAGGCTGATTTGCAGGTTCTTCATGTTGCGTCGTATCAGGCGGTGTCGGGCTCTGGTGTTGCTGGTGTGCGGGCGTTGAAAGAGCAGACTGATGCGGTGGAACAGTGCGTCGATGTGGATTTGGCTCATGATGGTTCGGGCGTGCAGCGTGTCATTGATAGCGAGGGTCTTGGTTATGGTCCGTATGTGGCGCCGATTGCGTTTAATGCTCTTCCGTTCGCTGGGAACTATGTTGATGATGGTTCGGATGAGACTGATGAAGAGCAGAAGTTGCGTCATGAGTCTCGGAAGATTTTGAACATTCCGGATTTGAAAGTCGCTGGTACGTGCGTGCGTATACCGGTTTTTACTGGTCATATGATGGTAGTGCATGCGGAGTTTGGTCGTCCCATTACGCCTGAGCGTGCCCGTGAGTTGTTGGATAAGGCGCCTGGTGTGGATGTTGTCGATGTGCCGACGCCGTTGGAGGCTGCCGGGGCTGATGATTGCCTTGTGGGGCGTATCCGTCAGGATCAGACGGTTGATGGTGGGCGCGGTTTGGTGCTTGTGGTGGCGGGGGACAATCTACGTAAGGGTGCTGCGCTCAATACGGTGCAGATTGCTGAGTTGCTGGTGTAGCTGGCGTTTGGCGTGTTTGTCGGGGGGCGTGCTTATCCGTGTGCGCGTGCGGGGCCTGTGTTGAGGTGGTGTTGGGGGTGTCCTGCCCGGTGGGTGG
Organism: Corynebacterium sp. PCR 32; assembly: GCF_037464985.1. NCBI lineage: Bacteria > Bacillati > Actinomycetota > Actinomycetes > Mycobacteriales > Corynebacteriaceae > Corynebacterium > Corynebacterium sp. PCR 32. The sequence continues at coordinate 33,820 of NZ_JBAHVL010000007.1, forward strand.
AGGCGGCGATGAGGTCTGCGCGTGCGCGGGCTACTCGTGACCGGATTGTTCCTACGCGTACGTCGACGATTGCTGCTGCTTCGTCGTAGGTGTATCCGAGGACTTGTGTCAGGATGAGTGCTTCGCGGCGGTCAGGGTCCAGGTTTTCCATGAGGAGTTGGACGTCGACCCAGTCTGACCAGGAGTTGTTTGCTGCGGTGTTGGTGGCAGTGTGTTGGTCGGCAACTGTTTCCCATTCTGTGCCGGTGGAGCGTGGTCGTGCCATGTCGTGGCGGACGCTGTCGACCCATACTCGTCGGGCGACGGATAGTAGCCATGTGCGTGCGCTGGAGCGGCCGGCGAATGTGGGGAGTGCGGACATGATGCGCAGGTAGGTTTCTTGGGTGAGGTCGTCGGCGCGGTCGGTGTCGGCGAGGTGGGCAAGGAGACGCCAGACGTCTTTTTGGGTGCGTCGGATGAATTCGGTGAGTGCTGCCCTGTCTCCTTGGCCAGCGCGGAGGGCAAGGGCTGTGACGAGTGCGTCGTCCTTGTCGTGTGCTGTCACGGTATTTACCATACCAAGTCTTTGGGGTGGTGCCGCTCTCGGGGTTCATAGAAAAGCTATGGATCACCTCTTAATTAATGTTAGAAACCTCTAGACGAACGGAACTTTAATAGGGTAGTGTCGGGTGTGTGACACACTGCTGGTGAGCCACCCACCCCTGATACTCACGATGTGGTTTCACCATTCAACGAAGGAGGAGTCATGTCTAACCATCATTCACACGATCAGAGTTTGACCTCAGATGACATCGCACAACGCGGTGTATGCCCCGTGACCGGCCACGGCACCCCCACCAACCACGGCCGGAACATCTCCACCCGGGTCAACGGAACCCCAAACCCGTCAGAAGAACACAGTGTGACCGTGGGCCGCGAGGGGCCCATTGCTTTACATGACGTTTCATTGGTGGAAAAACTGGCGCACTTCAACCGGGAACGCATTCCCGAACGCGTCGTACACGCGAAAGGCTCAGGCGCATTCGGCGAGCTAACAATCACCGAAGACGTCTCCGCATACACCAAGGCGGATCTGTTTCAGAAGGGACGAGTCACCCCCATGCTTGCACGTTTCTCCACGGTGGCAGGAGAGAAAGGCAGCCCCGACGCCTGGCGTGACGTCCGCGGTTTCGCTCTGAAGTTCTATACCGACCAGGGAAACTACGACATTGTTGGCAACAACACCCCGATCTTCTTCATACGTGATGGAATAAAATTCCCCGACTTCATTCGCTCCCAGAAGCGACTTGCGGCACGTGCCACGATCAATGCTGATATGCGATGGGATTTCTGGACGCGCTCCCCGGAGAGTGCCCACCAAGTGACCTACCTGATGGGCGACCGCGGTATCCCGAAAACATTCCGCAACATGGATGGTTTCGGCTCCCACACCTACCAGTGGATCAGTGCGAACGGTGAACGTTTTTGGGTGAAGTATCACTTCAAGACGCGCCAGGGCTGGGACTTCCTCACCGACGACGAAGCTGCACAGCTGGTCGGCGAAGACACCGACAGTCACCGGGAAGATCTCTATGCGGCGATCGAGCGTGGCGACTATCCCACGTGGGATCTGAAAGTTCAGATCATGCCATTAGAGGACGCAGCCGGATATAAGGTCAACCCGTTTGACCTCACGAAGACGTGGAGCCAGAAAGACTACCCACTGATCCCCGTCGGGCACTTCACCTTGAACCGGAACCCGGAGAACTTCTTCGCGCAGATTGAGTCTGCCTCGTTTGAACCCTCGAACCTGGTTCCCGGAGTTGGATTATCTCCAGACAAAATGCTGCTCTCGCGTGCTTTCGCGTATGCCGATGCGAAGCGGTACCGCCTTGGCGTCAACGCGGATCAGATTCCCGTGAACCGCCCAGTGTGCCCCGTGAACAGCTATGCCAAAGACGGTGCCGCTGTATACACCTTCCCACCGGCGACCGAGCCGACCTATTCACCCAACCGCTTCGAGCGTGGCGGCGGCTACATGGATGTTGACGGTACCGAGGCTGAAGGTACAGGCGCTGTGCACACTGACATCGCCCCTGGTGAATCGAAGTACGGTTTCGGCCGGGGTCAGGAATCCGGGGTGGGTGTTGCTGACGATATGGGCCTGTGGGATGAGAACTACGGCGGCGACCTCACCCGTGGTGCCTATGTCCGCCACCCCGATGATGACGACTTCTCCCAAGCTGGCGACCTCGTCCGCAATGTCATGGATGATGCCGCCCGTGACCGGCTAGCCAACAACATCGTTGGAGCAATGGCAGGTGTATCGGATCAGGTAGCTCGACAGGCGTTCACCTATTGGACCCACGTTGATGAGTGGTTGGGAGCTGAGGTGGAAAAGCGTTTCACCGCATCGAAGTAGGCCATGACATGAGCGTCGGATTTTCCGCGTACGGTAGATAATGACTTGTCGTGATAGATGACGTAAGGAGTTTGTATGTCTGATGCTTTATATACCGCACAAGTGACCGCAACCGGTGGTGGACGTGACGGCCACGTGGCGAGTAATGATGGGCATATTGACCTGGATGTTCGTCCCCCAAAGGAACTGGGTGGTTCTGGTGAGGGGACGAACCCGGAACAGCTGGTTGCTGCTGGCTGGGCTGCGTGCTTCAACAGCGCACTTCAATTGATTGTCAAAAAGAGCGGTATTGAGCTGGAAAAAAGCCCGGAAGTTGCCGTCGCGTGTTCCTTAATCAAGGACAAGAACGACGGTGGGTTTAGGATTCAGGCCTCCGTGGATGTGACGATCTTCGGTGTCTCTGAGGATCAAGCGCGGGATCTCGCGGAGAAGGCACACGCATTCTGCCCGTACTCGAAGGCATTCCGCGGCGACAGTGAGACTGTAGTCAACGCGCACGCAGCGTAGTAACGCCCCTGTTGCTTAGTCCTAACGCACGCCCCGCCGGTCGTTGCGATCGGCCTCGTGAAAGCCGGGCAGGATATCACTGTGAGAGATGACCGTGACGCCCCGTCGCCGTTGCCCTGACCCGATACACTGCGCCGGGCTTGTGGCAACGTGCTAGGCAATCGTACGGAGCGCGTCGATAAGCTGGTCAGTTTCCTCCGCCGTGGTGACGGTAATGCGGACGCCATCACCACTGAAGCAGCGCACAAGAATATGTTCTTTCGCGAGCGCTTCGGTGAAATCGTCGGATTTCTCCCCGAGTGCAAGCCATTGGAAATTAGCGTGAGACTCGGGGATATCGTCGCTCCTCAGTGCCCACCGCGATGAGGGGATGAATTCCGTGAGAAGAAAATCACGCAGCCGACGTCGCTGCGAGGCGGTGCGTGACACACGGGCCGTGAGGCTCTCTGGATCATTGAGGCACGCGATAGCCGCATCGTGGGCGAGAGTGCTCACAGAGAACGGAACCTGTGTGCGGTTGACTGCGCTAATAATGTCCGATGACCCCACCAGATACCCCACCCGTGCGCCCGCGAGGCCGTAGCACTTGGAGAAGGTGCGAGCAACACACGCATTCGGGTGACGCTGCACCAACCCTATGGAGTCAGGTGTGAGATCGTCGTCGGTGTAATCCAGGTAGGCCTCATCGATGCAGACGGTCACGTGGCCTGGGACGCGGGTGAGAAAACTGTCGAGTTCATCGTGACGCACGATCGTCCCAGTCGGGTTATTGGGATTACATAGGATAATGAGTGAGGTTGACTCGGTGATGGCCTCCAGCATCGCTTCCAGGTCATGTCGATGATGGGTATCAAGCGGAACCTGAATCGGGTTAGCACCGGCAATCCGACTGAGGATCGGGTACGCCTCGAACGACCTCCATGCGAAGAGTGTGGACTGGCCATCCTTGCAGGTAGCGAGAATAAGTTGCTGAAGAAGTGCTGAGGATCCACATCCGATGGCAACCTCATCAACGGTCACCCCATGGAGGCGTGCAATGGCGTGATGTAACGGCGACGTTGCCATGTATGGGTAACGGTTCATGCGTGGCGCTGCAGCCTCTATTGCCTCTATCGCAGCGGGAAGTGGGGGCTCAGATGTTTCGTTACTCGCTAAAACAAGTGCACCGTCAACTTTGTCACCGGGAGTATACGCGGGAAGGTGGTGTAAATCAGGGCGAATCATTCTCCTATCGTAATGTGGGGGAGCTGGCGATAGGGTCGGAAGGGCCGATGTCCCGGCATTGCACGCCATGATGATGGTGAAGAAACGCATCCTGCCCGGTGTCGGTGAGTGTTTGGTTTCGTGAGAGTCTGCCGTGTAGGATCTCTAGCGAACTTGGTGACGGTATTCTGCCATTCCGTGTGTGAAACCGTGCTGTGTTCGTGGAGGTGTGCCAGAGCGGCCGAATGGGGCTCCCTGCTAAGGAGTTGACCCGCAAGGGTCCGAAGGTTCGAATCCTTTCACCTCCGCAATAACAAAAGCGCCTACCGTACGTCTATCTGTATGGTAGGCGCTTTTGTGTATGGGTAGAACATTACGGCGGTGATAGAGTTTCCGTTTTTCCTGCTAGATGAATAAATTTGGGGGTGTGGTGGGAGCTGTGTAATATATTTCCCTGTTGCGCCCGTAGCTCAACGGATAGAGCATCTGACTACGGATCAGAAGGTTGGGGGTTCGAATCCCTCCGGGCGCACGATGACCCCAGGTGAAAACACGGTTTCCACCTGGGGCTTTATTTTTTTTAAAAGTGCGTAAAAGAAGTGCACCTGCACAGTGACAATACGACAATCCCCCCACACTCGGTGCGGGGGGATTGCTGCATCCACTCAGAGATAAACCACGGTGAACACTACTTCGATCCGGCACCAGACAAGGGCAGATTCACGTTAACGCCAGAGAGTGGAAGGTTGATATCACCGACGTTACCGGACAGTGGAAGGTTGATATCACCAACAGTGAATTCAAAATGGGGGGCAAAGTCGCCAACCTGCTGGGGAAGCTCAACGTTGACGGGCGCCGGTGGTGGGAGTGCAGGAAGTGACGGTGCGGGGATATTGGTGAGGTGGATAAGAACATCCTTGATGGGACCCTGGGTTATGTTGTTGATCTGGAAGAGGAAGTCCATCCTATGTCCTTTCGAGGGAGCTGTGTGTGTGGGGGGAGCTCGTTACGAGGTCACCCCGCGCCGCCGCCATCAGCTCAGCTGTGTTAGCTACTGCAGAATGACCATTGTTCAGAAGATAGTTTGGACACTAAAGCATCTCTGGGGGTTCCGCAACCAGAATAAAAGAATTCCCACCGACGAACGCCCCACAAGTGAGGGGAGCCCCTCGTCGGCATTATGTGTCCGACACCGGGGCCGACACAAGCCGCCTGGCATAGCGATAAGAACCCCCAATACCAGCGAGAAAGACCACAACACCAACGACGGCTGCCCCAGTCGCCCACCCTCCCGGTGCGATAGCCAACACATCGTTACTCCCAGCAGCGGCAATGATGCCCGCATTGAGCACACCGAAAAGGGACTCACCAACAATTAACCCCGTAGCCAGGAGAATTCCTAGACGATGGGCGAGTTCAGCGTGTGCTTGCTTGCGCGCCCACCGGTTGTAGACATACCCGATCACCGCACCGATCGGGATGATGACAGTCAGGGTATTGGGCAGGTACATGCCCATACCCACCGCAAGCCCTGGGAGCGAAAATTTTCCGCGGGATGTTGTGCTCACAATTTCATTGATGATGACAACAACCACACCAATGACCGCCCCCAGACCAATGAGAGACCAGTCTAAAGAATTCCCAAAAATGCCTTTAACCACTGACGATAAAAGCGCGGCTTGTGGTGCTGACAGCGCATCAGCACCAGCGCCAGGTGCCCCGGCGAATCCGAATCCAGACATCATCAGTTGAAGCACCGGCGGTATGATCGCCGATCCAAAGAGGACACCCACGATGAGTGCTAGTTGTTGTTTCCAGGGGGTAGCGCCAACAAGTTGTCCCGTTTTCAAATCTTGCAGATTATCGTTGGAAATCGTTGCCACGCCGAAAACAACGGTGGAGGTGAACAGAGTGTAGGCAATGAGGACATCGGAGTGGGACGATGATTCTGACCCCATGGCCACCTTGATAAGAAGCGCAGCCGAAATAACGACAATGATTCCAACACCAGAAATAGGGGAGTTCGATGCACCAATGAGCCCGGCCATATAGCCGCAAATACTGGCAACGACAAGACCAACCAGCAGCGTGTAGACAATACTGATGGCGATCAACCCGCCAGTATGGTGGGCAATTGATGTGTCTTTGACGAACAACCACAGAAGAACACCGATAGGAACCATGGACAGGACAGTGACCCCGAGAACAACGGGGAACGGGATATCTCTTTCGGTGATATCAACTTCTTGTCCTAAATGACGAGCCCTGGATGAGACCAATGACTCTTTAATTCCTGAGGCAATGGGGACGGTGATTTTGATGAGGGTCCACAGCGCCGCGACGGCCATCGTCCCGGCCCCAATAAAGCGGACATCACTGGAGAACGTGCTGGATACGATTCCCTCGAGACCTGATTCGCCAGTCCCCATGGGAATGTGGCCGGATGTGCGGAGGGGAAGGAGGACACCGTAGGAAATAAGAAGGCCGACGATCATGGCGAATCCGACGGAGAGCCCCACCAAATGGCCAACGCCAATGAGGGCTAGCGATAATGAACCACCAAGCATCGTGCCACCTGACCCAACGCGGAATGCTGTTGATACCTCCGAGGCCACTACTTTGAGAGCGGCGAGCAACGAGTAGCCACTCGACGCAAGCCCCCCGAGGATGATCATTCGTAGCCCCATGCGGTTTTCGTCGACGCTCGATGATCCCGACGTGGCGGGGTCACCTCCGGCCGCTGATGCCACAGTACCGCCGTTGGCCGTCCTCTCGTGCTCGTCGTCACGATGGCGTGCTGGCTTTTCTCCGACCTTGAGTACTTCGGCTGCTGCGACGCCTTCAGGGTAGGGCAGGGCCGAGTGGGTGACGAGGGCACGTCGGAGGGGAATCGAGTACATGACGCCCAGAATTCCACCAATCGCGCACAATCCAGCTGTCTGCCAATAGGGGAATCCTGACCACCAACCGATCATGACCAGACCGGGGAGGACGAAAATGATGGCGGATAGTGTTCCTGCAGCTGAAGCAATAGTTTGAACAATATTGTTTTCTGCAATGGTGTGGTCCGTGAAATTCCGCAAAATCGCCATGGAAATAACAGCGGCGGGAATTGATGTAGCGAAGGTGAGCCCGACTTTGAGGCCTAGGTACACGTTGGCTGCGGTGAAAACGAGGGTGATCAGCCCGCCGAGGATGATCGTTCGGAGCGTGAACTCTCGGGTTGGCGCCGGCCGCGTGGCCGCCATCGCGTGCACACTCGTCTGACGTTGTGCAGGGTCCGCGGGAGTGGGGGAATCGTTCTTGTCCACGATGAACTCTTTCTTCCAAGATCTTCCCCTGAGGGGAAGCGTACGAGCGGTATTTTACTTGCAGTCTGGCCAGGAGCCGTACGATAGGTTTTATGCAGTTTTTAAATGGTATGGTCCCGCAGTACGACCTCACCTACGACGATGTCTTCATGGTGCCGTCACATTCCACGGTCCGGTCTCGACAGACGGTGGATTTGCGCACCAACGACGGCACCGGAACAACCATTCCCCTCGTCGTTGCCAATATGACTGCTGTAGCCGGGCGACGCATGGCGGAAACCATTGCCCGCCGTGGCGGGCTGGCTATTATTCCGCAAGATGTTCCGGCGGATATTGTTGCCAGCACGATTGCCAGCGTGAAGGCTTCCCACCTCGTGTTTGATACTCCTATCACGGTGAAGCCACATCATACGGTGGGGTATACGCGTCACCTTGTGCCGAAGCGTGCGCATGGCGCTGCCATCGTCGTTGAGGACGACAAACCGGTGGGTGTGGTCACGGAGAAAGATTTGCGTGGCGTCGATAATTTTGCCCAGGTGGGGCGGCTGATGAGCACCTCATTGGTGACTCTTCGCGACGACATCACCCCGAAGGATGCGTTCGCCCAGCTATCAGAGGCGTCGCGGAAGCTTGCCCCGGTTGTGGGGAAGGATGGCTCGTTGAAGGGGATCCTCACGCGCACGGCCGCATTACGATCGACGCTGTACACGCCTGCTGTCGATCAGGACAACAAGCTGCGTGTTGGTGCGGCGATTGGTATTAATGGCGACGCCACCGGCCGGGCGACGGCATTGGTCGCATCCGGTGCGGATGTGATTGTGGTGGACACTGCACACGGCCACCAGCAGCAGATGATTGACGTTCTCCGCACCGTGAAGGCACTGGATTTGGGTGTGCCGATTGTTGCCGGAAACATTGTGACGGCGGATGGTGTCGAGGACCTTGTAGCCGCGGGTGCGGACATTATCAAGGTGGGTGTGGGCCCTGGTGCGATGTGTACGACCCGTATGCAGACTGGTGTGGGGCGCCCGCAGTTCTCTGCGGTGAAGGAATGCGCTGATAAAGCTCGTGAACTGGGGGTTCACGTGTGGGCTGATGGTGGGGTTCGTCACCCGCGTGATGTGGCCCTGGCGCTTGCGGCGGGAGCGTCCAACGTCATGATTGGTTCGTGGTTCGCTGGCACACTCGAATCACCGGGGGACCTGATCAAAGAAGATGATGGTCGAGCCTATAAAGAATCGTTTGGTATGGCGTCGCATCGTGCGGTGGAGCGCCGCAATGTGCACACTGAGGAGTTTGAGCGTGCACGTCGGTCGATGTTCGAAGAAGGAATCTCGCACGCCCGCATGTATGTTGATCCTGAACGCCCCGGTGTGGAAGATCAGGTGGACCGTATTGTGTCGGGTGTGAGGTCATCCTTCACCTACGCTGGTGCGAACACGATTGAAGCGTTTCGTGAGCAGGCCATCGTCGGAATCCAGTCAGCAGCGGGATATGCCGAAGGCCGGCCGCTGGCCTCATCATGGAAAGCGTAACACCCTCTCCAGCTGTGCCACTAAAAAATTTCGATACGTGCGCCCAGGTGCTCAGCCTGTTCGAGTTGGCTAATCCATCCTGGAGCGCCAGGGCGAACCCGGAGGACCGGCCGCTGACCCGTCCGTGCCTCATATCGACGGCGCGAGCGGTAACCAGCATGAGCAAGATTGCCAATCGTAGGCGGTGTGGCCGTCAACGTGGTGTGTGCCTCAGCTAGCATCGCCTGAATCTCCTCAATAGCGCGCACGACTTCCATGGCGTTGCCTGTGCACATTGCTTCAGTGAGCGCCGGATCTGACCCAGCCACGCGGGTACCGTCACGGAATGATCCCGCGGCCAGGGACAACGCCAAAGCGCCATCATTGTCACCAGCCACCGCAAGCGCTTCCGCTACCACATGGGGGACGTGGGAAATGCGCGCCACCGCTGCGTCGTGGGTTTGTGCTCGCGCTGGGATGACCTCGGAGCCGAGGTCGTAGGCTAGGTTGACGACGCTCACCCACTCACGGATCCATCGGTTGTGGGGAGGGTGGAGTATGGGCGTCATGTGCTCGTTGTTGGACGGAGTGGTGATCATCGTTCGCGGGGGAGTGTGATTCCCGTCGTGCGCGGTCGGTGTGTGGTCAGCCTGCTGTGGTGCGGGGGCGGGGGCGTTGTCGAATGTGACCACCCAGGGCGCGCCAGCGAACAACCCGGTGTGCGAGGCTTCCCAGCCATGATGGCTTGTTCCCGACATCGGGTGTCCACCAACGAAACGATCCTGCATTCCGCGCGTGTACACTTCGTCGAACACGGCGTGCTTCACGCTGGCAACATCGGTGATTCCGCAGGTGGGGGCATGTTCTGTGATGAGGTCGAGTACGCTGCCGATCGCTGGCAGTGGGGTTGCGATGACGACGAGTGCACCCTCATGTTCAGCTCGGCGGAGAGTCGCGGCGGGATCGTTGGATGCGTCGAAACCATCGTTGTTGATCGTGTCCACCGTTGATGCGGAATAGTCCCACCCGAAAACACGGCGGCCACAGGCGTGGAGATCGCGCATCATTGAGCCACCGATAAGGCCTACCCCAAGAATGCACACGGGCCTGTGGTCGTGGAGAATGTGCTGCTTGCCAGGGATTGTAGCGGGGTTGGGGTAGGCGCCAGACGACGTGGTGGTGCTCATTCTGACAAGTGTGGCACAGTCCGACTACGGTTATCTATATGAATGCGGGTGCGAACGACGACAACCAAACTCCAACTTTTGCCGTTGCGCTGACTAGTCAAGATGGACAGTGGATGGTACGTAGCCTTCCGGAACAAGCTGCATGGGACCTGGATGTGGCTGTGCGTGCGCTGCGTGATCTGCGCTCTGAGGGGCCAAGTTTCGGCATGGTGTGTGTGGATGATGACTGGTTTGTTCTCATCCGTCCGACGCCGCGGGGGACGCGTCTTCTCCTGTCTGATGCGACAGCTGCCGTCGTGGATGATTATGCCGCCGATGTTCTCGATGAGTTGGATGTCGATACTCCCGACATTGACCCTGATGATCGGGCTGATGCCGAGCCGTGGCCTGAGGGTGACTTTGAGATGTTGGAGGACCTGGGTGTTCCTAGTCAAGTGTTGACTGTGATTTGTGATGATGACGAGCTGTGGGCGTCGGAGCAGTTACTCCGTATTGCGGAGGAACTCAATGTTGATGAGGACCTTGCCGACATCGCCCAGCTGGATTACTAGCACAGGTGACGGAGTGCTGACGGTGACGCAGCAGATTGTTAGGTTGTTGACGTGATTGGTGGTGGGCTACCTAAGCCGATACCGGTGGTGCGCGCGGAGACATGGATGCGTCGCGCCCTGGAAGCCGCGGGGCGAACCCCGGCTGGCGATGTCCCGGTGGGGGCCATTGTTGTTGACGAATCCGGTGCGGTCGTGGGCGAGGGAGTCAATGAGCGCGAACGTGCTGGTGACCCCACAGCCCATGCGGAGATCAGTGCTTTAAGAGAAGCGGCGCGCGTCGTTGGCGACGGCTGGCGCCTGGAGCGGTGCACATTGGTGGTGACGTTGGAGCCGTGTGTGATGTGTGCGGGAGCGGCAATGTCATCGCGTATTGGCGGCATTATTTTTGGTGCGTATGAGCCGAAAACGGGGGCGTGTGGTTCCGTGGTTGACGTTGTGCGTGATCCGGTGTGGCCTTTCCCGTCATGTGAGGTTCGGGGCGGTGTATTGCAGCGTGAATGCCAGCGACTACTCCAGACGTTTTTTTCCGACCGACGTGCACGGCAGAAGCGTCACACCACCGCGCGGCACACGGCACAGTGACGCGAGCTCTGACATTATGAGCCGTCATACCTTATTCGCGGCAAAGGGATGCGGTGAGCAGTGAATGTCGCTACGGTCGGAGGTGCAGGTGTTATCGAGTACGAAATGAGGTATAACGATGGATCTTGACAACCTTAAGGACAAGGCGAAGAACGCTCTTTCGGATAACCGCGACAAGGTGGAGGAGAAAGTCGACGAGGTTGCCGATAGCAAGCTGGGAGATAACGCCGATAAGGCCAAGGACGGGATCAAGAAGGGCCTCGATTCCCTGGACAAGTAGCGTGATAAGTGGGTGGGTACCTCGCGGGTTTCCTCCGGCGGGTATCTCGTGCTCTTCCCTCTTTACCTGGGCTGATAACTGTGATTTTGGCTGCTTGGAGTCCTAGGCTAACCTAGTTCGCGGTGGCGTGTCCGAGCGGCCGAAGGTGCGGCACTCGAAATGCCGTGTGCGGTAACCCCGTACCGAGGGTTCAAATCCCTCCGCCACCGCATGATAAAGCCCCTGGTACTTTTGTGACGTGCCAGGGGCCTTTTGCTATGTCAGATTACCTTTGTGCTGTCTCACCACAGAGATCTTTGAGACCCTTGCGAACCTGGTCCCGCCCCTGATGGGCCTCGTGATTGGTGTCGTGGGTACCTAACAGCCATTTGAGATGATCACGCATTGTTACCTCTGCGGCGTGAGGGTCTTTGTTGTCAATGGCGGTAATTATTTCTTGATGCTGATCGTGGTCTGTGTGTCTGTCTGTGATGCTTTGTCGGCAGGTTCGGTGTATGTGAATGTGGTCGGCCAGAAGGCCATTGACAACGTCAGCGATGACGGGATTTCCTGTTGCCTGTGCAACGAGTACATGGAAACTGACGTGGTTGGGCGGTAGATGGTCGAAGAGAGCTCGTTGCGCACACTCATGGAGTTTCTGTATGTCGTCACATGTTCGATTTTTAGCGGCTTCAGCTGCGATGGCAGGCTCGAGTATGAGCCGGGCTTTGAGTAGGTCCTGACGTTGTTGAGTGGTGGGGATGGCGACAGGGTTGGCGACTACTAATCGAAATGCGTTGGGGTGAACATAGGTTCCGGATCCGTGTCGAAGTTCAACTACACCGGCTGTTTCTAAGGCGCGGAGGGCTTCCCGAACGGTGGGGGTGGTGACGTGACAGTCCATGGCGAGTTGGCGGACGGTAGGGAGCCGGTCTCCGGGTTGGAGATTGTGTGTGCGGATTTTTTCTACGATGTGACACTGTACGCTCTCAGCTCTTGACATCGACATGCTATGAGCATACAACAGAGCATGTGACTAATTCACTTGTTCAAAAGTTGTATGCAGCCTTTATTGCCACTTCCGTGATCGGACTAGGTGGAGGTGTGATAGCACATGCTGAACCACCCACCTCCCCCTCGCTTGAATCGTCGTTAACAGCGAATCAAACCCACCACATCAAGTCAGGAGGAGATAAACGCACATACCGCTTATCTCTTCCTAGTAACTGGAAAAAGCTCGGTCCGCTTCCCGTCATCTTTGCTTTCCATGGTCATGGTCAAGATGCTCAACAGATGGAGACATACTCAGACCTGGATCATCTACCAGCCCTTGTTGTCTATCCACAGGGTGAAAAGGGCACCGGAAATAGCGAGCGGGCGTGGGAATCGGCACCGTACGCCAGAACAAATAAGGGGAATAAAGATTCCCAGTTTGTTCATGATCTCCTTGGTGAACTCACCAAGAACTACCCCATCGACCACGCGCGCATCTATGCCACCGGTAAATCCAATGGTGGGGGTTTTGCTGCAAAACTAGGGTGCACGATGCCAAATATTTTCGCGGCAGTCGCCCCCGTAGCAGGCGCGTATTATAAAGATACGCATACTGGACACGGTGGACGTCCTGAAGGTTGCGAGCCAACCAACAATACGGCTGCAACATCGATCATGGAAGTGCACGGAACAAACGATCATGTGATCCAGTACTCAGGTGGAGTCAGCCATAAGCATCATTTTATCGGTGGGCCTGAGCTTGTGCGAGAGTTCGCCCAACGTTATCAGTGCGACACCCCTCCAGTAGAGAATCCACCTGAAATCAAGAAAAGCCAAGAATATGCGTGGCGACATTGCGAGCACGAGGTGGAGGCAATCCACTACAAGATCATTGGTGGAGGGCACACCTGGCCAGGTTCCTCACATCCAGAACTCAGCGGGAAGAAGGGGGAGCCGTTTGTCAAAGAGTTCCCCACAACCGATAAAATTTGGCAATTCTTTTCCCGGCATCACCACTAATCATTCGCTATCGAGAAACCTATACGCACCGGGGTGCCTCTTGTAGAAATTTCAGGAGAGAAGCGCTCAGTACTCGCGACATGTCCATCGTATGATGAGCTTGTGTCTGTCGTGGCCTCATTTTCTCAGCGGAGTATCCCTGAGTTGTCGGGAGAAATTGATCTTAGCGGAATCTAATCACAGATCATTGTTCATGTTTGATGGCCTCTTTATATCGAGGTGTTTGGTTGTTCTTTTGTGCTGCGGGTACGAGATTTGTCCGGTAGTGTGGTGAGAATAACCACTGACCACAGTCTCTTGTGGTCACGTCGACACGGGAATTCTTGTGATTACACTTCATGACATATCAAAGCGGTATACAGTATCCGAGGATCAAGCACTGCGGTCGGTTTCTTTGTCTATTCCGCAAGGGTCTGTTGTTGGAATTGTTGGAAGGAATGGGTCGGGTAAAAGTACGCTGGTGAGCATCATGTGTGGTCTGTTGAGACCGTCACTTGGGTATATAGAAATAGAAGGAAATAGTGATCCGGATTTCGTTGATGAATGGCAGCGGAAAAATATTGCATTCTTGTCTCAATCGCCGCTAGCTCTGAACTCGTTGACAGTCAAAGAAGCTATTTCTCATTTTCGATCTCTATACAAATCTTTCCTTGATGAGGAAGAGGTTGAGCAACTATATCGACGTCTGAATCTGGATAGTGTGGTTGATCGAAACTGTGCTCAGCTTTCGGGTGGGCAACGAAAACTCGTCCAATTAGCTATAGCTGTCTCATCGGGGCGGAAACTTGTTGTTCTCGATGAACCGACCAATGAATTAGATCCCATTAACAGAGAGCTTGTCTGGGGTGAGATCACAAGGCTGTCTGGTGAAGGCACGACAGTTATTGTGGTCACCCATGCTGTAGCGGAGGTTGAGGACATACTTTCCGAGGTTGTTGTGCTGGATGAGGGGGTCGTTGTTGCTCACGAGCATTGTGATGGTTCCGCTGATCCACGGGGAGGTCATCGATTCATTGTGAGATACCGTGATCGAGGAGAGCTATGCCAAGTGGAAGTTGACCAGGGGGATGTGCCCACATTAGTGGGATCTTTGGCTAGTCGCGGTTTCGTAGACATCGAAATAGGACGTGTATCGCTGGAGGACAGGTTTATTGAGCTGGTGCAAAAATGATGTCTGATTGCCTTACCTATTTTAAGATCCAGATCTCTAACTGGAGATGGTCGTGGACGTCGATGATTCTGACGGGGATCATTGTACCTGTCCTTGTTGCCCTTGGGTTAGGAGTATATGCGGCGGAAAGTGGCTCTGAGTCCCTCCAGTATGCGATTGTTGCTGGTTTGTCATTCTCACTATTTTTCGAGCTTCAGGGAAAGATCGCGTCAAACATTGCTTTTATGAAGGCTACACACGCGCTTTCACAGTTCGCTGTGACAGGAACGAGCAAGTTGTCCTTTATTGTGGGAAGCCTAGCTGCGTTTAGTGCTTTATCTATTCCAGCGTTAATCTCGACACCTTGTGCACTTATCACAATAATCGGTGTGAACGTTCACTTTCAACCGGTTATTATTCTCGCGTGGGTTCTCGCGAGCTTATTTTTTCTTCTCTCCGGTATTGTTGTTGGTGCATTATCGTCCTCGTGTGAGCACGCCTCGTCGTTATCATTGTTGATAAGCATCGCGTGCATGAGTTTTGGTAGTGTCGCCGCACCACCGTCTCTGCTGCCTGACTGGTTGGTGCGGGTAGGTGTTGTTAATCCCGCTGTGCACATCGCGAGGCTTATTCGAGCTGGGATTTTCACTACCGGCGACGACCTTTCTGGATCGTTGATGTATGTCGCTGTTGCCGTTGCTGTGCTTGTCGTTGCCGCCTATGCCCTTCTTCCGTGGCGGAAACTGTAGATGACGCTAGCTTGCTCCAGGGTATTTTTCCGCACGAAGTTGATGTGTGGCTTTCTCTCACCCCTATTGTGGGCCCTCGCGGTGTGTGTTTTTTATTGGTGGAGACGCCGTCTCGGGCTCTGTGAGCGGTGGTGTGCAGTAGCCGGAGTGGAGTCGGCATGGTTACGGTGGTGTCATGTGTTCGTTCGCAATGAGAGGTGTTCATGGTTCAACAGGCTCGCCGTAGTGACCACCTTGTGCTGATCGTGGTTGGCCTATCCTTGGCGATGTTTATGTTCTCGGTCAATCAGACGATGTTGAGCGTGGCACTGCCGACGATTGTTGGCACACTGCATGGCGGTAACCATATTTTGTGGATTTCCACGTCGTACATGCTGGCGTCGACAATTTTTCTCCCCATGTATGGAAAATTGGGGGACCGTTATGGGCTGAAAAAACTCTTCATCTATGCCTTGATTATTTTCATCATCTCCTGTGTGTGTGGAACCGTGGTCAATTCCATGTCTGCGCTGATCATGACACGTTTCGTTCAAGGTATGGGCGGGGGTGGCCTCGTTGTTCTTTCCCAGGCGCTTCTCGCTGCTGTGGTTCCGCGCCGGGAGCGTGGAAAATATATGGGATTTATTGGCAGCGTTTTTGTCCTGTCGACGGTTGCAGGTCCGGTGGTGGGCGGGCTTATCACTGAATATTGGAGTTGGCGATGGACCTTTGGTGTCAACGTCCCCTTCGGAATTGTTTCCCTGATCTTGTGTCTCAAGTTTCTGCCAACAGGTCCTCTGGAGGAGGATCGGTCCTCGCGTATCGACGTCGCCGGCATGGTGCTCGTGGGGGGTGTGTCCACACTCCTGGTGCTGTGTACAGCGTGGGCTGGGCATGGCGGTTGGGGGCAGCCGAAAGTCCTCGCATGCATCCTCGGAGCAGGGGTGGGGGCTGTCATGTTGATCGCCGTTGAACGCCGGGCATCTGACCCGGTTCTTCCACCGGAGATCATCACGCACCGCAACTTCCTTCTCGCCACACTTATTGGCATGCTGCTGGCCCTTGGAACATTCGGCGTGACCACCTACATGCCGGCGTATATCCAAATTGTTCAAGGTATCGACGCCGTCACAGCCGGATTCGTTCTCCTTCCCATGACTGTGTTGATGTTTTTGTGTTCGCTGATTTCCGGGTACATGGTCAGTAAAACGGAAAAATACCGGATTTTATTGATGGTGAGCGGCGTGTGCTGTGTAGCAGGATTCGTTGCCTTACAGTCACTTCGCTCTCATTCGGGGGTGGTTATTCTTATTCTTGTGCTGTGTGTCCTGGGAATTGGTTTTGGGCTTGGTACGCAATTATCTGTCCTTGTTGTCCAAAACTCGTTTTCGACGGGTGTTATGGGAACAGCAACAGCGTCAAATAGTTTATTTAGAGATTTAGCCGGAACATTGGGAATGTCTGTGGTCGGTGCTTTCTTTGCATCCCGTGCAACGGCGCGATTTGATCAGACAGGAACAGGAGTGTCCTTCTCATCACTAACACCCGAATCGATGAAGCGACTGCATGAACCTGTTCACACCGTTATTTCACAGGCGTACCATGATGCCCTCATCCCCGTTCTAGGGATGTTTGTTCCATTGATGATTACCGTCGTCATCGCAGCACTATTTATCCGGGACGACTGGTTGCGTGATTCTAGCGAGGTGGAGGCTGGAGATAGGGAACAGTGATGGTTGAATCTGTCGCTGTGGCGAGGCGTCGAAAAGTATAGAAGAATTTCTGTTGACATATATGTCTAAGGAGAGCTGAGGACGTATGAAAGCAATCGAGAGCAAAGAATGGGTTATCGACGGCACATTAACGGTGTGGGAACCCTCCGAGCAGATGGCGGCAGCGCCATCACATGCGCCGACGGATCCGACGCCACCGTCGTTCTTACAGAAAGACCACATTCGCGGTGTTCTTGCCCACCGCGCACATGGTGATACCCACCGTGCCTATACATGTGCTGTCGCGAATATTCCAGGGCCGCTTGATGCCGACGCCATGACGACAGCTATCAATGACTTCGTCCGCTCCCATGAAGGATTGCGGAGCACATTTGCCGTCACTGCGGGACAGGCGGACGCGGCAGGTCAACTAGCGGGCGAGTTTGGCGGAGCATCGGTTGAACGTACAACGGTACCGGCCTCGGCCATTGACCTCATTCCCCGTGTCTTGGCTCGACGCGATGAACTGGATTCCCTTGGCGGCAATGCCAATGACCTTCTGAACGACTACTTACCCACTCACGCGATTTTTGATCATTTCCCCGGCTTTGTGATCGGCACGGTGGACAAAGGGCAGACATGCGAAGTGTTCTACGCTGTCGACCACGCCTTTGGTGATGGATTGTCACTGTGTGTCGGCATCCTTGAAATCATGGCACGCTACACCGGAACCCCAGTCCCCGGCCTGGTGGAAGACACACACCCAAGCTTTGTGGAATACACCCGTGAGGAATATCAACGAGCCGCCGCGGTGACCCCCGATTCACCAGGTGCGACATTGATGCGTGAATTCATTGAAGTCAATGGCGGGGCTCCACATTTTCCCCTGCCTATCGGGATTGAAAATAATGAACCACAGCCTGTGAAAGAAACACAAGCTGGCTATACCCTTGCTGATGCTCATGACGTGAAGACACTACGCGCTGTGGCACACGACCACGGTGTAAGTTTCAGCACGGTTGTCTTCGCACTATTGGCGCTCGCTGAGCATAAGGCAGCTCACACCGACCGGTATTCGACCATCGTCGTCAGTAGCACGCGAGGAAAGAAATACGCTACGTCACAGGGATGGTTCTGTAACTTCAATCCGTTAACCTTTGACATCAAGGGCGACACGCTCCATGAAGTACTGCCTGCCGTAGCAGAAGCCCAGCAGAAGATGCGTGACATCTTGTACGAACCCGTGCATGCATCAATCATGCCGCTGTTGAGTACGGGTGTTGTGGATGCCAGCATTTTTGATAGCCCGCAGTTGGTGACCTACATGGACCTTAGCTGGTTTGCTGAACCAGAGGGTGCCAATATCCGCTTGCTCACCGGAACAGGAAACACAAAAAACGCTAGCCTATGGGTCTTCCGCAACCCTGACGGGTTGGTAGTGGGAAGCCAAGCTCCGGACAACCCGACCGCAGCGGAATCATTCCGCACCTTCTTCCGCGCGTTCCGCGACGCCGTCCACGACGCAGTCCAGGCGGCAGAACAGTCGAAAGAAACCTAGACCGCCTGATCCTCAATGATGCGCACCGCCGTTGACAACGCCTCGTCAGGCGTTGTCATGGTGGCTGCGAACGTTCGTGCAGACGCACACACCGATGCAGATAGCGCACGATCCAGATCCATCGCGAAGTTCTCACGGGTTAACCGGGAAAACGTGGACCCCACCCCCACGCCGAGGTGCTCAATACATGACGCCCAAAAAGGCTGTTCGAAGCCAAAAGCGTAGATCATGGTGGGCACTCCGGATCGGAGACTCGCTGCCGTCGTCCCCGCACCACCGTGATGAACCGCGGCGCAGCATCGGGGGAGGACAGCAGACTGATTCACAGCCCCGGTAAAGCACACCGCGGAATCAGCCGTACTCGCGTGGGGATCGCCCACGGGTGAGGGATGAGATAATCCACTGAATAGAACCCGGAGCCCGCGGGTACGAGCGACATCGGTAATCGTCGTAATAATGCTCTCGGGATCGGGGACCGGCATGGAGCCGAAACTGACGAACAGTGGTGCGTCGCCACTGGACATCCACTGGTCAAGATCCGCTGGCAGTGTTTCAGGCTCATGAAGATTCTGTCGCGCAGAAGTGGGAAGATCAAGGTACCCGGCAAAGATCTTCTCGGTCCCCGACCACTCGTGGGCAATGTGTGGAACGACAGCCGGATCGCACAGCTGAATTTGGGGCACTGAATGCTCGCGGAGATAGTGCGCGAATGGGCGGAACCGGGAGGAAAGCCCCAGGCGTCGTCGGAACGAATTCTCCCAATACCAATACATGAGAAAATCAAGCCACTCTTGAGCATGCCACGATTTCTTCTTGACCCACCCGGGTAAAAACCGAGTTATTTTCTGGGGCCACCCGGAATAACTATTTTGTGAAATAGGAGCATACCGTAGCACTACCAGTGGTATTCCCCATTTTTCAGCCAGGGATGTTCCCTGCCGCTGACACATGGGGTTAACCACCACCATCGTAGGCTGGGGGTGGGGCCTGTCGGATTCATTATCCCACTGCGCAGTAGTGTCCCCAGGAGAAGACTGTTGGCCAGAGCCATTGTGTGAAAAATAATAATGAACAAGATCCTGATGAAGATCATCGACTGAATGCTTCAGATAATACCCAGCTAGCCGAGCAATATCGAGTGGCTTTTTGCTGGCCAAGGTGGACCGCGCCCGGTCGGTCATGTCGCCGATATTAATGCCCGCGGGGAGGACGGACTGGATCCCCGCTGTGTGTGCAAAATCGACCAAACTTGGAGTGCACAGAAACGTGACAGTGTGGCCACGATTGCGCAACTCGATACCGAGGCACACGGCGGGCTGGATATCGCCGCGGCTTCCGGAGAGGACAAACAATATATTCTGGTGAGTAGTCATACAATAATTCCGGTAGAAGGTGTGTCAAGCCTTGGTACAGTCGATGGGGTGGACGTGTGCTACCTCGATGATATTGACCTTTCAGGTCCGTGTGCTCAGTATGTCGTGACATGGGACAAAAACCCCAGTTCGGAAACCTATCCATTAACCCTTAACCAACATAACCATTTGGCGAGCGTCAACGCCAGCGGCCGCTCATCATGGCTAGGCGGATCCTTCCTCCTCCCCGACAACCTCACCACACCCACCAACACCACACAGAAACGGGACACCACCGACCCCATCGCACACGCAATCCACACACTCATCACGGACTATGACGCATTACGCCTCGCCGCAACAGCAGACGGATCCAGCCAACATCTCTGGCCCGCCAACGCCCTCCACATCACAACCGCCGACCTCATCACAGACCCGCACACAGACCACGCAACAATCCGCCACCACCTGGAACAGCGTATCGACGACGTCTGCGCGCCGGGCAGGACCCCAGGCCTATTTTTCGCCATCTGTGGGGAGCGCCTTCTGGTGGCAATAGACCATTTTCATGCCGACATGGCGAGCATCAATATCATCCTGAGAAGACTCTGGGCTCTGTTGACAACGCCACCAGCGGCGGCGGATGCGATCCCCACCCCCGATCCTTCTACAGCCCCATCATTTATTGACGCCGTTCGTCATGAATGTGACGCCGCCTCGTGGTGGAATGACCCAACCAATAGAACAGAACTCGACAACAAACTAGAGGTATGGAGGCGTTTCTTCCACACCACGGGCGGGGTTGTGCCAGCATTCCCCGCTGCCCTGGGGACGACGGAGTCCATGACCTCACGACACCGCACGGAGCTTCTTATTCCAGCAGCGAAGCTGAACACAGCGTCGACGTCGGGGAGTTTTGCTGACATATTGTCCGCTCTAGCAACGTCTGTGCACACCGTGACGGGGGCGGACTCATTGCCATGCGTGGTGCCCATCCATACCCGTGGCCGTTCGTCGAGCCCGTATCACGGCACCGTCGGGTGGATGGTGAGTAACGGTCCAATGATCGCTACACCAGGCGACGTTGACGGCATTCGCACATGGCTACGCGAAGGGATTAGAGCTGTGACCGTGCCTTTGAACATGGTGATGGACAGGTTCCACCCCGCCATGCCGACGCCACAGCCGTTTATGGTGTCATATAGCGATTTCCGTACCGGACCTGGCCGTTCGGCATCGATACCTGGATCTGTGTACTTTTCGTCACTAGCGCCGACGGCCACAGTGCAACTGTGGTTGACTAGAAACGACGCAGGATTGTCGCTACGAGCCAAATATCCAGGGACCGCCGACGCTGAGGCGATAATGGATGCGTGCATTAGTGACCTTACCCACCGGCTCGCCGCAGCCTAACCATCACCAACGCCGACACCCGCCTGGGGTGTTAACCCCGCGTGCTCGGCCCACTAGTGAGTACGTGTTGTCGACGGACACTTAGGCTGTGACAAGCACAGTAGCCGTGTAGTCACCTGTTTCGATCACCTGAGTAAGTATGGTCGTGAACCGTGACAGGAATGCCGAAACCGATTCTTCAGCCTGAGGATTGTTCGGGTAACGCATGGACACATTGAGCCCACCATTGGCGCGGTTAAGCCAAATGTAGACGTCGTCATCGCTCATCACAGAACTACGAAGAACGCGTTCCCGCTCGGTCCACGCATCGGCGCCGGGAATAAAGCGTGTGTCAACGTAGGACACAACAAATCGTGGGGGCTCGGTGATACCGAGCTCATCGCAAACAGCGGCATACGGGTATACCGACAAATCACGATGGAGTTTGGTGGCCGCGACAGTGTCCTCGAAGGCCTCAGTAAAACTTGTCGCGCCATTGAGCGGGTCATCGACGGGCGTGAGACCCACAAACCACCCAGCCGACAACATATACTTCGGTTCATAGCGGGTGTGCATGGGCATGATGTACCGTGCCGACTCCACCGGTGCCAGTTCCGTCAGGGCAAGTTTGAGAGCGGTGAGGAGGGCAGATTTGGTGGACCCACCGTTGTCCTTGGCCCGTGCACCCAGAAGAGAAACATCCTCCTCACCCAGCAGCCACGTCGATAGGCTGCGTTGTTGCTGCATTGGCTGTGGTGTCGTCGTGTGGGGGTGGACCGGGAGCGGGAAGACGGGTGGCATTGGTTGGCCATCTGTCCGCCCGAAGAAGTTTTTCCACTGTTCGACCGCATTGTCCCGGGACGACTCTGTTTCCGTGACGGCACGTTCGCCGGCGCAGAAATCAATATAGGAACCCGCCGGTGGCAAGTTTGATTCACGCTTTTCACGGGCGGCGGAGTAGAGTTCGGTGACTTCTGCGATGGTGAGGAGCTGTGTGTAGGCGTCCATCACCGAGTGATCAGCGGCGAAAATGACAGTGAACTCATCAGCTGGCTGGCCAGTGATGGACAGTGTCACTGGTTCAATGGTGGTAACGGCAATGTGGGGCCAGCCGATGCCATTGACTTCGTGGGCGAAATACCGGTGGATTTCATGGCGCACGAGCTGATCGTTGGTGTAGATACCGATATCGTTTCGGCGGACATGCACGGCTGAAGGTCCCATGGTGTACCGAGTGAACGTGGTCGTACCGTCGTTGTCTTCGTGGGCGGTGGCGGTTGTTCGGTAGGTCTCATGGCGGCCAAACCAGGTGGTGAGTGCTTCGCGGAAGGCTTCTGTATCGAGGGGCTGGTGGATGACGAAGGCGCCACCGATCCAGTCTTCAGAGACATGGCGGAGGTCATGGTGTGCCTGGTTTTTTTCTTCGCGGAGTATGTCGCGCAGATGGTCTTCGTGGTTGATGGAAAGGCTGCGTTCGTCCTCGGCCCATTGGTTTTCATCAGCTGTGAAGTGCCATGATGACAGTTTTCCGGTGGGTACTGGGTAGTCGGCTAATTCGGTGTATTCCATAGCGTCGTCCTTTGCATTGCGCTGTTGTACTGCGTTGCTGAGCGTCTGCATTCTTGCTGTGCTGAGCTGTTGCGCTATTGCGTTGTCGCACTGTTGTGTTCCTGTGCTGGGCGTGCAGAATGTAGCCCTAATGGATCAGTCGAGAGCGTGGACGTGGAAGCCTCTCGGGTGTGGTTCCACGAGTGACAGGTACGTCATAGTCTGCACTATCAAGCTACGGTAGAGTAAGTTCTTTTGGGGGGAATCGTCAAGTGCAAGCGGAGAATTTTTTCAAAAATTTTTTACGATTGTGCGCGCGGTAGCCGACGACACCACGCGCAGCAGGCAACGTGAGGACGACAATGTCACATATCGGAGACGACGTACGACGCCGCAGCTGTCACCGCTGTGACCGTAAGAACGGACGGCCAGGCCCCCATTTTCTTAGCTAACGGGTGCGACGCCCCGAACGCCGCCAGATACGTAGCACCAAGAACACCCGCCTTAGCTGGCCCCCGTTTCGCAAGCCAGGTACGCCCAGCGTACACACCAGCCGCGCCGAGGATCACACCACCGAGCGGACGGATGCCCGTCTCGCGCGCCGTAATCCACCCGCCAATTAACCCCGTAGCAACAATCGGCGCCGTGTCGACATACTTAGCATTTTTCAACTTCAACGTACTCTTTGCCATATCAGACAACGTACACGGCACAAGCTGTACGTGATTCTACGAGGGACAGCCACCCCCTCAAACGTGGGGCCCAAGGCGCAAGCCCGTTATCCCTCACGTCGATGCACCTGCTGTGCCGAGACCTGATCGCGCGCCATGATGGTGATCTGATCAACATTCATCCGTGACGGACGCGTTGCAATCCAGGTGACAGCATCCGCAATATCATCAGCCACCATCGGCTCGAGGCCACGATAGACAGCATCAGCTTTCTCTTTGTCACCATCGAAGCGGACCATAGAAAACTCGGTATTTACCAGGCCAGGGCATATTTCACACACGCGCACGGGTGTGCCCAACAGTTCCAGACGAAGCACACGTGTCATGGCCGCAACCGCGTGCTTCGCCGCGTTATACCCGCCACCACCACGATACGGCTCGTGCCCAGCAATCGAGCTGATATTGATGACCTGCCCGTCACCACTGGCCTCAATCTTCGGCAACAGGGCCCGCGTGACACGCAGCGTGCCCAACACATTCGTGTCGTACATCCACTGCCAGTCCTCAATCTTGGCCTCAGCAATGGATTCTGTGCCATGCGCACCACCCGCATTGTTGACCAACACATCACAGCGCGGAATGCTCTCACAAAACTCATCGACGCTCTTCTGGTCGGTCACATCCAGCGGCAACGGTACCGCATCAATGTTGTCAGCAACATCACGAAGCTTCTCGATACGCCGCGCGCCGATATACACGGTGTAACCCGCGTCGGCTAGTGCGCGTGCGGACGCAGCACCGATACCCGAGCTGGCGCCCGTGACAACAGCGACAGGCTTGGTGGCATCTGATCGGCTCGTGGACGGAACAGTAGACGGGGAGGTCATTCGTATCGGTCTCCAATGGTTCGTTGTATGGGCAGCGCCAGCGCGTAGTGATCGATGTGAGGGGATGCCGCGCTGGCCATTCGCTACTGATGAGGGCGCTACTGGACGGCCATCTTCTGATCCACACCGGTCAACGCTCTATCCAGAATTGCAAGCCCTTCTCGTGCAACATCGTCAGGGATGTTGAGGGCCGGGCAGATGTGGATACGATTCATGTTGTGGAACACCACCAGGCCGTTCTCTCGGCACTCGGCAACCAGTTCCTTCACCTCGGGTGCGGTCGTGCCGTAGGCTCCCAATGGTT
This sequence comes from Corynebacterium sp. PCR 32, assembly GCF_037464985.1. Classification (NCBI taxonomy): domain Bacteria; kingdom Bacillati; phylum Actinomycetota; class Actinomycetes; order Mycobacteriales; family Corynebacteriaceae; genus Corynebacterium; species Corynebacterium sp. PCR 32. The sequence continues at coordinate 58,650 of NZ_JBAHVL010000007.1, forward strand.
CGCGGGTCTCCTGATCTTTCACCAATTCGATAGCCCAGAAACAACCAAGGCCACGGACATCACCAATGCTGGGGTGTTTGGCTGCCATGTCACGCAGTGCAGGCCCGAAGAGGTCATTGCCAAGGCGACGGGCATTATCCACCATCGCCTCATCCTCCATCGCAGTGATCGTGGCCACTGCAGCCGAGGTCGCAAGAATATGGCCGGAATAGGTCAACCCGCCCGGATAGGGCGTGGAATCAAACCTGGCAGCAATCTCGTCAGAGATCGCGACCCCACCCAACGGGACATAACCAGAGTTCACACCCTTCGCGAACGTCACCAGGTCCGGTTTCGCATCGAACTCCTCAAAGGCAAACCAGTGTCCTGTTCGACCGAAACCAGCCATGACTTCATCGCAAATCATGACAATGCCGTACTTGTCACAAATCTCGCGTACGCCCTGCCAGTAACCGGGCGGGGGCGGCATAATGCCGGCAGTACCGGGGATTGATTCCATGATGAACGCGGCGAAGAGATCTGGCCCCTCAAACGCGATGAGGTTATCCAAGTACTCGAGAGCACGTTGGCATTCTTCAGCCTCAGTCGTCGCATGGAATTGGCTGCGGTAGAGGAACGGGCCGAAAAAGTGCACCGCCCCGGAGGTTCCATAGTCGTTCTTCCAGCGACGGTGGTCACCTGAGACATTCATGGCGGTCTGTGTCGCACCGTGATACCCGCGGAAGCGTGAGAGTACCTTGTAGCGCCCGGTATGCAGGCGTGCCAAGCGAATAGCGTGTTCCACAGCATCCGCCCCACCATTGGTGAACAACACCTTATTGAGGTTATCCGGCAAATATGACGTGATCAGGCGCGCAGCTTCAGAACGCTTCTCATGGGCATAAGCAGGGGCAATGGTGCACAGCTGATCCGCCTGCTCCTTAATAGCTTTCACGACTTGTGGATGCTGGTGGCCAATGTTGGTAAACACCAGCTGAGAGGAGAAATCAATATATTCTTTATGATCCGCATCGACGATGTAGGAACCATGAGCAGAGTCAATGACGATCGGATCCACATCAGCTTGTGCAGACCACGAATGGAAAACGTGAGCTCGATCGTTGTTATAGGCACGCTGGCCACTATCGGATTGGGGGACGGGCACTGTACACCTCCCTGGTGTGGATCAACAGAAGACGTGCGAATCGCTACATTAAACGGGGCACGTCACCGGCGTAGCCGAGTCTATACGGACAACACATGCTTCAGAGCGTTTTTAACAAATGCGCACTCGGCTCCAACACCTGGGTTCCACCGGAGGCTACTTCTCTCGTTTAGGGGCACGAGGGGGTTGTGGCGGTGGTGGATTGCCATTGATAGTGAATGGGCCTTTCGCAGAGCCCTTCAGTACCGATAGGGTGTCGTGATCTCCCGTCTTGACGAGGGCACAATTGACATGCCGTGAGCCCCCTTTCCATGATGCTTCGGTGAGTGTCGTCCAGAACGGCTCGAGGGTGGAGTTGTAGAGCTTGTCGTCGTCACCAACAAAGCCCGTGACGGACTCCGTACAGCGTTGATTGAGGTACTCGTTCTGGGCTTCAGGGGATGGGAAATCCGTGAATTTTTCTCCCAGGTTAATGATGTCAGTGACCTCATATTGATGGTCAGCGTTACAGTCCACCACCTGTGCAGTCGCGTCGACAGAATTTTCTTTATACGCAGGCTTTTTCTTCTGGGCCTCGTTGTTTTCCGTCACTGCGACGCATTCGCCAGGTTTGAAGACGAGAGATTGATCCTGATCAGCCGCTTTACCGGTCACCGCACCCGCATGCCCATCACCATCAGGAACTTGAAGACCACATAGCAGTGTGCGATCTCCGTTATCCCATGATTTTTGTGGCGGCAAAATCGGAGCAATAGTAAACCGTCCCACAGGGTCGAATTTGCCACCAAGATAGGTGAGCGTGGGCGCCTTACACAGCTCATCACTCAACTCGGATTGCCGCTCCCGATTAGGCATCGGATCCTTGGGCCCGTACTTACTTGTCGGGGATGAGGACAAATCTTCACGATGAGATACTTCAAAACGGTGCGACTTCGCGCAATCCACGGTTTGAAAATCAGAAACAGTGCCGTCGGCTCCGGTTTTCCAATCCAAGCACTGTCCATCGGTGGCGTCGCTGAAGGGCTTTTCGTGAGCGCGAGCGTCATGATGAGTCTCTGACGCTGCATCAGCGTGGTGCTCATGAATGTACGTAAATGTGCCTGCAGCGGACCCGCCACAGAACAGTGCGACGAGGCCGACAATGACTGAGGAGCGTCGGGCTACCGGTGTCATGCGTCACCTTCACTTCCGGGGTCGCTGGTCAATGGTGATCTGTCGTCCACTATTACCAAGTACCTTACTTCTTTGATCCACGGCCCGTTGGACCTGGACAGGGTAAAAACCATTAAGCTAATGCTGTGATTGATCTGAAGCAGCTTCGTGATGACCCCGATCGTGTCCGTGAATCCCAGCGCATCCGTGGTGAAGACCCGGGTCTAGTTGATCGCCTTCTTGAGGCTGATCAGGCTCGACGTGAGGCTATTTCCTGCGCTGATGTAGCTCGTGCCGAGCATAAGGCTTTTACTAAGACGATGGGCACGCAGATGCGCGATGCCTCCCCCGAAGAGAAAGTGCAGCTTCGTGCTCGGGGGACAGAGCTCTCCGACATTGTTAAGAATAAAGAGAACGCGCAGCGCGCTGCGGAAGCAGCCGTTCATGAATTGCAGATGCAGATCTCCAATATTGTTGAAGGTGCACCAGCTGGTGGGGAGGATGACTTCGTCGTTCTTGACGAAGTGGGCAGCCCGCCGGTATTTGACTTTGAGCCGAAAGATCACCTTGATCTCGGCGAATCGCTGGGCATTATCGACATGGAACGTGGTGCGAAAGTATCCGGATCGCGTTTTTACTTCCTGAAAGGCGCCGGCGCCCTATTGCAGCTTGGTATGCTGCAACTCGCAGCGCAGAAGGCTGTTCAGCACGGCTTTGAGCTCATGATTACCCCAGTTATTGTGAACCAGCAATCAATGTCGGGCACTGGTTTCTTAGGAAAACATGCTGATGAGATCTATTATCTCCAGGATGATAACCAATATTTAGTGGGAACCTCCGAGGTCGCATTAGCTGGATATCACAGCAAAGAGATCATTGATCTTTCCGACGGTCCACAACGGTACGCGGGCTGGTCCTCCTGCTTCCGCCGTGAAGCGGGATCATATGGTAAAGACACGCGCGGAATTCTTCGTGTCCACCAGTTCGATAAGGTCGAAATGTTTAGTTACTGTAAGCCGGAGGATGCTGCGGCTGAGCACCAAAAACTGCTGGATATGGAACGCGACATGTTGGCAGCCGTCGAGGTTCCCTACCGCATTATTGACGTCGCCGGTGGGGATTTAGGCTCATCAGCAGCCCGGAAGTTTGACACTGAGGCATGGGTACCGACACAAAACACGTACCGTGAGTTGACGTCGACCAGTAATTGCACGACATTCCAGGCTCGACGGTTAGGCGTGCGATATCGGGATGACAATAACAAGACGCAGATTGCGGCCACGTTGAATGGCACCTTGGCGACAACACGCTGGTTGGTAGCCATTCTGGAGAATAATCAGCAGGCTGACGGTTCCGTCAAAGTTCCTGCTGCACTGCAACCATTTGTTGGGCAAGAGGTCCTCACACCTGTGAAGTAGATGCGGCAGGCGTGGGTTGTTGGTGTGGGTGCCTGATACACGGCATTCACCCGGGGCATACGCCTGGGCTTGTAGTCGCGGGACAATGACAGTACATCGCCGGGCCCTTGAACAAGGGCCCGGCGATTTTGATTATGGATAGCCCACCATCATTGCCGATCGTGAATGATCATGATGAGCGTGACGCTTAGTGACTATCGATGAAACCGATAGCTCGATCGATAACTTCATCGCGGGATGGTTCACTCATGGTTTCGTGCATGGAGTCTTTCCACAGAACCATCTGTTTGTCGGTGGAGCCCACTGCGTTGTACCAGTTGATGTCCAGCGGATAGGGGACGAGACCATCGATATCGCCATGCATGATTAACGTCGGCTTTGTGTAGTTCTTAGCATGTGCGCTCGTGTACACCCATGAGGAAACAATTTGGTAGAGCGTGGACGCATTGACGGTCTTACTGTTGAGGGGATCGTTGGATAACTGATCACGAACATCGGGGTCTGACACCACGCCAAGCTTGAATGCGTTAGGGACGTCGATGCCCTTGAGGAAATCAGGTGATTCAACGGGCTTTGCAGCATCAGCGGGGAGCTTGATCCCGAAGTGATCTAAGAAACCCTGAACGTTGTATCCGAATAAGGAGTCCACTGATTCGAAGGGGCGCCTGCTATCGTGGGGAAGGAAGGGGCCAATGAAGAATGGGTATGATTGCCCGTCAGCGTGCTTGTATTCCGGCATAAGAGTGTTCTGACCGAACATGTTCACCGGAATGCCGCCACCGTTGGTCACAGTAGAGTCGATGGTCTCGGGGTAGAGCACTGAATACATTTGGACAGCTATTGCGCCCATGGAATGGCCCATCATGACAACCTTGCCGGATTGTTCACGGTGGATCATGTCCACGAGCTGCTTCATATCGTCCATGACGAAGTTGAAGTTATCGATGAGGCCCTTGTGGACATTGTTGTACGGTTCTGCGGAGCGACCATGTCCGCGGTGGTCCAGGCGATAAACGTTGTAGCCAGCCAGGTTTAGACGGTAGGCGATGTAGTCATAGCGCTGCTGGTTTTCTGCAAGTCCGTGAATGAGAGCGATGGTTCCCTTAGCGTTGGGTACCGTGTTCTTCTTCCAGTAGATCTGGGTTCCTTTGCCGTCGGTTGACGTAAAAGTACCGTCAGTGACCTGCGCATTGGGGGCGACCATGCCGGTGACGCGGCCTGGATAGGTGTTGTAGTTGCGAACAACTCCGTTGGGGTTAGGTTCGGCAGCTGCGATAGATCCAGAACCAAACATGACTGCAAGTGAGAGGACGGCGGCGCCGCTGGCCTTCTTAAGTGACGACATTTTGACCTCGTGTCAGGGAAGAGATGAACAACGGATGGGTTCATTTTCACGATTCTCGCTAATGTGAAACTGACCTCTGTGAGCTAACGGATATATCGCCGATTGTGTATGAAAAATTACGAAGTATGACAAGCGCTGCGAGATGTATCGTTTGTGTGACCACATCGGTGCGGAGCGAATTTCATTTATTTCGGGCAATAATTTTTCATTTTCCTCGCCGATATTATCGGAAGAAAGCTTCGTAAAAAATATTAATGCACACTAGAAGCATGGCGAAATGAACATGAAACATGTTACCCCCGAATGGGGCTCCAATACTGTGGTGTAAAACGTCGCCCATGACCATATTTAAGGGGGTGGTGGGGCGTGAAGGTTGAGAAAACTCCGCCCATACGGTGAAGTGTGCACATAAGGGGGAGTGTTGGTGTAGTTACGGAAAAGTATGTTTCCGGTTAGGATAGCGTGTGCATTATAAGAGGAATACGCGATGTGGGCATTGAGGGTGCTGGGGTAGGAGTTGTTGGTGATACATGTGATATGTCATGTCGCCCAGTGGTATCCCCGAAAGTAAAGGCGATCGTGAAGGAAAAACATAAAGGCCAGTAAGGCTACAACATATATCTAGAGCAAAGTATGAACACGCATTAATATTAAGAATATTAATTTTTATATATGGATTACCCGAGCACGATGAACCATGAAAAGAATTGTGCTAACAGGCGGTGGCCATCGCGCCACAGAACACCATTCGCTGGCTATCCCACGACACGGGATAGCCACTAATCTGAGAAAACCCAGATACCACTCACGCTACTGAACCTCATTAGGCGCTTCCTCCCAATTGAAGGTGCGCTCCACAGCCCGATTCCAATCACTATAGAGTTGTGTGCGCTCGTCATCCCCCATTTTTGGCTTCCACACCTTATCCACTGTGCTCTGCTCTTTTAGTTCATTGAGCGAATCCCAGAACCCCACTGACAAACCAGCTGCGTATGCTGCTCCGAGCGCCGTCGTCTCGATATTTTTGGGACGAACAACATCAGCGTCAATAATGTCGGACTGGAACTGCATGAGGAACTCATTCATCACCATGCCACCGTCGACTTTCAACGCCGTGATATCGACCCCAGAATCCTGAACCATGGCATCAAGAACCTCGCGAGTCTGGTAGGCCGTCGCCTCAAGAGCAGCCCGCGCGATATGGTTTCGATTGGCAAACCGAGTGAGACCGACGATCGCACCACGCGCATCAGGACGCCAACGCGGCGCAAAGAGACCGGAGAACGCCGGGACGAAATAGACCCCGCCATTATCGTCGACAGACTTCGCCATGTTCTCGACAGCCGGCGAGTTAGGAATGAGCTGAAGATTATCGCGAAGCCACTGAACCAGTGATCCCCCCATGGCGACAGAACCCTCAAGCGCATACACAGGCTTTTGATTTTCAATCTGATAGCACACGGTGGTGATCAAGCCATTGTCGCTCCATTTCGGCTTTGCACCAGTATTGAGCAGCATAAATAGGCCGGTTCCGTAAGTATTCTTGGCATCGCCGTTGCGGAAGCAGCACTGGCCAAACATAGCAGCTTGCTGGTCACCCAACACACCACGGATAGGAACACCAGCGAGGGAGCCACGGGCACGAACGGTGCGGAAATCACCAATCGACGGGCGGATCTCGGGGAGCATGGACATCGGAATATCCATTGCCTTACACAGGTCCTCATCCCACTGCAGTGTCTCAAGGTCCATGAGAGAAGTCCGAGACGCATTGGTCACATCAGTGACGTGCAAGGCAGGATCGCCATTATCGCCCTCAACACCACCCGTGAGGTTCCACAGCAACCAGGTGTCAATCGTGCCGAAAAGCAAATCGCCCTTCTCGGCTTTTTCGCGAGCACCGTCAACATTTTCCAAGATCCACATAATCTTGGGACCGGCCGGATACGAGTTCAAACGCACACCGGTTGTCTTTCGCCAACGGTCCGGGCCCTCATCGCCGGCAAGCCGGCGGGCAATGACGTTTGTGCGGGTATCTTGCCACACGATCGCGTTATAAATGGGCTCACCGGTGGTCTTGTCCCACACCACCGTGGTCTCGCGCTGGTTGGTGATCCCCACCGAGACGACATCGTTCACGGAGATGTCAAGCTCAGCCATGGCCTCACCAGCGGCTCGTCGCGTGTTGTTCCAGATCTCCTTAGCATCATGCTCAACCCAGCCCTTCTTGGGGAAGATCTGTTTGTGCTCAAACTGCGCAATGGTGGCGATGGACCCATCGTGACGGAAAAAGATACAGCGAGTGGACGTGGTTCCTTGGTCGATAGCTGCGACGTATTTCTCAGGCATGGAATCTCCAATAGTTTCGTAGTCGGACAAGTACGGGGTAATCGTCATTGTGGTGCGTCATCGCCACCAACCATGATGAGTGGCGGTGGCCTAGCTCTATTGTTGCCTTTTTACGACATCAGAGTGTGCATTTCAGCGAAGGCGGAGTAGTCGAACGCGCCCCGAACGACAAAGACTAGTCGAGCGGAGCGCATAAAGGTCGGTGAGCTATCCAAGAGCAACAGCCGTCAAACCGGCAGCAATAGCAGCGAACATGGGGCCGATGACCGGGACCCACGCGTATGCCCACTGCGCAGAACCCTTGTCCTTGATGGGGAGGATAAAGGCATACATTAAGCGTGGCCCAAGGTCACGAACCGGATTGATGGCGTAACCGGTTGGTGTGCCCACCGACAGACCGATAGCGATGACAATGAATGAGACGGCAAAGTACTTGAGCGGTCCTAAATCGCCACCGGATGGGCCAAGGAGGATGAAGGCTAACAGGGAGTACGTGGCAATGAACTCGGTGACGATATTCCAGAAATTATTGGGATGAACTGGGGCGGTGAAGAAAATGCCCTGGGTGGTGGCATTTGCTTTGACATCATTACCGTCATCATCCAGGTTATTGGCATCAAACAATTGCTTGAATGCCGCCCATGCCAGGATCGCGCCGGCCATTGCACCGAGGAGCTGTCCTCCGAAATACCAGGGGACGAGCGACCACTCTAGTTTGTGATCGATAGCCAACGACAGCGTGACGGCCGGGTTGAGGTGACCACCCGATTTATCAGCGACGCTTGCGCCGATAAACACTGCAAGACCCCAGCCAACAGCAATAGTGAGCCAGTTGGTGTTACGTGCCGCGGATGTCCGGAGGTTCACGGCGGCGCACACGCCATTTCCGAACAGCATCAGCAGCATGGTGCCGAAGAATTCCCACCCCATGGCGTGGGGTCCACTTAGTGCTTGCATGTCATCGATCCTGGGTCGTATCCACATCGGGTCGGGTATCGACTACCTCGGCCTCGATCTTGTTGGCTGCCTCGTCAGTGAGTTCTTTTTCTGCTTTCTTTTGAGCCTCGACGCGCATGGTGAAGACCTCAATTTCGTTCCTTCGGGCTTTATCATCCCATCCCATGGCGTCGGCAACCAGTGTGGATACTGCCTCTGCGGAGTCGACTCCACGGTGGTCGTATTCCATGCCGAGACGCATACGGCGATGAAGGATGTCTTCGAGGTGTGCGGCACCCTCGTGAGTTGCGGCGTAGAGGGCTTCGGCCATCACGTACGTCGGAGCGCCCGGAATCGGCTCGAGCAGGGTTTTATCATCCTTCGCGGGGGCGAGGACTTCGTAGATGAGTGAGCCGTAGCGGTTGAGGAGGTGGTCGACAGTTGTCTCGGAAATACCAAGTCGTTGTGCAAGCTGGGGAGTTTGGTTGGCGAGGGCGTGGTAGCCATCGGCTCCAAGGAGGGGAACATTCGTGGTAACAGAGTCGGGAACATCGAAGGGGATGTCCTTTTTCGCAGCGTCGACGGTATCTGCACCAATCACGCGGTAGGTGGTGTACTTACCACCAGCAACGGATACAAGGCCAGGAGCTACGCGGGCTACGGCGTGGTTACGGGAGAGGTTCGTTGTGGAGTCTGAGGAACCCGCAACCAGTGGCCGCAGGCCTGCGTAGACGCCAACGATGTCATCGTAGGTAATTTGCCGCTTCACCTTGGCATTGATGTGTTCCAGGATGTAGTCAATGTCGGCCCTTGTGGGGGCGGGGTTAGCGAGGTTGAGAGTCCAGTCGGTGTCGGTAGTACCGATAATCCAATAGTCACCCCACGGTATGACGAAGAGAACGGATTTCTCAGTGACAAAGGTCAACGCGACGTCACCGGGAAGGACGGACTTCGGGACGACGATGTGGACACCCTTGGAGGTGTGAACGTGGAATTTGCCCTGGACTCCGGCGAGTTTTTCGATTTCGTCGTTCCAGATGCCGGTGGCGTTGACAAACACGGATCCGTGGATAGTGGTGGTGCGGCCGGAATCGGTATCGACGATCGTCGCTCCGGTGACGCGATCGCCATCTTTTTCGAAGTCAACGACCTGTGTTGATGGGCGGATCGTGGCGCCGAATTCGGCGGCGGTACGCAGCACCATCATGGTGTGGCGGGCGTCGTCGACGAGGGTGTCGAAGTAGCGTACGCCACCCACGAGGGCGTCTTCCTTAAGGCCGGGGGAGAGTTTGAGCATGCCCTTGCGGGTGTAGTGCTTCTGCATGGGGACAGACTTGGCGCCTCCCATGAGGTCATACAGCATGAAGCCAGAGGCCATGAAGGGGCGCTGCCAGATGCGGTGTTCCAAGGGGAAGATGAATTTCAGTGGTTTGACCAGGTGTGGCGCGAGGCCAGACATGCTGAGTTCACGTTCGCGGAGGCCTTCGGCGACGAGGCGGAAATCCAGCATGGCGAGGTAGCGCAGTCCGCCGTGGAACATTTTGGAAGAGCGTGATGAGGTTCCACCGGCGAAGTCACGAGCTTCGATGACGGCGACTTTTAACCCGCGAGTCGCGGCATCTAGTGCTGTACCAGCGCCGACGGATCCTCCGCCGATGATGACCATGTCATAGTGTTCGTGGCCAAATTGTTCCCACGCGTGGTCGCGCTGGTCTTTGTTGAGTGACGTGCTGGTGGCTGAGATAGCCATAGTTTTTAGGTTCCTCCTTCAAACTGGGCACCTATGAAAGAGCTGGAGGGGTGGCACTACGCAGGATTGCTGGTTTGCGATGGTGCCAGCCTGCTAGATGTGGGCGATTAGTCATGCCTTCGCAGTGTCCGTAGCTCCCGTGCTCGCTCGATGAGATGTGGAAGTCGCATTGTTGACAATATTGACGCTAGCATCTGGTGCGATCTGGTTCATTATAAACCTACGCTGTCGTAGGTACCATTTTCTCGATATTTCACTTAGTAAATAAGACTAGCAGTATTGATGGTGGAAATGTGACCATTTTTCATCTGTTTTGCTTGATATTTTCGGCATTTGTGCCCGATAATGTCTGCTCTACTACAGATAATCTGCTATAAAAAATAACCCTTTATGGGGGTAAATTTTATCAGGGTTAACTCCACTGATGTGACTATTGGCATCGCACTGGCCACCCACACTTACTGCACTGGTGAACTGAACGTTAGTGCATACTTTCGCACACTGGGATCAACGGTAGGATAGATCATATGGCAGATCCCTTATATTTCGGCATCGTTGGTCTCGCGCGGACTGTTTTTACTCTAGAAGGTCTCCGTTTTCGAACGGTAGGGATCGACAATGTTCCGTCCTCAGGCGGCGCTGTGGTAGCAATCAACCACACTGGCTACCTTGACTTTGCTTACGCAGGGATCCCATTCCGTACCGCCCGTCGCTACGTACGATACATGGCAAAATCCGAGGTATTTGACCACCCAATTGCCGGCCCCATCATGCGCGGAATGAAGCACATTCCTGTAGACCGCATCGACGGAAGCGCGTCATATCAACAAGCTGTTGATTATCTCAAAGCTGGTCGTTTAGTGGGAGTATTCCCAGAATCGACCATATCCCGCAGTTTCGAAATCAAAGATTTCCGAAACGGTGCCGTACGAATGGCACAGGAAGCGGGGGTTCCACTTATTCCCGTGACCATGGTCGGCTCACAGCGCGTCTGGACAAAAGGGCATCCAAAACGACTGGGCCGAACACGAACCCCGATCTACATCAATGTGCTACCTCCTATGCATCCCGAAGGTGACGCTACTGCTGAAACTCAACGCCTGCGCGAGGTGATGGTCAATGACCTCGACAAATTGTGGACACTCTATCTGCGCGACAACGGTCCTATTAACGGTGATGAGTACTGGGTTCCTGCACGCTACGGTGGAGGCGCCCCGCCCTTCCATGTCGCTCAGCGTGAGGATGACGCAGTGGCAGAGGAACGGCACCGAATCCGTCGACTCCGGGATGATTTGAACAACCTAACCCATGTGGTGACGACAACAACCCGCGATATCGTCAACAAAAGTGTCAGTATGAGTACAGACGCGTGGGTAAAAAGCTCCGAGGCAGTGAAATCAGCCTCAGTGAACGCCCGTGATTCTGTCACTGAATCCGCCGCAGCATTGCATGAGAAGATGCCGTGGCAAATGGATGAGGAAACAAAGCTAAAAAAACTGGCTGACAAGCTTGAAAAGAACAAGCTCAAAGAAGAAAGAAAAGAAGAAAAGACAGCCGAAAAGGAAGCTGAGAAAGCATCCAAGAAACGACAGAAGCATACCACCGACGAACCCGGTAAGATCGTCGAGTCGCTCCAAACAACCTTCGACTCTCTCTACGAAGAGACCTCACATAACAATCGTGAAGGAGCGTCGAAAATTATCGAAGCCAGGGATTCCTTCTATCACTCCTCACGTGAACTGCTCCAATCAGTTCGCTCAGCTACTGCATCCATGACCGACGCAACGAAAGACGTCGACTGGACACTACTCGATAAGACTCTGACGTCACTCATAGGGCAGACCAAGCAGATTCGAGATAAAATTCCCGCCCGCATGAAAGGAAAACTTCCTGCAACCATTGATGCCATCTGTTCTGATGTTGATGGGACGATCTTTTACGATGGGCGCGTGAGTGATTCCACCCGCCACGCATTCAACGAGATCACCCGGTGTGGAATCGACGTCATTCTCGCTACGGGACGGTCAGTCGACGAACTCGAACCTGTGACCGATCAACTCACTATTTCTCCCATTGCGGTGTGCGCCAACGGCGCCGTTGTCTACGACACAGAGACCAAGAAAGTTCTTCATGTTGAAGGCTTTTTTGAAGGCGGGGCAGATATCCTCACTGACCTTATCAAGAAAAATATCCCAGATGCTCAGGTCACTGTCCGAACTGTGGAGAACACTGCCGTCAAAATTGTCGTCAAAGCAGACATGCCCAGCGAGGATATTGCACATGCCTTGAGAGCCGACATCGACACGCGATGCACCCTAACGTACTCTCACGACTACGGATCGGTGGAACTTGGCCCCATCGGTGTCAATAAATCAACTGGCGTCGAATGGTACTTCCACCACAAAGGAATCGACCCCTCGCATGTCGTCGCGTTCGGCGACATGCCCAATGACGCCGAACTCCTTGCCTACGTTGGCGCCGGTGTCACGATGGGTAACGCCGATCGTCACCTTATTCGTGACGCATCCTGGGTAACGTCGTCAGTAGAGGACGACGGTGTCGCGGAAGTGCTCAAATATGTCATCAAGCGATATGACAACCATGAACTATCGGAGCAGGAGAGGCATGACAATATAACCTCTGCAGCACAATCCACGAACGGTCAGTAAACAGTGGGCCACAACGGCCCCACGCGGGCCCCCCGTACCGATGACCACCATCTCCTCCCTGACGCTGTTGACGTCGGTATGTCCTCCCCAGCGCCGAGACTCGTCGCATCAGACATTGACGGAACATTCATTACCAGCGCTGAGCGAGTCACCCCACGCCTTATCTCCGCCATCCAGCGCATGACTCACACCGAAACACCCCTCGTCTTAGCGACCGGGCGTCCAGCACGATGGACGCTCCCCGTTATTCGCCAGCTCCCTATCAGCCCCCTCTGCGTATGTACCAACGGGTCAGTTATTTTTGACTCCGCCCGCGGAAAAGTTCTCAGTGCCCACGAACTGTCCCCAGAGGACCTGACTGACCTCATGCAACGTGCGCTAGAAGGTCTCACCATGAGCAGCGAAACCGCAACCAGGACAACTGGCAGCACCCCCACCAGCCCACAGATGAGGGAGATCCGTGTCGGTTTCGGAGTGGAGCGTGTTGGGCCCAACGTCTACTCCGAAAAAGAGCAATTCCTGATCGAACCGAACTTTGATCACGTCTGGGAGAGCCAAGACGTGTCTGTGGTCACCCCTGAAAAATTAGTAGCTGTACCAGCAGTGAAACTGTTGATCCGCTCAGTTGACGCCACCAGTGAAGAACTATATCGACGCATTGCCCCCATGATTCCTGCTGAATTGGGGCACGTCACCTACTCATTCTCTGGCGGCCTATTAGAAATTTCGGCCCCTGGGGTGACAAAGGCACGTGGCCTGGCAAGCCTCGCCGAACTTCTCGGTGTTGCTCCCCACGAGACCGTGGCATTCGGTGATATGCCCAACGACACAGAAATGTTGCAATGGGCACAAATGGGGGTGGCAATGGGAAATGGGCATCCCGTGCTCCATGAGATCGCGCAAGCAGTCACAACCAGCAACGATGATGACGGAGTGGCGCGAGTTCTCGACGTATGGTTCTAAAACTGTCCCCCACACAATCACGCTATTCCCGTGTGGGGGGTAGTTTTGCTACCTTCATTGTTCGGGCACTGAATGTGAGCCCGAAGGAGCTGCCATGAGCGACGACGAGTCGCAGGTTAATAGCCATCCGGTGGTGCATATCTCACACGGATCGTATGCTGCGGACATTGCTACGTATGGGGGAGGAGTGCGCTCCCTCACGTACTCTGGATCCCCCCTGATGGACGGATATGCCGAGGGTGACTATCCACCACTGTCCGCCAACGTTGTTTTAGCTCCATGGCCCAATCGGGTTCGCGATGGGCGTTTCCACTCCCACGGCCACACATACCAATTGACGATGACAGAACCCAGCCGGAACAACGCCATTCATGGCTTCGTCGCCAACACAGTCTGGCAGATCACACCAGCAGATCATCACGACGCGAACCCATCTGCAGTCACGCTGACCACCACCGTCGAACCACGCGAGGGATGGCCATGGACTCTCGACATCACATCAACCTATGAACTCTCTGATGTCGGATTGACCTGCACATGCGCAATCACCAACGTGAGTGATCACTATCCACACCGTGCCTCCGCCGTGAATAACGACAAGCATTGTCGTCTCGCACCCGTGGCCTACGGTTTTCACAGCTACCTCAATGCGCTAGGTTCCCCACTCAATGAGTGCATCCTCGACATACCAGTACACAGCCATCTGCTCCTGGACCCAGTCAGAAAACTGCCAACAGGGACGATTATCGATGCTCGTCACACGCTTGGCCCCGCTATCACCACTGACGATGTGCCGACGGATACCTACCCGATGGGCTCCAACCAAGGGGCTCCCGTCCACCGCATTCACCTGCGCGATCAACTTTTCGACGACTGTTTTAGGATCAACCCACGAGCGGAATCCCACACTGGACTTATCCGTGCGGCCCGACTACTCAATACAGCTGGGCAGGGCACTGAGCTGTGGACCTCCCCGCGCATGAGATGGTTACAGATCTTCACGGCAGATCCCACATGGGGACACACCTATCCCAGTCGGGGACGAGCGATAGCTGTCGAACCCATGACTGCGCCACCTGATGCTCTCAACAGTGGGACTGACATCGAAGAAATCGCTCCCGGAGAATCATTCACCGTGCAGTGGCGTATTGCGTATTCGTCGGGGCGTGGAGGGTAGCGTCATGGTGAACAATGACAGCGCAGCACATACCCATTAGCAAATATGACAACGTAGATGACGGACCATTCAGAAAGAACAGGACACGCGCATGGAGACTATGGCCACGGCGGAATCTGTACTCCGCCTACATGCCAGTTGGGTGGACTACTCACTGGTAGCGCTTTACTTCGTTTTCGTTTTAGGAATCGGTTGGGCAGCCCGCGCGAGGGTGTCGAGCTCGATTGATTTCTTCTTATCAGGCCGCGGATTGCCATCGTGGGTAACTGGGTTGGCGTTTATTTCGGCGAACCTTGGTGCGGTCGAGATCATCGGCCACTCAGCGAACGGCGTGCAATATGGCATGCAAACCATGCAGTACTTCTGGATTGGTGCCGTGCCTGCCATGGTCTTCCTCGGCATCATTATGATGCCGTTCTATTATGGGTCGAAAGTCCGGTCGGTTCCCGAATTCATGCTCAAACGGTTCGGCCCCACAGCACACTTGGTGAACGCTATTTCCTTTGCATTGGCGCAGTTGCTCATTGCAGGTGTCAACCTTCTTTTGCTGGCCAAAGTGGTTAATTCACTACTAGGGTGGCCGCTGTGGGTGACGTTGATCGTCGCCGCGGTCATCGTATTGTCCTACATCACCTTGGGTGGTCTTTCCGCTGCTATTTACAACGAAGTTCTGCAATTTTTCGTTATTATTGCCGCGCTTCTGCCTCTCACACTGATCAGCCTGCATCGCGTTGGCGGATGGAGTGGCCTCAAAAACTCGCTTCATGCCGAGTCACACTTCCATACCTGGCCAGGGCAGGATATTTCAGGTTTCGGCCACCCCATTGTCTCGGCAATTGGGATCACTTTCGGATTGGGCTTTGTACTGTCTTTCGGCTATTGGACAACCAACTTCGTTGAAGTCCAGCGCGCTATGGCCTCAGAATCATTGAGCTCCGCACGAAAAACGCCCATCATTGGCGCATTCCCCAAGATGCTGATCCCGTTCGTCGTCGTTATTCCTGGCATGGTTGCCTCCGTCATCGTGACACCCATCAAGGATGAGTCTGCCCAACCCAATGATGCCATCCTGTATCTGATGCGTGACCTGCTGCCGAATGGTTTGCTGGGTGTTGCCATTGCCGGCCTTCTCGCTGCTTTCATGGCAGGTATGGCAGCGAATATCTCCGCCTTCAACACCGTGATGAGCTACGACATTTGGCAAACGTATGTGGTCAAAGATCGTGACGACGACTACTACCTGAAATTCGGACGCATCGCGACGATCCTCGCAGCTATCATCGCCGTCGGAACAGCACTGGTTGCCATGAGCTTCGGCAATGTCATGGATTACCTCCAAACACTGTTCGGATTCTTTAACGCCCCACTGTTCGCTACTTTCATCCTCGGTATGTTCTGGAAACGGATGACACCAACTGCCGGCTGGGTGGGACTGGTGACAGGTACGCTCGCCGCCATCGTACTGTGGGCATTATCGCTGGGCCCCCATCCTGCGATCAGCTTGCCGGGCCAGGGGCTTGCCTTCGTCGCGGCGTCACTCGCGTTCGTGACAGACATCGTTGTATCCATCCTGATAACGATGGTGACCACGCCGAAGCCTGACGAAGAACTGGTGGGCTTTGTCCGATCTGTCACACCAAAAGCGCAACTCGTGGATGCTACGGAAGCTGCGCAACCGTGGTACCACCGGACTGTGCCTCTGGGAATTCTGTGTCTCATTCTTGCGGCTGTACTCAACGTGGCATTCGCATAAATGATATGTGCATCACCACCATTCACATCAACACGTGCACAGAGACCACACGGTGACACACAGGAGCGCCTCACGCTCCTATACAGACTTCACTCCCCACTTTTTGGAAAGGCGCTGACCATGACAGCTGACAACACTGCACCCGCCGCGGGTGCAGGCAAGAAACACGATGCGGGAGCTTTTGATATCCGATCGGTCATCGCGATCTTGCTGGGCATATATGGCCTTGTTCTGATCATTTGTAGTTTTGCCTTGGACCCCGGCACTAACCCCGATACAGGAGAATCAAAATCTGCGGCAGATAACTTGTGGGTCGGAATTGGGCTGGTTGTTGTCGCCGGACTATTTGTGGCCTGGGCACGCATCAAACCCATCATCGTGGATGAAGCACAGACCACTCCCGATAGCACTGGCACTGACAAACCACGGCCCGGGAACCACAAGAACAGCTAATACTTTCAGTGGATGGCGGAAACATGACTGACACGGTGGATCAACGCCACAACAAGGGCACTGAACACAGCGACCATGCGTACACGGTGACCCCGATGACCCTCGCCGACGGGCGCGAATTGATATACTTCGACGATAGCCCCGAGGTGCTTCGCGGAACTGTCTCACGACTCCTGACGGATTCGCGTCCATTAACTGAGGCAATCACAGAGTCGGAGATTCGCCAGGATCCATTGTCAGGGGAGTGGGTCGCATACGCCAGCCATCGCATGAACCGGACGTTCATGCCCCCGGCTCACGCAGACCCGCTCGCTCCGACCACGCCCGGGCAGGAGCCGACGGAGATTCCGTCGCCTGACTATGACGTCGTTGTCTTTGAAAACCGATTCCCCTCCTTCAGCATGCATACTGCTGGGACCCCAACGCCCCAGGGCAGCGGCCATAGCATGAGCGACCGTGCACCCGGTCACGCTGATAGCGAGAATACGCAGGCAAAGGAGGCCGGAGGTGCCTTTACCTTCGATGCCCTCGATCACGGGATGGTTCCGCGTCGTCCGGCACGAGCTCGGTGCGAAGTGATTTGTTTCACCCCGGACATTGACAGGTCATTCAAGGACCTGCCGGTCGGCCGTATTCGGACAGTCATTGAGGCCTGGGCTCACCGCACAGAAGCTCTTTCCGCGATCCCCGATGTGCAGCACGTGTACCCCTTTGAAAACCGTGGTGAAGAAATCGGTGTTACACTCCAGCATCCGCACGGGCAGATATATTCCTACCCGGAGGTCCCGCCGCGGATCCAGAACATCGTCGAGTCGTCGAAAAAATACCGTCACCACCACGACCGTGACCTGTTTGATGACTTCCTCACCACAGAACTCGAGGAAGGAACGCGGATCATTGCCCGGACTGATCACTTCGTCGTCCTTGTTCCCGCCGCCGCGAAATGGCCGCTGGAAGTCATGGTGATTCCCCGGCGTCACGTCCCCGATATCGCCGCGTTGACGCAGCGTGAACGCGCAGACCTTGCTCCGCTGCTCAAGAAGCTCTACACCGCCGTTGATATGTTCTTTGACGGCGTCCGACGTACACCCTACATTGCATCGTGGAACCAAGCCCCCACCGCGCAGGACGCCCGCGACGATGTGCGCCTCCACTTACAAATGTTCTCCCTCATGCGGTCACCGAACAGGTTGAAATACCTAGCCGGATCCGAATCCGGAATGGGATTCTGGATCAACGACACCACACCAGAGCGGATAGCCAAGCGATTCAGAGAAATCTGGGGGTCACAACAATGACACACGCACACCCCGACCCGACACATGAACCAGACCAATCAGCGCCGATACATGCAGCCTCAGGCATGCCCCTCGCTGCCTCGTCGCCTATCGTGACATGGGCTCCACCCCGGAGCGACTCCACACTCATCGCCGACGCCACCACACTATTCACCACCACGTTCGGCGGTGAACCCGACGGAGTATGGGCTGCCCCAGGACGAGTCAACGTGATCGGCGACCACGTCGATTACGCCGGCGGAGTATCTATCCCGTTCGCACTCCCGCACCTCACGGCAGTAGCGGCACGTCGACGCGCCGATGACGTAGTGACCATTGTCTCCGTCCCACCGAACACCACCACCCTCCACGCCTCCGTGTCTCTTAGCGACGTACGTCCAGGCTATCCGACTGGTTGGTCCGGATATGTCACCGGAACACTATGGGCCCGTCTCCAGGACCCTTCCCGACACCGTGAGAATGCCTATGCCGGCCATGGCCTTGACCTTGCCATTATCTCTGATGTTCCGCTGGGATCAGGCCTCTCCAGTTCCGCTGCCTTGGAATGCTCGGTCGCGCTGGCTGCACAGGAACTCTCCACGCACGATCCGCTCAGCGGCGCCGATTACCACAGGCTCATCCACGCTGCCATCCGCGCTGAAAACGACATCGTCGGAGCCTCCACAGGAGGACTCGACCAACGCAGCTCCCTGCTAGCAACCGCCGGCCACGCCCTCGTCATCGACTTCCGCACCACCACCGTGAACCAGGTCGCCTGCGATGTCGAATCCGACGGGCTAGCCTTCCTCGTCGCGGACACCAACGCCCCACACTCACTATCCGACGGGCAGTACGCATCGCGTCGCGGCGTCATCGACGCCGTCACCGCACACGGCGGAGCCACTACACTCCTTGATCTCGACGACGCCATCGCCACAGCTACATCGTGGGCGCACACTGCTGATGCGCCAGTACTGCCTGACATTGCACGGGCCCGCGTCACCCACGTCCTCGAGGAAACCGAACGAACCAAACGTGTACACCAAGCCCTCAACGCTAAGAAGTGGGACGAATGTGGGCTCCTCATGAGCGAGAGCCACAATTCACTCCGTGATCTCTACGACGTCTCGACACCAGAGCTCGACTCCGCCCGAGACGCTGCTCTCGACGCCGGAGCCCTCGGGGCACGCATGACTGGAGGCGGCTTCGGCGGCAGCATCATCGCACTCGTCCCCGCCGACACGGTCACCGAGATTGCGCACAAGATTCACCAACGCGCCGTCGACAATAATATGCCCACTCCAACATTCCTCGCAGTCACACCCGCGTCGGGCGCGCGGCGGCTGGCGTAAGACAACAGAAGGGCGATAGGGTCTAACTGTGACTGTCACTACCAATACCAGTGAATACGATCTTTTCGTCGTCGGATCAGGCTTCTTCGGGCTCACCGTTGCCGAGCGCATGGCCACTGCCGGTAAGAAAGTGCTCATCGTTGAAAAACGCGAGCATATCGGTGGAAATGCCTACTCGGAAGCTGAACCCGAAACAGGCATCGAGATCCACAAATACGGTGCCCACCTTTTCCACACCTCCAATGAGCGCGTGTGGGAATACGTCAACAAGTTCACCGAATTCACCAACTACCAGCATCGGGTTTTCGCTATGCATAAAGGCACGGCGTACCAGTTCCCGATGGGGCTGGGGTTGATCAACCAATTCTTTGGGCGTTACTACAGCCCCGATGATGCACGTCAGCTCATCAAAGATCAGACCGACGGGCTTGATCCCGCTAAAGCGAAAAACCTTGAGGAAAAAGCAATTTCGCTCATTGGTCGGCCACTGTATGAAGCCTTTGTGCGTGACTACACCGCGAAACAGTGGCAGACTGACCCTAAGGAGCTGCCTGCCGCGAACATCTCGCGCTTGCCTGTCCGCTACACGTTCGACAACCGGTACTTCAACGACACCTACGAGGGTCTCCCGGTCGACGGCTATACTGCGTGGCTCGAGCGTATGGCTGACCATGACAACATCACGGTTCGCCTGAACACCGATTGGTTCGAAGTACGCGATGAACTTCGTGCGGCGTCCCCCAAAGCGCCCGTGGTGTACACCGGGCCGCTGGATAGGTACTTTAACTACGCCGAGGGGCGCCTGGGGTGGCGTACTCTTGACTTCGAAACCGAAGTTCTCGATACCGGGGACTTCCAGGGTACGCCGGTGATGAACTACAACGATGCGGACGTGGAATACACCCGCATTCACGAATTCCGTCATTTCCACCCGGAGCGGAAAGACCGTTACCCCCGCAACAAGACGGTTATCATGAAGGAATTTAGCCGCTTCGCCGACAGCGATGATGAGCCTTACTATCCCATTAACACGCCTGAGGATCGCGAAAAGATGCTGGCTTACCGCGATCTTGCTGCGAAAGAGGCGCATGACCACAACGTTCTCTTCGGTGGACGTTTGGGTACGTATCGTTATCTCGACATGCATATGGCCATTGGTTCGGCCTTGTCCATGGTGGATAACAAGCTGATGCCGTTCTTCGACGAGGGACACCCCATCGAAGCGTAGCGTCTGTCCGGCAGATCCACAGGTGACTGCACGTGACAACCCCGCCACCAATGACCGTACACTCATTGGTGGCGGGGTTGTTGCTTATGCACGTGAGCTGTTCAGAATGGGTCGGGTGGCCCATCTCGGTGATCTACTCAGGTGGATTCAGTGGATCGCCACGTTTGACGTGGTAGAATGGTGTCTCGTCGGCGGCAAGGGGGGGCTTGCCTGCGATAATATCCGACGCCTTCTCTGCGATCATCATCGTTGGTGCATAAATGTTGCCATTGGGGATGGAGGGCATGACGGAGGCATCGACAACATAGAGGCCATCGGTGCCGTGAACCTGCATGGTGGAGGGATCGACGACTGACATGGGGTCGCTCTTCGGGCCCATGGCGCAGGTGCATGAGGGGTGCAAAGCGGTTTCTGCGTCGCTACGCACCCATTCTAGGATTTCCTCATCGGTTTGTACGGCAGCTCCAGGGGAGATCTCACCGTCGGTGTACTCTTTCATTGCCGGGGTATCGAGCAGCTGCCGGGACACTTTGATCGCCTCGACCCATTCTCGGCGGTCCTGTTCTGTTGACAGGTAGTTGAACAGAATGGCAGGCTTGGTGTCTACGGTTGGTGCGGTAATCCGCACGTAGCCGCGCGCATCGGAATACATCGGGCCGACATGGAACTGGAAACCGTCGTCTCCCTCCGGCTTCGTGCCGTCATACCGCATGGCTAGCGGTAGGAAGTGGAACATGAGGTTGGGGTAGTCTTCATTCTCATTGGAGCGGGCGAAGCCACCAGCCTCGAAGTGAGAGGTGGCCACCGGGCCCTTATGTGTGGTTAACCACTGGAGGCCTAGGAGTGGCCACCGCCACTTATTCAAATAGCGCTGTGATGAGACCGGTTTCGTACAGTTGTACTGGACGTATACCTCAAGATGGTCTTGAAGGTTTTCGCCCACACCGGGGAGATCTTTCACCACGTTGACGCCTACCTTGTTGAGCACATCTTTATTACCGACGCCCGAGACTTGAAGCAATTGTGGTGAGTTGATCGCCCCGCCACAGAGGATGACTTTGTTGGCGCGGACCTGGCGTGTGCGGCCACGCCAGGTGTATTCCACACCCACCGCTGTCGTCCCTTCGAAGAGGATCCGTCGAACAGTGGCGCGGGTGCGTAGTTCAAGGTTCTCCCGATCTAGCACAGGGTGGAGGTAGGCGCGCGCTGCGGATAGGCGGCGACCGCGGTCAATGTTCGCGTCGAACGGGCCGAATCCTTCTTGGCGGTAACCGTTGACGTCCGGGGTGTAGTTGTATCCTGCCTGTTCGATGGACTTGAAGAATGCTGTGAATAGGGGAGCGGATGCCGGGCCACGTTTCATCCGGAGCGGTCCATTGTGGCCGCGACGTGGGTCGTCGTCGGGTGAACCCAACGCTGTTTCCATGCGTTTGAAATAGGGGAGGCAGTATTTCCAGTCCCAGGTTGCCATGCCATCACGCTGGCCCCACTTCTCGTAATCCATGGGGTTGCCGCGCTGGAAAATCTGGCCATTAATTGATGATGATCCACCGACAACTTTGCCACGGGCGTGGTAGATCCGTCGTCCGTGCATCTCTGGCTCGGGCATGGACTCGTATTCCCAGTCGTAATGCTTATTGCCGATGGGGAAAGAAAACGCCGACGGCATATGGATGTAGAGGTCCCAGAGGGAATCGTTCCGTCCTGCTTCGAGGACCATGACTGTGGTCGAAAAATCGTCCGACAGACGGTTAGCGAGTACCGAACCTGCGGAACCTGCACCGACGATGACAATATCGCGGTGCTCGACTGCGGGGCCGGACTGGGGGACAAGCGTGCCGATCTTGGAGCTAGTAGATGTGGCTAGTGACGTCAGTCGAGAAGCAAATGAACTCACGTGGGGATCCTTCCTTGCCTAGGATGCTGTCGAGAGCTCCGAGGGGCGCGTGACGAGCATGAGTAGTGGGAACTGTGAAACCATATTTATGCAGCAAAATTCTTGCATGTGGCGCGGTTATATTTCCCGCATAGAACGGCTAAGTATATTAGCAAAAATACCCACAAATACCAACCTTAAATGGGGTATTTAATACTATAAAAACATGTTTGAACAGCAGGTATATGCAATGTTCAATCGATATAAAAACCAAATGGCTACATTTTCTTTCTGCAGTGTTTATACTCATACAATCCCTAATAACACGAAGGAAGAGACGCATGGGCCGATTGGAGAATTCTATTTCAGACGCGCCACCGTCGACACTGGCAGACCATAATGACGAAGAGAAAAAGGACACCAAACACGGCATAAAAACCCACGGTGCACACGACAGGCCCACACCCAGCGGGGGGCAACCCATTCGAACCATCGACCCCCCAGACACCAACTGGCCGGTCTTCATCATCTCCGGCATTCTGATCATCTGCATCGCGCTGTGGGCAATCATTGCTCCTCATCACGCACTCTCAGTACTCACAGCGATCGTCGGATCAGTATCGAGAAATGCTGGATGGTTCTACATCCTCACCGCCACAGTCGCCGTCCTATTCATGCTCGGCGTCGCGATCACTCGTGCCGGCCTCATCAAATTGGGCCCAGACCACGCGAAACCACAGTTTGGCCTCTTTTCCTGGGCATCCATGCTTTTTGCAGCAGGAATTGGAATTGACCTGCTGTTTTTCTCAGTAGCGGAACCCGTTGCGCAGTACTATCACCCTCCATCAGGCCACGGTGAAAACGTCGAAGCCGCGCGCCAAGCCGTCGTCTTCACCCTATTCCACTACGGAATCACCGGGTGGGCACTCTACGCCTTGATGGGAATGGCCTTCGGATACTTCGCGTACCGGCTAAACATGCCACTGTCCATCCGATCAGCGCTGTACCCGTTGATCGGCAAACGCATTCACGGCCCGGCCGGTGACGCCGTCGATATAGCAGCAATGTTAGGTACCGTCTTCGGCGTCGCAACATCATTGGGTATCGGCGTTGTTCAATTGAATTACGGCCTCAAAATGCTGTTCAACGTGCCAGAAAATCTCGGATGGCAAATCGGACTCATCGTGCTCGCCGTTGCCGTGGCAACCGTTTCCGCAGTGTCCGGGGTGGATAAGGGCATCAAACGCCTCTCCGAGATCAACGTCCTCTTAGCTATTGCTCTGATGCTCTACATCCTGGTCACAGGACGAACCGCGTTCCTCTTTGACGCCCTCGTCATGAATATCGGTGAGTACGCATCGAAATTTCCCGGCATGACGATGGACACCTACGCCTTTTCCAATGCCCAAGAATGGCTAAACTCATGGACACTGTTCTTCTGGGCATGGTGGGTAGCATGGGCTCCGTTCATCGGCTTGTTCCTCGCGCGCATCTCTCGTGGCCGTAGCTTGCGTCAATTCGTCATCGGCACGATGTCAGTGCCGTTTCTTTTTGTTCTCTTGTGGGTCTCATTTTTTGGTAACTCAGCATTGGACAAAGTCATCCACGGGGATAGTGCCTTTGGGCATATGGCCGTCGATAAACCAGAGCGCGCTTTTTACCTGCTACTCGGCCAGTATCCGGCAGGGATGGTCGTGATGGGAGCGGCATCGCTTATCGGACTTCTTCTCTACATCACGTCGGCAGATTCGGCAGCGTTGGTGATGAGCAACTTCACCTCAAAAATCACCGATTCCCAACAAGATGGACGCGCCTGGTCCCGTATCTTTTGGGCGGCCACCGTCGGCGTGTTAACCATAGCGATGCTCGTCGTTGATGGTATTCCTGCATTACAGAATGCAACGATTATCATGGGTCTTCCGTTTGCCATCGTCATGTACCTGGTGATGTACAGCTTGTTCACCTCGTTGCGCCTCGAGCTTTTACAATCGAAATCCCGTGCACTGGCTTTGCACGGCGCGATGTCGGGTCGTGCTGCACCTGGAGAAGCCGGAAAGAATTGGCGCCGTCGCCTTGCACGCGCAATGTCATTTCCCTCATATTCACAAGTCGCCAACTATATTGACAACGTTGCAGCCCCAGCTTTGAACAATGTGGCGAAAGCCTGTCAAGAACGTGGTGCTGATGTCGACTACACGCGGTCCACGGTGGAGGGATTGGGGCTAGATCAGCTTGACTTCCGTGTTAAGTTCGGGAAGGACAGAGACTTCCGTTATCAAATCTATCCGACACAATATCCAACGCCGTCATTCGCCGGCCGCATTCACATGGATCGGGATAGTGAAGAACTCTATTATCGTTTGGAAATATTCACACTCACCGGTTCATTAGGGTATGACGTGTATGGATACACAGAACCACAACTCATCGAAAATGTTTTAGATTTGTATGAGCGTCATATGGAATTCCTTCACCTCCAATCCGACCTACCGGGTAGTTCCGATTTGTCGGATAACGCTGATCCAGTCGTCGAATGGGTGGAAGATTATTCCGACTACGCTGCTGACAGTGCTGCGACCACCGATTCATCATCCCAGAGGAGCATGTCCCAGCGTATAAATTCTCCGAGCCATGATTAACGATCACGAGAAAGTGAGTGCAGACGCGTTATGTCGCAATCCGCGAAGACTTCCGACACCCAATCACTGACGCACCCGACGGCCGCGCCGACACCGGCGGCTGAACCTGCGTCCCTATTCATTAACGGCGAGTGGAGTACTGCCGCCGATGGTGAGACACGCACGATTTCCTGCCCGGCGAACAATCAACCCGTTGGTGTTGTTGCAGAGGCATCGGGCCGAGATACTGATCGTGCTATCACTGCCGCTCGTGAGGCTTTTGACTCCGGTGTGTGGGCCGGGTGGTCTGGCTTCGATCGTGGCCAGCTGCTCCGTGCCGTCGCTGAGGGAATCGAGAAGCGTCAAGATGAATTTGCTCTCGCAGAGTCACTGGACACCGGTAAGCGCCTCGTGGAATCTACCATCGATATGGGCGACATTATCAGCTGCTTCCGCTATTTCGGTACCCTCGCCGGTAACGACGCCGGACGTGTTGTGGACGCTGGTGACCCGTCGGTAAGTTCACGTATTGTGCGTGAGCCGGTGGGGGTGTGTGGCTTGATTACGCCGTGGAATTACCCGCTTCTGCAGGTAGCGTGGAAGGTGGCGCCATGTGTGGCAGCGGCGAATACGTTTGTGTTGAAGCCGGCTGAGTTGACCCCGCATACGGCCATGCTGCTCATGGATGTGATGGATAAAGCTGGATTGCCGGCGGGGGTGGGCAACCTTGTCACTGGTGCTGGCGCATCAGCGGGTGCGCCACTGTCGAGTGACCCTCGCGTTGATATGGTGTCGTTTACTGGTGGGCTGGAGACCGGTCGCCGTGTGGCGTCGGAAGCGTCGTTGAGTGTGAAGAAAATTGCGCTTGAGCTGGGCGGAAAAAATCCGAATGTCGTTTTTGCTGATGCTGACTATGATGCTGCATTGGATAATGCGTTGAATGCAGCGTTCGTTCATTCTGGGCAGGTATGTTCGGCTGGTGCGCGGCTTGTGGTTGAGGAGTCTATTGCGGAGCGCTTTGTTACTGACCTGGTGGCGCGAGCGACAAAGATTCGTCTGGGGGGGCCATTTGAGGAGAACGCTGAAACTGGTGCGTTGATTTCGGAGGCTCACCGCGCCAAGGTATCGGATTATGTGACACGTGCGCGTGAGCAGGGTGCACGCATCCGGTGTGGCGGGGCGTTTGGTACTGGCCCCACTGCGGGTGGTGACGGTTTCTTGGATGATGGTTGGTTCTATCTGCCGACGGTGATCGATCAGTGTACCCAGGACATGGATTGTGTGCACGATGAAGCTTTCGGTCCTACTGTGACTGTTGAAACGTTCTCGACAGAAGAGGAAGCACTGCGCATAGCTAATGACACTCATTATGGCTTGGCTGGGGCGGTGTGGACGTCGAATGCGGGCCGTGCGGAGCGTGTGGCTCGTGGGCTGAGGCATGGGACGGTGTGGATTAATGACTTTCACCCGTACTTGCCACAGGCGGAGTGGGGTGGGTTTGGCCAATCTGGTATGGGTCGTGAACTCGGCCCCACTGGTCTGGAGGAATACACTGAGCCCAAGCACATTTATCACAATACGTCGCCGGCTGTGACTGGTTGGTTTAGTGAAACGGAGTAACGGCCCACCGTTTTGAGTGTGGTCGTACAACGTTGGGGGTGTCCGTCGGCACGTGGTGGTGAAAAGTTAATTTCGGAGCGTGTGTGTCCTCGGTGGGAAAGTTATCTGTTGGACGAGTGAGTGTGGACAATGTCCTCTATCATTTAGTATTACGACCTAAAGTGGTCTCGCTGACTCGTTGAAACCATGTGAAACGGTAGGGAAGAGGTGCTCCATGAGTCGAATCGCACAGTTGTGGTCGTACCGGATTACTCGCATACTCACGTGCATTATCATTGGAGTCATTCTCGGTTTTCTTATTTCATTAGGATTCAGGTTTTACCTCGATAATATGTTGGGAGGACGGTAGTGAAAAGGTTGGCATGGGGGGCGATATATCTCCTTATTGTCATCATCGTTACTGCCGTATCGTCGTACTACTTTTCGACACGTATAGACCTGTTAAGTAGGGCGATGAAAAACGATCCAGATTCCTACTCTGTCGTGAAAGACCTGACATATGGTGATGGAAAGCAGAACAACTTTGATCTCTATCTTCCGTCAAAGAAGAAGAATTCCGAGACTCCTCTTGTGATCTGGATTCATGGTGGAGGATTTGTTGGTGGTGATAAAAATGACGCTTCCTCTGCGAAAGATGCCGCAACGCGAGGCTATGTGTCGGCGTCAATTAATTACACCACCAACTCGCATCAGCATCCATCCACTATTGACCAGATGTATGGAGAAGTGAAATCGAGTGTGAGGGCTGTGGTTAATGAAGCTCGACACCATGGGTATCCGGTCAATCAAATGGCGATTGCAGGACAATCGGCGGGCGGAACCCTTGCCATGATGTATGCCTTTCGTGATGGAAAAGATTCTCCAGTACCTTTGAAATTTATTTTTCAAGAGGTTGGGCCTGCTAGCTTTCACCCTGAGGACTGGGTTGATTCGGACGGAAATATTAACGGTTTTGGTAAGGATAAGAAGAAGTTCTTGACTGACCTTACAGGCGCTCCCTTGACTGATCGTGATATGGAAGATGGTTCCTACCGTCAACTTGCTGATCGTATTTCACCGTATCATTACGTCTCCGCGAGCTCAGTTCCTATTCTGATGGCGTATGGCAAGAAGGATAAAATCGTTCCCTTTAAAGTGCATGATCGACTATTGAGTGCGCTTGATCGGAATCGCGTCCACTATGATTATTTCGTTTTCCCGAACTCTGGGCATGGTTTGTATTCGGATCCTGGACAGATGAAGAACTATGTGAATAAACTCGGAGAATATTACGACGAATATTTTCGCTAGTTGCCGTTCATGTGGACGTCGAATAGGTCTGTGGGGAGGGAGGGCAGTAGGCTAGTCATGTTTTTCTCCATCGTGGATAGCTTGCTGTCGTTGTAGCCCGTCATGCTAGGGCTCGCGTAGCGCTGGTGTCGTGGCGTTGGGGGTGCCTCGTTGTACTTCTGAGCTGCGGTAGGATCAGGTTATTATCGACATTAAACATGAAAGGTTTAGCTGGTATGAGCCAGACCCGGAGTCGGGCTAATAGTAAGGCTGTGGAGCGTCTTCAGCGAGTTATTCTTCCTCGTCGCGGCGAACCGCATGATGTTCGTTCGTTGTACATGATTGAATCAACGACGAATAAGTCCCGCGCAGTGCTTCATAGTCGCACTGAAGCCACGTTCCCAGCTGGGGGCGAAGTTAGCTTTGAAACCTACTTCAATGGGTTCCCCGCCTCATATTGGCGCCGGTGGACGCAGCTGGAATCCGTCGTCTTGAAACTTGAGCTCCAGGGCGATGCCCGTGTGGATGTGTACCGCTCAAAGATTGACGGCTCCCGCATTGCTGTTGAAGGAAAGATGACGGATGTTCTGGCCAATGACATCCACGCAACCACCGCAGAAGAGAGCTCCCAGGACACAATCGAGGGGCAACCGTCCGATGCAGAATCGACGGTGTCGATTCTGGAGTTCGAAATCTCGCTGGATCGCTTCGAAGACGGCGGCTGGATCTGGTTCGACCTCACGTGTGAAACGGACGTGACCTTATTGTCTGCAGGGTGGTATGCCCCGGTCCAGCCTGGCCCGCAGACAATGCCAGACGGGACGACCATCGGTCCGCAAGAGAAACTCGTCACGGTGGGTATTCCGACTTTTAACCGGCCAAAAGACGCCGTAGCTGCGCTGGAGGCTATCGCGTCTGATCCCGAAGTTGATGCTGTCATCGATGCTGTGCTGATGCCTGATCAGGGAACTAAACATCCTGCTGATGAGCCAGGATATGAGGACGCTGTCACGCACTTCGGTGATCGCTTCCACGAGTTCCGTCAGGGAAACCTGGGTGGATCCGGCGGTTATTCACGCATCATGTACGAGGCGTTGGGGGGCGCAGGCACCGATGAGGAACGCACACAGCGAGCCACGAAAGCCCCGTTCATTCTGTATATGGATGACGACATTGCCATTGAGCCTGATTCAATCCTTCGTGCGGTGCAGGTTGCCCGTTATGCACGCCAGCCGATGCTGGTCGGTGGACAGATGCTGAATTTGCAGGAACGTAGCCACCTCCATTGCATGGGTGAGGTTATTGACCGGCATACGTTTATGTGGACCTCCGCGCCGAATGTTCACTATGACCATGATTTCTACCGCTATCCGCTCCGTGACCGCCATGACCACGGCCGTAATGCCAACGGTGACGTCGTATCATCTCGAGACCTTCACCGTCGCATTGACGTCGACTACAACGGGTGGTGGATGTGCTTGATCCCACGTGTTGTTGCTGAGACGATTGGACAGCCGTTGCCGCTCTTCATTAAGTGGGATGATGGTGAGTACGGTCTCCGTGCGGGGAAAGCTGGTTTCCGTACTGCGTCTTGGCCTGGTATCGCAATTTGGCACATGGCCTGGTCTGATAAAGACGATGCGATTGACTGGCAGGCATACTTCCACCTGCGCAATCGATTGATTGTGGCGGCCATTGAACACGATGGTTCCATCATGGGCATGATGCAGTCGATGGCGACGGCGACGGCAAAGCACCTTCTGTGTCTCGAATACTCGACGGTCGCGATTCAAAATGAGGCAATCAAAGATTTCTTGCGTGGCCCAGACCAGCTCTTCGATATCCTTGATACCGCGTTACCTCGCATCAATGAATTGCGTAAAGAGTATCCAGATGCGGTTGTGTTGCCCTCGGCATCGGCGGTTCCGCCTGCGAAGGGCGGGCCTCGACACCTCACGAAGATTCCCCTCAATCCGTTGTCAAAGGTGTCAGCATTGTCGAAAGCTGTAAAGAAACAACTATCAGCTAGTGACAGTGATCCTGAGGTTCCTGATGTCAACCTTCCACCGATGGAAGCGCGCTGGTTCTCTCTCTCCCGTGTTGATGGCGCGACGGTGACCACTGCAGATGGCCGTGGTGTCGTGTTCAGGAAGCGTAACCGTACTAAAGCTTTGAAGCTTGCCCGCGAGTCGATGCGTCTACAGAAGGAAGTGTATGACCGCTTCCCTGAGATGCGTCGCTTGTACCGTCAGGCTCATCCGAGACTGACAAGCCGTGAAGGATGGAGCAAAATCTTTGAACGCTAAGCAGAAGGGTGATCCCTTTGACGAGACGCGGATGCTTGAGCTGATTCAAGGTGTGATTGCAGATAAGTCGGGTGTACTGCCTCTGGCAAGGGGGTTAAGTTACGTCGGCGAACATGCGGCCGCCTGGTTAACTCTTGGTCTGGCAGGAATGCTTGTGGACGGTAAACGCCGAACGCAGTGGGGCATTCTGACCGGCGCAGCTTTTGGTAGTCATGCTGCTTCCGTGGTTGTTAAGCGTATTGTTCGGCGCCCCAGGCCTCATGGGCCACGGGTTCGTATTGGAGTGAAGACACCGTCTCAGTTAAGTTTTCCATCTTCACATGCGACATCAACGACTGCGGCGATGGTTCAGTTAGCCCGGATCGTTGGGTCGCCCGTGCCTTTGGCGGTGATTCCGCTTATGATGCTGTCGCGGATGACAGTGGGCGTGCATTATCCAACAGATGTTGCAGCCGGAGCCCTCTTAGGGGGATTGTCGGCGGAAGCTGTTCATCGAGCCATCACCAAATGAGTAGTGTTGTGTGGTTGATGGCGTCTATGAATGTCACCAAAGAGGAGTTATAAAGACACGATGGCGGACAACGAACACGATCCGTATCCCAGTACTGAATCTGATGGTGCGCTGATTGGGTCAGAGCCTCATACTCGGGGTCTCTATCCTGAAGCGCCGGCGGCACGGACGGAAGACAAGGCTTCGGTGACTCGTCGAGCCCCCACGAGTCTGCCTGAGGCGATGTTTAAGGCTATTCGCCCTAAACAGTGGGTAAAGAATGTTCTGGTTGTGGCAGCTCCTGCGGCCGCTGGTTCGGACATGGTGACGGGTCGTGTCGCTGTCGATGTTGTGATTGCGTTCGTGGCGTTCTGTTGTGCGGCCTCGTCAATCTATTTGATTAACGACGCTCGGGATGTTGAGGCCGATCGTGCGCACCCGACCAAGCGATATCGCCCCATCGCGGCTGGTGTTCTTCCTGTTGGTGTGGCGTATGGGATGGCAGCTGCGCTCATTTTTGCTGCTGTCGCTGTTTCCTTTTTGTCAACGGCTGCATGGGCGTTAGCCACCGTTATTGGTGTCTATATCGTGTTGCAGTTGGGATACTGCTTTGGTTGGAAGCATCAGCCTGTTATTGATATTGCCTTGGTCTCATCAGGCTTCCTGTTACGAGCAATGGGTGGCGGCGTTGCTGCCGGCATTGCGCTGTCACAGTGGTTCCTGCTAGTTGCGGCATTTGGTTCCCTGTTTATGGCCGCGGGTAAGCGTTATTCGGAAATCTTGTTGGCTGAGAAAGAGGGTGCGAAGATTCGCAAATCCTTGGAGGGGTACACGCCGACCTACCTGCGGTTTGTGTGGACGTTGTCCGCGACAGCTGTGGTGTTGACTTACACCTTGTGGGGTTTTGAGATGGGTCAGCGGGGTAGTTCTGCTTCTGCCCTTTGGTATGAGATTTCGATGGTTCCGTTTACCGTGGCTATTTTGCGGTATGCGGCCGATGTTGACCGTGGCGATGGCGGAGCGCCAGATGAACTGGCGCTCCGCGATCATGTTCTCCAGCTACTTGGTTTTTTGTGGGCGATTGCTATTTGCATTGCCGTGTATGTTGCGCCTTCTCTTTAGGCTGTAGAGCCCCGGCGTAAATGACGGCTGGCTGGTACGGGGTGGGGCTAGTTGGTCTTCGGGGGCCTTCCTAGTCAGGTGTCGTGAGCATTGCGCTGTAACATGGACAAAGAGCTAGACGATTACTAATGTGTGTCATCGTTCTGTGAGTGTGATCGATGATGTTTTATCCCCGGCCTACTGTCCGATAGTGAGAATCTTCCTCGGGGTGGATGGGCGGCTGCCCATGGGCTGACCTGAGATGCACCGAGGGCGCAAGGTAGGGGATCTTCCCAGGCTCTTGAGGAAAGAGGAATATTTTATGACGAGCTTCTGGCGACGTGTGGAAGCTGTCCGTAGGCCTTGGCTTATGGCAGCCGTGGTGGTGAGCGTGGTTGCGTTAATGCTGGGTATGTCTACAGCCCTGAGCTCGCATAAAGCTCATGCTGGGGGCAGTAGGGATACCCTTCGGCCAGGTTGCACATGGGATGCTGCTGCGTATTGGGTGCAAAAGTGCACTGTCCATTCTGACGCAATGAACAAGGATATTCCTGTTCAGGTTCAGGCGGCGAACGGTAATGGCAACGCTGGACTGTATATTTTGGGTGGCTTTGCTGGTCCTACGAATAGTAGTGGCTGGATTGATTGGGCACATGCCCAAAATATCTTTGTTGATGACAACATCACGAAGGTATTCCCGTTGGGCGGCAAGGCATCATTTTTCACAGATTGGGATAAGCCTTCCACCTCGGATGACGGTACCCAGATCTATAAGTGGGAAACATTCCTGAGTTCCGAGCTGCCAGCTTATCTTCAATCGAATTTCGGTGTGTCACCGACCAATAATGCCATCGCGGGGATGTCCATGGGCGGTACCGGTGCTATGAACCTGGCTGCTCATCATCCGAATCAGTTCCGGCAGGTTTCGTCGTTCTCTGGGTACCTGTCTACGTCGACCCCGTTCATGCGTATGAATATTGCATCTGCCATGCTTCAAAATGGTGGGTACAAGCTCAACGAAA
Source organism: Corynebacterium sp. PCR 32 (assembly GCF_037464985.1). Lineage (NCBI taxonomy): Bacteria > Bacillati > Actinomycetota > Actinomycetes > Mycobacteriales > Corynebacteriaceae > Corynebacterium > Corynebacterium sp. PCR 32. The sequence continues at coordinate 91,918 of NZ_JBAHVL010000007.1, forward strand.
TGTGGACCGGTGATCGTATCCGCCAGAATGACCCGATCAAGAATCCGGCTGCGTACCGTCACACCGACGTATTTATTTCCGCTGGAACGGGTTTGTGGGATCCGAAAGACAACTTTTTTGCTAACCCGGTGTATTCCATCGGCGTGATGGGTATGGAAGTGATGTCGAGGATGACAACCCGTCATTTTGAGCGGGTCTTGCGGAAGCATGGTGCTAACCCCACTGTGGACTATCCGATGCTTGGTGTTCATAACTGGACGAACTGGCGTGATGCTCTCATCAAGGCGCGTCCTCACATTTTGCAAGCTACTCAGAGTGCTGCGGGTCGAGGTGTCCCCGGTGGCGATCGGCCATTGACAGGTGATCCTGGCTCACGTTCTGCTACGGTTCCGTCTATCCGTAGTAACGACGTTTCTCCAGCTGCTGAGAATGATGCTGATGCTACCGGCGGCGATGTCGGGCGCGCTGTTGATAACACCCAGTAACTATGTGCCCCGCGTTGTCCATCCCTGTGTCTCAGGATGGTGTGGGAGTGCTGGGAGCACGTGCATTGGCGTGTGGGGAAGGGCGTAGGCACCGAGTGTGGTGTCTACGCTTTTGTGTTTTTAGGTGTCCCGTTCGGTTGTGTGGCTCATGCCGCGGCGAAAAATCACATACGTCACAGGACTATCCGCGCGTCGCATAGGCAACATGCGTCTAGCACGGTAGTAGTATATGACGGAAGAACATCTGTACCCCAGTACGAAATCGAGGAACCACAGATATGCGAGCGTCTTCGAAGCTCTCCCGTCGGCGGACGTGGCCTACAGCTGTTGCAGCCACAACAGCTGTCGTCATGCTTGGAGCAGCGGCTATTCACACCGGCGCTCGAGCTGAGGATGCACCAGCTGATAGACCTATTCACAGTGCTGCACCTCGCCAAGCCGACAATGGGAAGGTGAATCCAGCAACGGATCACGGTGACGTGCCTGACGCTGTCAAAAACGAATCAGCTAAGAATGCGTTTCCCCTGACTGTGCCCTCTGAGCCGATTCCAATGCGGACGGAACAACAGCATCTTGACCATCTTCCAGACGGAGTTTCAATTCATCACGTCGATTGGTTGACTGATCGTCGTGTAGCGCTGTATATCAATTCACGGGCGATGCCTGGAGATAACCCAATCAAGGTTGAGATCCTCCTCGCACGCGATTGGCACTCGCAACCGGATAAGAAATTCCCTACCGTGCTCGGACTTGACGGAATGGTTCCCAACCAGATCGAGAACGGATGGACCGCAGCAACTAATATTGTTCAGCAATTCGCTGATCGTAATGTCAATGTTGTTTTGCCTGTCGGCGGATTAGCATCGTTTTATACCGACTGGTTGAACGAAGATAGCGGCCAGTTCTACAAGTGGGAGACTTTCCTTACCCAGGACCTTCCCCCGATTTTAAAGGAAGGCTGGCGAGCCAACGATAAGACTGCTGTATTCGGCATGTCTGCCGGCGGGACAGGGGCAATGAACCTTGCGGAACGTCACCCTGACCTCTTCAACTTCGTCGCCTCATATTCTGGCTACTTGGATACGAGCTCACCGGGGATGAGTGAAGGCATCGGCCTCGTGATGAAAAACGTGTCGCCGTATAACGCCGAAAATATGTGGGGTCCCTATGGATCTGATGGATGGAAACAACACGACCCCAAACTCAACGTTGGTACGTTGAAGAACACTGGAATCTATGTGTCTGCAGGATCAGGTGCCGCAGGTTCCTATGATGATGACAACCGGCTGGTGCCGCAGCTTCCGAAGAAAGGGTTAACATTCGGTCAGGAAGCACTCGCACGGATGACGGCTGAAACGTTTGTCAACTATGCAAACCGCGCAGGCATCAATGTCACCACAGCATTTCGCAATTCTGGAACCCACACATGGCCTTACTGGCAGTTCGAGCTGGGCAAATCGTGGCCATATATGGCGGACTCATTGGGACTTTCTTCCACTGACCGAGGTTCAAATTGTGTCCCGATGGGAGAAATTGCCAATGCCGCTTTGAAAGACCAAGCCAAGCTGGGTGGATGTACTTCCGATGAATATGCCAGTGCGAACGGTGGAAAGATTCAGGACTTTCGGAACGGTCGGACCTTCTGGAGCCCGTCGACAGGAGCGCACAATCTTTGGGGCCGTATTGGTGCACATTATGCCGAAATGGGTGGTCCCAATTCATTCCTTGGGTATCCGACCAGTGAGGAAATCCCTTCTCCGGATGGCAAGGGACGCTTCGTAAAATTCGAGCACGGAGCTATCTATTGGAACCCTGACACTGGACCACATGCTGTTGACCCGGAGATGCTCGATGCGTGGGGTACTGTGGGGTATGAAACTGGCAAGCTTGGGTACCCGATTGCAGATGCCAAATCTGTGGGGGGAGGCACTGTTCAAGAATTCCACAACGGCATTCTTACCCGAGCAAAAGATGGTCACGGCCATGTCATTCAGGGGGACATTGCCAAAAAGTACAAAGATTATGGTGGAGTCGACAAACTGGGTTGGGCGAAATCTCACGAGAAGCCCGTCAACGGTGGCGCCTTTAGCGAGTTCGACAAAGGCTACATCTATTGGTCACCAGACACAGGAGCCCACGTCATCATGAAGGGCGATATCTATGACACATGGGTGAGAAACGGCGCCCAGGATGGAAAGTATGGTTTTCCAACCTCGGACATGGCGACTATCCCAGCAGGTGGACTGACCATCGACTTTCAGCATGGAACCGTTAAAGAGATGAACGGAAAAGTCCAGGAGCCATAGGAGTGAACCGTGGACGATCGAAATACGTGATCTCCCACCCACGACATCAGCACGACGATGAGAATGACGGGAAGGTACACACCATGACCTCACACGTTATGCGGAGTATAGCGCTCACAGTAGCGTGCATACTCGGATCCACAGTACTCACTGCGTGTGGTAACGGCTCCACGGTCACGAAGGACGATTCCGGTGCTACTACCACGTCTCAGACGTCCACGTCATCATCACGTTCGGAATCGTCATCATCGGATTCATCGTCGCGTAGGCCACCGGCACATTCTAAAAAATCAGATTCCCCCAGCGACGCTACGAACAACGAACCGGGGTCCCACGGTGATGAGACCCCAGTTGAGGTCTCCAAAGTTCCCGAGCATAAACCTTCCCTGCACAATGATGGCGAGAACAGATTTTTGACGACTATTAAAGACGCGAGGATCAATATTGATGGTGTTGCAGGTGATCAAGTGATCGCCTCTGCCATGGAATACTGCCAGTCGAAAGCTGCCGGACAAGAAAGTTTCTCGGTCAAAGCGATGGCAGGGCAATTAGTGGAGCAAAAACTCACTGACCAACCGCTGGAGCAGGTACAGCGTACTATCACTGAGACGGCTGACAAAGAGTTGTGCGGAGGGTAAAGCCTTAGCCAAGGTAACCTGTCTCTATGGCGCAGAAAGGATCTCGATCAGGACTTCGTAAAGTGCTCGTCATTTTCGGAGTAGTCATTCTCATTGGTGTCATCGCTGTCGGTGTTGCGCAATGGATGGGTTCTCATGGGCGGGGCCCTGGCCTTCCCTCGAACAATGGAGAAGGGGCAGGTAGGCAGAAACAACCCGCTGACTGTGCAGCCGTTGAGGTTATTGCTGTGCCGGGGACAGGGGAATCATCAATACATGATGATCCGATGAACCCGAGCGAATTTCCTCACGCCTTGCTTCAGGGGGTTACCGGCCCGCTGAAGGGAAAATTTGATTCGTCCACAGTGAAAGTATGGACAGCAAATTATCCTGCTCAATTGAAAACTCTTGCAGCGTTAAACCAAATGAATTACGTTGACTCCGTCAATGAGGGTGTTCGCATCGTGAATGCTGAGTTGTCGGCGACTCATGAGCACTGCCCGGCGACGAAGTTCATCATCATGGGTTTTTCTCAGGGGGCAGCGGTAGCTGGCGATATTGCCAGTGATATTGGAAACAACCGTGGGGTGGTCCCGAGCGACACAGTGGCTGGTGTTACGGCATTGGCTGACCCGCGACGTGTTTCTGGCGAAGGTCACACTGTGGGAGCTCAACCGCACGGTGTTGGCTCCGAGATTGCCCTGCAACCGTTTGCGCAACTTCTGGGGCACGTGGTTCCGGGGCTTACTGCCCGAGGCCCGAGGCCTGGTGGCATGGGTGATCTGAATGATCGAGTCAATGAAATCTGCGCTCCGGGAGACGGTATTTGCGATATGCCTACGAGTATGAATCCTGCGCCCGAGAATGTAAATGCATTGTTGACAGGTAATTCACTGCATGCTCAATACGGTACGAATCCGAATGTCATTGAGGGAACAACTGCTATCGCATGGATACTGCAATGGTCTGAACAGCTAGTGAAAAACCAGATCTAGTACACACGGTCGATATAGAGCCCGCGGTGTACATATGAGGAGGCCCGCACCTTGCTCCCCAGCAGGTGCGGGCCTCCTTTGTCCCATTGCTCCCTCAGAAACCTATCGATCACCATTCTTTCGTAGTTGGCTAGTGCGTAGTGTCTTATAACAGTGTCTTCAGCGGCTCACTGTGCTAAAGACACTCTGGTACTGGTATCCCTGGAGTGTCTTATGACCACGGGTGTCCATGGTGGTTAACCACTGACAGAGGATAAATCTACGGCTATTCTCTGATGGTTCCATCGAGTGAACCTGTTAGTTTCCTTAGAAGTGTGGTTATTGTCACCACGGCCCGGTGTACGAAAGGGGGTACAGCATTCTTTCGCTTGGTGCAGCTCCCATGTATTTTAGGGACGGGACTTCGGGGAAGTCCTGAGTCATGTCCGATGTATCTGTGAGGGGATCACCGATCAGTTCTGGGCATAACGGGGGTATCACCAGTGTTACCTCAAGACTCGCTGACATATGACGATGGGCAGTGTTGTGAACCGACTACCTCAGTTTCGTGCTTTGGGGCGGGATCAGCCTGGGCCATCAGGAAATAAAGGGGAATTACATACAATGGGGGACAATAAGACCTCGCTAGGTGCTACACACTTAGGTTACCGTGGAAAACACCGTGATAGTGCCACGCGCATGGGGGATCGTGCATCATTTGCAGTTCCGGCAATGAGTCTGGGCATCGCCTGCGTGGGCCTCACCGCTGCAGCTCCCGCGGCATTTGCTGGGGGACTGGCAGAACCAGAAACTTCGCCGGCGAACACAGAACAGAGTGTGAACCAACAAGTCACAAGACCTGCGACGATAGCGGCACATGAATCGGTTGACGTGTCTACGCTGTCCAATCAGGCAATTGAGCAGCAGCCCGCTGCCCAGGGGATTCATGTCCAGCAGAAACAACTCCCGAGTGTGACGCCACAGTCAATTGCGGCGCTTCCTCAAGTTACCGCGCCTTTCAATGCTGGTGGCGGCAGTGCTCAGCCACAACCTGAGATTCCTCAAGACCAGCAGGTGGCACCACCGGTGGCAGATGGGAATAATGGCGGCACAGACGCCTCGAAGATTGATCAGGTTCCTGGTCAGCCAGCGCAACCTGAAGGTGGGGACTCATGTGGGAAGACTGGACAGGGGGCCGGTAATGAAACCTCGATCAGCGTGTCTGGCTCTCTGAAAATTGGTCAGGGCATCGAGGTATCGATCGGTTCTGGAGACAACTGCTCATGCCCGTCGACCTCAGGTGCGTCTGGGCTTAACATCGCTGCATCATACCGACACACCTGGAAGGGTAATGGTGGGATTTTGCGCGAAGCTTCTATTGGTATCGGTGGTAGCGGGTCGTTAGGCCTTGTGTGGGGTGTCAATGCCAAGCTTTCCATCGGTGGGGATAGTCACAGTACTGATACCCCTGCGCCGGCAGAAAAAGGTTTCCCCATCTCCGGTGGTGGTGACTGCGGTATCGGTGGTGGTTCGACCTCTGGTGGTGGTGACTGTGGCGTTGGCGGCGGTGACTGCGGTACCGGTGGTGGCAT
>NZ_JBAHVL010000008.1:0-70102 GCF_037464985.1 Corynebacterium sp. PCR 32
GTGTGTGGGTGCCCCGGGGGTGCGGGCGACACCACAGTTACACTTGTCGCGCAACTGTAAAACAGATAGCGTAGAACTATGTCGGAACACTCCAAAACACAACAACCCACAAACACGGACCCAGACTCTGCGCTTCCCCTCCCGCCAATGGCACACAACCTCTGGGGCACACCAGACGAAGCCAAACCACTCGGCTCCTCAATCACACGCATCATCCAAAAAGTACTAACACATCAAAAACCACAACCCAGCAAAACATCAGCAGAAATCACACTCACACCCGTCGCACTCAGCGACGACGACCTACACACCCTCGCCACCATCGTCGGCACAAACCACGTCACCACAGACAAAGAACAACGGCTCCGACGCGCACGAGGCAAGTCCTACCTCGACCTCGCCACCTACCGCACCGACCGCATCGTCAGCGCCCCCGACGCCGTCGTTGCCCCAGCAACCGAAGATGAAGTCCTCCAGATCCTCCAATGGGCCGACAAAGAATCCGTCGCCGTCGTCACCTTCGGCGGCGGCACCTCCGTCGTCGGTGGCCTCACCCCCGAGAACGGCCAACACCGCGCTGTCCTCTCCCTCGACGTCGCACGCTTCAACAAATTAGAAGATGTCGACCCCATATCCAAAGAAGCCACCTTCGGCGCAGGACTCTCCGGCCCCCACGCCGAACTCATGATCGCCAAACACGGTCTGCAAATCGGACACTACCCACAATCCTTCCCCTACGCCTCAATAGGAGGATACGCAGCCACACGCTCATCAGGACAAAGCTCAGCAGGCTACGGCCGCTTCGACGAAATGGTGCGATCACTCACTGTCGTCACACCACAAGGAATCATGAACGTCGGCCATAACGCCCCCATGAGCGCCGCAGGACCAGACCTCCGCCAACTCTTCCTCGGCTCCGAAGGAACACTAGGAATCATCACCCGCGTTCGACTCCGCCTCCACACTATTCCCGAACACAAAGAATACGAAGCATTCATGTTCCCAGACTTCGACGCCGCCGTCCGCGGACTCCGAGAAGTCACCCAACAACACACAGGCCCCACCGTCATCCGACTGTCAGATGAAATTGAAACAGCAGTCAACCTGACATCCTCACCAGACAAAATCGGTGAAGCAACACAACAAAAAGGCTGCCGATGCCTCACCATGTACGAAGGCACACCAGAACACACCGCCTCCCGCCACGAAGAAACACGCAACTTACTACTCAAACTCGGCGCCGTTTCACTCGGTGACGAACCCGTCCGACACTGGGAACAAGGACGCTTCGGAGCACCCGTCCTCCGCGACGCCCTCCTCGACGCCGGCCTCATCTGCGAAACACTCGAAACCGCCACCGACTGGTCCAACGTCAGCCACCTCAAAAAAACCACCACCGCAGCCATCGGACACGCTCTCGCGAAACACGGCACACCATCACTCATCATGTGCCACGTCTCTCACGTCTACGAATCAGGCTGCTCACTCTACTTCACAATCCTCGCCGGGCGCAGTGAGAACGACCCACTCGACGAATGGTGGGACGTCAAATCCGCTGTAAGCACAGCAATCGTCACCGCAGGTGGCACCATCACACACCACCACGCAGTCGGCACCGACCACAAGGACTACATGGCCGGCGACATTGGCGACAACAGCCTCAACCTGCTCAAAACAATCAAAAACGCCATTGACCCGTCAGGGATTTTGAACCCCGGAAAACTCATATAAAAACTCATAAGGACACCGCCATGGCCCACCCCTCACCCCCACCATCCCTGGAACTACCCCGAGCCAACCTCAAGAAAGTAGCGCTCCTCTCCAACACTATGTCGGGAAAAGGAGCCGCCACACAAGCCGCCCTGACCGCACGGAAAATCCTGCACTCCCACGGCATCGACGTCACCGACCTCACAGGACCAACCCCCGAGGACTCCCGCCACCTCGCGAAAACCGCACTCCACAACGATGCCTACGACGCCCTATTCATCTGCGGAGGCGACGGCCTCGTCAACCTCGTCCTCCAATCCGCCGTCGACGCCGACAAGCCAATAGGCATCATCCCCGGCGGAACCGGCAACGACCATGCCCGCGAACTAGGCATCCCCCTCCACGCAGCACGCGCCACCCGAGCCCTCATCTCAGGAGTAATCACCACATTCGACGCAGGCCTGATGTACACCGACGACGGGGACCAACGCTACTTCGGGACCATCGCATGCGCCGGATTCGACTCCCTGGTAACCCAGCGCACCAATGACATCTCCTGGCCCAAAGGACGGGCCCGCTATAACGTCGCCACCCTCATTGAATTCCTCCAATTCCACTCAGTCCCAGCACGCGTCACCCTCGACGACGACACCGTGATCGACCGCCACCTCACCATGCTCGAAATCGGAAACACAAAATCATACGGCGGCGGAATGTACATCACCCCATACGCTGACCCACACGACGGCGTCTTCGACCTCACCTTCGTCGGACAAATGAACCGCATGTGGGCCGCCACCAAGATGTTCCGAATGATGAATGGCGATCACGAAGGAATCAATGAAATCACCCACTATAGCGCCAAAAAAATACGCGTTGACATGCCAGGAATCCAAGCCTTCGCAGACGGAGAACCCTTCTTCAACTGCCCAGTGACCTGCGAGGTCGTCCCCAACGCAGTGAACTACATTGTTCCACGACCATAAACCCCGGACGACAATAAACAACCACAACACACCCCACCCACCACGAGAAAGAGAACTCACGCGTTGGCCCAAGAACATCGTTCGATGGACACCATCGACTCCGCCATCCTCGACGCCGCACGACAGATCATCCTCGAAGTCGGCCTGCGCAGTACAAAAATGGCCGCGGTCGCACGCAAAGCCGGAATCTCCCGACCGACACTCTACGCCCGATACGCGAACCTCGACCTCCTCAGCCGCGCAGTACTCACCAAAGAAATCGAATCCCTCCATGACGGTCTACCACTCGCCGTCTCCACCATCGACGACCTATGCGACCTCCTCGTCACCATCGCAGACCGCGCCCGTCAAACACCACTCCTACAATCACTATTACGAAACGACACAGATATCATCGCCGAATACCAATGGCGCCGCATGGGACGCAGCCAGACACAACTCATCAGCATCCTCGCAGAACAACTACGCGAACTCCGCCGACAAGGCGAACTCACAACACAAGAATCCTCCCAGACCATCGCAACATTTATCCAACATCTAATCCAAAGCTCAGTGCTGTCGTACCAAGCCCTAGAACCACACATTTCCGACGCAACCACGTGGGCACAAAACCTACGCGCCATGGTGAAAGGATATTTAACCCAACAATGACACACCCATCAGCGACCACAGCACACCACTCCGCACTCAACACCGCACAACGAACACGCGACCTCACCGCACTGCGTGAGGGAGCACCACTCGACCTTATCGTCATCGGCGGAGGAATCACCGGCGTCGGAGTAGCACTCGATGCCGTCACCCGCGGGCTAACAACAGCCCTCCTCGAACGCCGCGATATTGGCCACGGCACCTCACGCTTTTCCTCCAAACTTGCCCACGGCGGCCTGCGATACCTCACCAAAGGCGAAATAGGAATCGCACACCACTCCGCCGTCGAACGCGGAATTCTCATGGAACACACCGCCCCGCACCTCGTGAAAGCATTGCCACAACTCACCGCCCTAGGCCCCGATACAAACCTGATCCAAAAGGCAGCAATGCGCGCAGGTTTTATCGCAGGTGATCTCCTCCGAATCACCGCAGGGACAAAAGCCACCACACTGCCACGATCACGTTTTGCCACCGCACAAGAAACCAAAAAACTATGCCCCGAGGTCACACCACAAGGCCTATTAGGTTCATGGATAAACTATGACGGACAAATGGTCGACGACGCCCGCGTCGCACTCGCCGTCGCCCGAACCGCTGCCAGCCACGGCGCCCACATCCTCACACGGATCAACGTCACAGAAGCCAACGGCACAACAATCACCGCAACAGACGACCTCACCGGAGACCACTTAACCCTCACCGCACGCGCCGTCGTCTCCGCCACCGGTGTCTGGGCAGGCGAGTTAGCATCGGATATCTCCGTACGCCCCTCCCGTGGCACCCATCTGATTGTTCACGCCAAACGACTCGGCAACCCAACCGGAGCACTCACCGTCCCACTACCAGGCTCAATATCCCGATACTTATTCATCCTCCCCGCCCCACTCGGCCGATGCTACATCGGCCTCACCGACGAGGAACAACCCGGACCAATCCCCGACGTCCCCCCGACCCCCGAGGAAGACATCAACTTCCTCCTCGAGAACATCAACCGCATACTGAAAAACCCACTGACACACGACGACATCATCGGAGCCTTCACAGGCCTCCGCCCGCTCCTCGAATCAGGCGACCACACATCAACCGCCGACATGTCCCGGCGACACGCAGTTCTCACCGCGCCCAATGGGCTGATCTCCGTCGTCGGTGGAAAATTCACCGAATACCGCCTCATGGCAGAAGACACGGTGAACCACATCATCACCGAACGCCACCTCGCCGCTGGACCATGTGTGACACAACACACCCCACTCATCGGATCCCCAACACACCCGCACTACGCCGTGAACGCCGACCGACTCGACGACCTGCCCGACGGGCTGATCCACCGATTCGGTAACGAAGCGCCCAACGTCATCGACGCAGCCACCATTGAACGCCCCCGCGACACCATCACAGGAACCGATATTCTACGTGCAGAAATCGAATACGCCGTCACCCATGAGGGAGCACTCAGCGTCGACGACGTCCTCGACCGTCGAACACGAATCGGCCTCGTCGAAGACGACCGCGCCACGACCTACCACGAAGTCGCCACAATTGTCGAAACAGCCCTGGCCAACACCCACTCGATCACACCCCACGACCATGCCAACGCCACCAACACCGGGACCACCACCCATGAAAACCATGCCACTCACCACACAACAGTGAAGAATAAAAAAGGAAACAACAGAACCAACCACCAAGGAGAAGAACGATGAACCTGACCACCATCCGCACCAGACTCCGCCACGCAGCGACCGGCCTACTGGGAAAAGCAACCACCTATGCACAAACCAACCAGCCCGGACGAGTAGCCGCCGTCGTTGCCACTGGATTAGCCACATCAAGCAGCAAAAAATCCAGGACCAGCAAGAACGAACACCCAGATGAGCGGATCAGTGGGATCACAGCCGCAAACCAGGCAGCAGGCGTCCCCGACCACACGCATGAGGACATCCTGGGAACTGGACAACGAACCAACGGTGTCTACGCTGCAGCCGTCGCCGCTGGAATACCACGACACTAGGACACAAGAACACGCTCCGGACAACCAGACGCTAGGCAGCTGCGTTGCTACGCTGACACATATGAGGAAGCTTTACGTTGCTGCCACCGCATGGTTAGCTATCGGGCTGATCGCCGGCGTGTTCTACCGGGAATTCACCAGAGCCCACCATTTCGACGGTGAGACCCAACTATCCGTCGTTCATACTCATGCGCTCATTCTAGGCATGACAATGAACCTTCTATTTCTAATTTTCGTCCTTATACTCCGCATCGACAACCACCCACGATTCACCGCATTCTTCTGGATATACAACCTTGGAGCCGCATGGACCGTGAGCTTCCTGGCTATCCACGGCATCTACAACGTCCTCGGAAAAGACTTCCCGACAACACTCGCCATGTGTGCAGGAATGGGCCACATCATTATTACTGTCGGCTTCACCCTTTTCTTCGCCATCCTCAATAAACACGTCAAGCGGTGGCAACGACAGCACACCGATACATCGCAGTGAACGACTCACTCATATTCTTCGCGGGGGGGGGCGACGTTTCCGGGACGTTAAATTTCAGCTAAACCGTACGTCGACGCCTCACGGGCACGTAATCTAAAACGGTATTTGGCTAAAACCGAACTATACAGGGCTTTTGCCCAACATCCGACGTCGATAACGAAAACCGAATCGACCAACACATAGCCCTCGTATGGTTCGCTTCCCTCGACAATGCTCATTTTCAGGTGGACCAGCCCCACCCGAGACATGCAGCAACAGTCGCCCCGGTACAAGGAGTCCCACATGCGTCGACGTTCAGCGGCCACCATTCTGCCAGCACTGGTGTTATTGACAACCACTTTGGTCGCCTGTGGGGGAGGTGCGACACTCGACGGCGCAGGAGACCCACACATCATCAGAACCGCCGCCTCCGAACCCCAAAACGGCCTCATCCCCACCAACACCAATGAAAACAATGGTGGACAAGTCCTTGATCTTCTCTTCCGAGGCCTCGTGGACTTCGACGACACGGGCAAACCACACAACGTCGTCGCAGAATCCATCACCGCTAACCCGGAAAACACCGAATTCACAGTCCGGCTCAAAGACGGGTGGACGTTCACCGACGGAACCCCCGTCACCGCAGACTCCTTCATTGATGCATGGAACTACGGAGCCGCCGGACGGAACGCACAAAAACAACAAGACTTCTTCTCAAATATCAAAGGATTTGACGACGTCAAAGACCCCCACAGCAACGTCGAAAAAATGTCGGGACTACAAAAATTAAGCGATAAAGAATTCACCATTTCTTTATCCCAACCGAACTCTCAATTCCCCATTGCCGTCGGCGCGAAGGCATTCTCACCTCTTCCGCACGCATTCTTCGACGACCCCCAAAGATTCGGCGAACATCCCATCGGCAACGGCCCATACAAACTCGACGGCCCACACGCATGGACACACAACGGTTCCATCCGAACCATCAAAAACGACACATACGCAGGCGATGACAAAGCACAAAACAAAGGCGTCACCGTCAAACTCTATGAAAACCTGGACACCGCATACACCGATCTCCAAGCCCGAAACCTCGACATCATAGGCCTCACCATTCCACCATCAGCAATACAAACGTTCAAAAAGGACTTCCCCACCACCAATCTTGTCAAACCAACCGGAGGAAACGGAGGATTCGTCATCCCACAATGGCTCGACCATTTCGGTAATGATGACGAAGGACACCTACGCCGGCAAGCCATCTCTATGGCCATCAACCGACAACAAGTCGCCGACAAAATCATGAACGGCACCCGTATCCCCATGAAAGAGTTCACAGCCACCACCCTCGGCGACACTCCCGACGTGAAGGGAAATGAGGTCCTCAACTACAACCCCGAAAAAGCCAAAGAACTATGGAACAAAGCCAACAACATCACACCATGGAGCGGAAAATTTGAGATCGCCTACAACGGCGATGGCGGCCACCAAGAATGGGTCGAAGCTGTCACAAACAGCATCCACAACGTCCTCGGAATCGAAGCCACAGGAAAGTCCTACCCAAACTTCAAAGCCTTACGCAACGAAGTCGCCAACGGCACCATCCACACCGCCTACCGAAGCGGCTGGCAAGCCGACTACCCCTCCCAGGCGAACTTCCTCCAACCCCAATTCGCCACGAACGGATCCTCAAACGACGGAAAATACACCAACAAAGACTTTGACCGCCTCCTCGACGACGCATTAAAAGAACACGACCACCAAAAAGCACAGGACATCTACACACAGGCACAAGAAATCCTCATGCGAGACCTCCCCGAAATCCCACTGTTCTACTACACCGCATCCGTCGCATGGTCCACATCACTCTCAAACGTGAACTACAGCTGGAACGGAACCCCCACCTATACCGGGATCACCACACGCTAACACCCACGCGTGAAACCACACCGCTAGGCAACCCCACATCCGCACCACCACATGCGGATCACGCCACAACACACTAAGGACCCCCATGCTTTGGTACATCGGCAGACGACTCCTACAAATGGTGCCCGTCTTCCTCGGTGCAACATTCCTCATCTACGCCATGGTTTTCCTCACACCAGGCGACCCCATCGCAGCACTCGCAGGGGATAAACCACTGAGCCCCGACATAATTCACTCCATCCGCTCGCAATACCACCTCGACAAACCCTTCATTATTCAGTACCTCCTGTACCTGCAAGGAATCTTCACCGGCGACCTAGGCCAAACCTTCTCCGGCCAACGCGTCAGCACCGTGCTCGCACAAGCATTCCCCGTCACCGTCAGGCTCGCACTCATGGCCATCGTCATCGAAACCATCTTCGGCATCGGATTCGGCGTCCTCGCAGGCTTAAAAAAAGGAGGCCTCTTCGACTCCACCATCCTCGTCGTCTCCCTCGTCATCATCGCCGTCCCCATCTTCGTCATCGGATTCGTCGCCCAATTCCTCGTCGGCATCACATGGGGCATCGTGCCCGCCACCGTCGGAGCACAAGCAGGATTCACCAACCTCATCATGCCCGCCTTTGTCCTCGGCCTCGTCTCCTTCGCCTACGTTCTGCGGCTCACCCGCTCCGAAGTCGCCGACGCCCTCGGCCACGACTTCGTCCGCACCGCCTACGCCAGGGGAATGAAACACCGAACCGTCATCCTCCACCACGTCCTGCGCAACTCCATGATCCCAGTCGTCACCTTCATCGGCGCCGACCTCGCCGCCCTCATGGGAGGCGCCATCGTCACCGAAGGCATCTTCAACATCAACGGAGTCGGCGGCCTGGTCTACCACGCTGTCATGCTCGGGGAAGCACCCACGGTTGTCTCCGTTGTCACCGTCCTCGTCATCATCTTCGTGATCTCGAACCTCCTGATCGACCTCCTCTACGCCCTACTCGACCCGAGGATCCGCTATGCCTAACCCACTGCACACCTCCCATCACACGCCATCGACCCCCACACCAGAATCACCAGCGACCACACCACCGGCACCATCGACGACCCCGGCATCACCACGAATGACACGGTGGGTCGCCGACACAGCAATAGACGACCACCCCTCCCGCGACGATCTCCTCAACGATAAAAAACCACTGAGTACATGGGAACAAGCATGGCAACGATTACGCCACCGCCCACTGTTTTGGATCTCCACAGTCATCATCCTGACAATCCTCCTGATCACATTCTTCCCAGGACTCTTCACCTCCACCGACCCCAAGGCCGCAGACCTCAGCAAATCCCTGGAAGGCCCCGAACCATCCCACCCGTTCGGCTTCACGCGCCAAGGCTACGACGTCTACGCACGCACCCTGTACGGAGCACGAGCCTCCGTCATCACCGGGGTATGCGTCACCCTCGCCATCACCATCCTGGGCACACTAATCGGCGCGGTCGCCGGATACATCGGCGGATGGCTCGACGCGGTACTCTCCCGACTCACCGATATTTTCTTCGCCATCCCACTCATCCTCGCCGGCATCGTCCTCATGCAACTGTTCAGCGACCGCAACACCGCCACCGTCGTCCTCGTGCTCTCTGCATTCGGCTGGCCACAAATGGCACGCATCGTCCGGGGCGCCGTTATGACAGTAAAAAACAACGACTACATCACGGCCTCACACGCCCTCGGCTTGTCGCGAGGAAAAATTCTCCTGCGACACATCATCCCCAACTGCCTCGCACCAATCATCGTCATGGCCACCACCTCATTAGGAATCTACATTGTGGCAGAAGCAACACTGTCCTACCTGGGCATCGGCCTTCCACCACAGACGGTCTCCTGGGGCAACGACATCTCCACCGCACAGCACACACTCCGTGCAGCACCATCGACACTGTTCTACCCGGCCGGTGCCCTGGCCATCACCGTCCTCGGCTTCATCATGCTGGGTGACGCACTCAAAGATGCCCTCGACCCGAAGGAACGTACGGCCCCATGACATCGACACCTCACACCTCACCGCACAGCGACCACACGCGCCCACTAGTGCACATGCGTGACGTCGACATCGCCTTCGGAACGACGAAGAAACCTGCCCCCACAGTATTCGGCGTCAACCTGGATATTTACCCGGGAGAAACCGTCGCCATCGTTGGCGAATCCGGCTCAGGCAAATCGACCACCGCACACTCAATCATCGGCCTCCTCCCCGGCGGGGGCCATGTGACAGGCGGAACCATCATGTTCGATGGCCGCGACATCACACACGCCTCATCCAAGGAACTCACCGCACTTCGCGGAGCAGAAATTGGGCTCGTCCCCCAAGATCCAATGTCAAACCTCAACCCCGTATGGAAGGTCGGGTTCCAGGTCAAAGAAGCTCTGAAAGCCAACAACATCACCACTGGCTCCGCAGCACACCAACGAGCAATTGACCTCCTGTCGGAAGCAGGGCTACCCAACGCTGACACCCGCGTCAACCAATACCCACACGAGTACTCAGGCGGTATGCGGCAACGTGCCCTCATCGCCATCGGCCTGGCAGCCAAGCCCAAACTCCTCATCGCCGACGAGCCAACCTCCGCACTCGATGTCACGGTGCAACAGCAAATCCTGGATCACCTCGATTCACTGACACGCGAGATGGGAACGGCGGTCATGCTGATCACGCATGATCTAGGTTTAGCCGCGGAACGTGCGGACCGGATTATCGTGATGAACCAGGGTCGAGTGGTGGAATCCGGCCCCGCGTTGGAGATTCTTCAAGATCCATGGCACCCCTACACGGAAAAACTGGTGGCAGCTGCACCGTCGCTGCGTGCCCGACGGCACGATGTCATTGAGCAGCGGCACAAGGGCGCGCAGGCCGCCGACGACACGGCCCTCACGCGCACGTCTCATTCCCACGAATCACGCGACACCAGTAGCCACACCAGTCATGATGAGAACGACCACATCATTGAGGTACGCGACCTAGGCAAAGACTTTCCGATCCCAGGCGGCCCACCGTGGAAGAAGACAAACATGTTCACGGCCGCAACAGATGTAAATTTCTATATCCGCCGCGGAACGACAACTGCACTCGTGGGAGAATCCGGTTCAGGCAAGTCAACCGTAGCGAATATGGTGCTCGGCCTCGTGAAGCCTACCCGGGGCACAGTGACCTTCAATGGTCACAACGTGACCAGTCTCACAAGGAAGCAGGAACTCGCTTTTCGACGTCGCGTACAGCCAATCTTCCAAAATCCGTACGGATCAATCGACCCCATGTATTCGGTGTACCACACCATCGCCGAACCGCTGAAAATCCACAAGATTGGCGACCGCGCCAGCCGTGAGAAAAAAGTGCGTGAACTGCTCGACCGTGTCGCCATGCCGGCAGCCATGATGCACAGGTATCCGGCGGAATTGTCAGGTGGCCAACGTCAGCGGGTGGCGATTGCCCGCGCGTTAGCAGTGGAACCGGAGGTCGTCGTCTGTGATGAAGCAGTATCGGCCTTGGATGTCTTGGTGCAATCCCAAATTGTGAACCTGCTCAACGACCTCCAGGCAGAGATGGGACTGAGCTACCTTTTCATCACACATGACCTTGCGGTAGTGAAACAGATTGCCGACGACGTCCTCGTCATGAATCAGGGCCATGTGGTGGAACGCGGGACGACGGACGACCTGTTCGACAACCCCCGCGAGGAGTACACGCGGCGCCTCATTGATTCCATCCCTGGCGGGAAGCTCGAACTGAGCAGCGCAATGTGACCCCTCGCGATTTTAGTCGTCGATGGCCTCAAGAGGGCTGATTCGTGACGCGCGGATGCTCGGCCATGCTGCAGCGATGATGCCGACCACCGCGGAGGCACCGAGCATCGCAATGATTTGTCCCCACGGGATAACGATATTCGTGATTCCCTGGGTTCTCATTGCGTTCATGAACATCCACCCAATGTAGAGCCCGATCCCCACCCCGATTAGTGCACCGTACAGGGAAAGGTGGATGCTCTCGAGGGTGATCAGTCGTCGGACTTGGGCGCGCACCATCCCGACCGCGCGGAGCATGCCGATTTCGCGGCGCCGCTCCGTGACACTGAGTGCCAATGTGTTAATAATCCCCAAAATTGCGATGACCACTGAGAGCGCCAGCAGCCCGTAGAGGATAGACAACAGTTGGTTGATAAGTTGCGCTTGTTGCCCCTTGAACTCGTCGCGCGTTTGTACCTGAACAATGACGTAGCGCTTGATCTTGTCCCTGATCCGTGCCTGCGTGGTAGCAACGTTAACCGAGGGGTCAGTGCGGATCGCGGTCATGAGGCTTCGCCACGTGTACTTACTCGGACTGACTTTTTCGACGTCACGCTGTGACACCAGTGCTGTGGGAAAGAGTTTGCTGTCCATGACCCCGATCACCGTTGATGTGGTGTGGGCATGGGCGGGTGCTCCCCCGTGGACACTCGTGCTGGGGTCCACGTTGGGGTTGTCGAGGGTGTCGATATCGATGGAGCTACCTATGTGGAGGTTGTGCTTTTTCGCATACTTCGTGTTGATGATGGTCCCACCTCGTGACAGATCCTCACTTCCGGCACGCATCTTGAGGTCGATGTGGCCGTGGGGATTGTTAGGGGTGAAGATGAGGTATCCACGGTTGGTGTCATCGCCACGTAGGGTGGCGTTGGCGAGAGTATAGAACGGTGCGATGCCGGTGACACCGGGGACAGATGCGATGTCGTGGTTCACCCCGCTAGGGAGGGAGAATGTGCTGCCCGTGGTGGCGCCGGGTGGCGTTGCGACGAGTTCTGAGGTGAGTTCGTTGTCCACGAGGTCCGACACGGTACTTTTCATCGATGCGCCGATCATACCGACGGAGCTCACAAGGGCGAGGCCAAGTGTCAGTGCGAAAGCCGTTGTCGCTGTTCGTCGAGGATTTCGAGATGCGTTGGTGGCAGCGAGAGTGCCGATAGCGCGCCACGGGATTCCGAGAATACGGCCGATCCCGCCGACAAGCGGGAGGGAGAGCGCCGCGGAGACTGCGAGTGTGCCAATGATGATGGCCACAGCTCCACCACCGATGAGGATCATCCGGGGGCGGATGGGAAGAGATGTGGTGTAACCACCCCACCAGGCGAGGCCGGCCCCGATGAGGAGGATGGCGAGGCCGGTGAGTGTTCGCCCGCGCAGGGGGGCAGATCGCCCAGTGGAATTCATGGTTTCCACGGGGTGTGTGGAGCCCGCACGCCAGGCAGGGGTCCACGCGCTTAGGAGTGTGACAACAATGCCGATGATCAGTGGCCACACAATGGACGGCCACGTCACTGGTATAGAGGCATCGGGCATGCTGAGGCCGGCATGACCCAAACCGGTCAGGAGGAGGCGGACAAGCCCAAACCCCGCGGCAATGCCAATGACTGATCCAATGACACCAATAATGGCTGCTTCGACGAGTACTGAGCGTGTGATGTGCCCACGCGACGCCCCGAGCGAGCGTAACAGCGCAAACTCGCGCTGTCGCTGCGCCACAATCATTGAGAATGTGTTCGCAATGATGAATGTGCCGACGATCACGCCGATTGCGCCGAATGCGAGGAGGAAATAGTTGATGAAGGTCAACTGGTCCGAGATGGAGGACGTCATAGCTGTGGAGGCGTCGGCACCGGTCTGGACGGTTGCGCCGGGTACGGCGTGGGAGATGGCGTCGATAGCCTGATGGGTGTCCGCGCCGGGGTTGAGTGCCACGTTGTAGGAGCTGATGGAATGTCCGGCGAGGGTGCGGAATTCATTGGGTATCATGCCGACGCCGGCCCATCCGCCGAAGTCGGTTGCGGTGGTGTAGAGCCCAACGACGGTGACGGTGGTTCGGGTGGCAGGGGTGGCGATGATGAGGTGATCGCCGATGGAGATGTGGTTTTTCTTGGCTGCGCTGCTGTTGAGTGTGACGTCGCCGGGGTGGGTGGGGTGGTGTCCGCTGGTGAGGGACCATGCGGTGTTGGCTTGGTTGGCGGCATCGTAGGAGGGGAGGATGTGGGCGTTGGCGCCGCCGGTGTCGATCATGGTGCCGTCGTCGTGGGCGACGGCGACGTTCATGTCGCTCATTTCGTTGACGGCGCGGACGCCGGGTACGCGGGTGATGGTATCGCGTTGGTGTGAGAAGTCGCTGGAGTGTCCTGGTGTGACGGCGATGTCGACACCGTCGTACATGGTGGTGACGATCTGTGTGAAGGATCTGTTGAGCGTTGCGGTGAAGATGAATGATCCGGAGACGAATGCTGTTCCGAGGACCACAGCTAGGACGGTGAGGGCGAGTCGGATTTTATGGGCGCGGAGGTTCCGTGAGGAGATGGTCCACATGGGGTGGCGGTGTGTGCGCATGGTGGTCGTGGCGGGTTCTCCTGTTGTTACGGTGGGGATGGGTGTGTTCATGAGGGTTGGTTGGTGGTGTTGATGTTGGCCATGGTGGTGAGGATGGTTTCTGTGGTGGGGGCGGTGAGGTCATCGACGATGTGGCCGTCGGCGAGGACGATGACGCGGTCGGCGTAGGAGGCTGCTCGGGGGTCGTGGGTGACGATGACGACGGTGTGGTTGTAGTCGTCGACGACGGAGCGGAGGATACCGAGGACTTCGGTGGAGGAGTTGGAGTCGAGGTTGCCGGTGGGTTCGTCGCCGAAGATGATGTCGGGGCGGCCGATTAGGGCACGTGCGCAGGCGACGCGTTGTTGTTGTCCGCCGGAGAGTTCAGAGGGTCGGTGGGTGAGGCGGGAGGTGAGGCCGAATGCGGTGACGATGTGGGTGAACCATTCTTTATCGACGCGGCGACCGCCGATATCCATGGGGAGTGTGATGTTTTCTGAGGCGGTGAGTGTGGGGACCAGGTTGAAGGATTGGAAGACGAATCCGATGCGGTCGCGTCGGAGGCGGGTGAGTTGCTTGTCGTTGAGGGTAGACAGGTCGGTGTCGCCGATGAAGGTGGAGCCGTCACTGAGGGAGTCGAGTCCGGCCATGCAGTGCATGAGTGTGGATTTTCCTGAGCCGGAGGGGCCCATGATGGCGGTGAATTCTCCCGTGCGGAATTCGACGGAGATGTGGTCTAAGGCGGTGACGCGAGTGTCGCCGGAGCCGTAGTGTTTGGAAATGCCACGTGCATAGGCGATAGGGGCGGTGGTGGAGGGGGTGGATGATGATGGTGTGGGGAGTGAAGTCATGGTTTGCCTAAGTGGTGAGGTGGGTTGGTGGGGTTTTGTGTGTGGTTGTTAGAGGTGGTGTGTTCGAGGGATGGTGTAGCCGGGGCGGAGTGAGCGGGGTAGGTGTGTATCGCTGTCGAGTTTGGTTGTGTGTTCCCACTGGATGGTTCTGGGGGGACTATTTTTTATCGTTGGGGTATAGGAACCTGGCTTCGATGAGAAGGTCAGTGAGGTGCCTTTGGTGACGGCAAAGGTGATGTTCCTCAAAAAGCGTGAGAATGACATTGGTGAGCGATATGTCTCGAACAATGAGACGAAGTCAGGGTTTTGAAGTGCTGTGCGTGCGGAATGAATGTGTTTTTCGTTTTCCCAGAATGGGCTGTCGGTGAGGGGCATGGCGGTGTCGGCGAGTTGCCAGTATGAGGGCAGTGATTTGTCGTGGCCGATGCGCCCGTTGGGTATGCGATGTTGGCGGGCGGCGAGGGGGTTGGCGAGTCCTACTGGATCAACGATGCGGACGTCAAGAGGTGCGTTCATGCTGGTCATTCCAAGGTTGAGGAATGAGACTGTCATGGGGGAGTTGTTGAGCCCGCTTGCTGTGCGGAGGGTGTTGTCTGCGTGGTGGGTGGTGGTGTCTGCACGAGATGATGGTGTGCCAAGGCGTGCCAATGTGTTTTTCTCGTCAGGGGTGGCGGCGAGAGGGATGGGGGTCCATACTCCGCGGATGTCTTTGTATGGGGTGGTCATGATTGAGGCGAAGGGATGAACCTGGGTTGGGGTGGATGGTGTGTGCCTGGTGTGGTTGTCGATCTTTGGGGTGAGGCCTTTCAGTGAGGGAATGTAATTGATCATGCTGGGAGCTGCCAAGAAGTCTTCAGCCTTTGTGAGGGGATTATGGGAGGAGTGGCCTGTCACGCCGGTCCAAAATTCGCGCTCGTCGACGATGCTGAGTCCTTTGACATCGGCGAGGGTCGTTGGTGGGGTGTAGGGGTGTCCGGTGCCGAGGCGGATTATTCCCCAGGTGAGGATGCCAGCACATCCGGCGACGGTGATGAGCGTGGGAACCAGTGATGAGTGGTCAGCATCGTCGAGATATTGTCGGGGGGTGCCCCAATCCGACGGGCGTGTGGTCGAGGTGTGTGTTCGGCGGCGGGTGGGGGAGAAGGCAGTGTAGTGGATGGGTACCACGCCAATGGGCATGAGGAATGCGAATAGGGGAAGAAGCCACATTCTCCCATGCATAAAGTCGCCCCCGATTTTGACGACATAGAGAGTGTGAACAATGGCGCAGATCATCATGACGGTGGCAGGAAGGGGAAGCCCCCGCCGTTCCACGTGGAACACTGCGATGGCGATGATGATGGCAACGGGGAGGATCAGCCACAGCCAATAGGGGCTGGTGAAGTCCAGGACATAGTGCCACCCTTGGTCCCAGTTGGAATCAGAGGCTGATTTTGCGACAGCGGTGTTGGGGACGAGGAGACCGTAATAGCCCGCCCGGAACACTTCGTAGATCATGGGGAGAGGAAGGGCGCAGGCAAGGAGTGTCCATCGGCGATGAACGATGAGAAGGATAAGGAGGGTGGCAGCTCCGTAGAGTGCAAGTTCTGGGCGGACGAGCCAGCTCAACCCAGCCCAGATTGCGAGGGCATAGCCAGATCGGGGGACGTTTCGGTGTGGCAGGGGCAAGGAATCCTGGCGTTGAGGGTTGTTGTGTGTCATGTGCCAGAACACCAACAATGTCCACAGGAGCGCGATCCACAAGAGTGAGAGTCCCCATTCCAGGCCAGAGGTAGTGAAGTCACGGGCGGGAGGGAGACATATATATAACAGGAGTCCGCAGGGAACGATGATGGTGCGTCGAGCACGATGGAGTGCCACTGATCCCAGTGCGGCGATCATCGCCGCGAGGACCGACATCACCAGCCCAGTGTAGATTGCGATGCTTTCAAGTCGTGCTGATGAGAGTGAGGCGATTCCATAAATGATGTATTGCCACAGTACGGAGGTATTGACCTCTACACGTTCGCCGGCGTTGAATACGGGGCCATTGTCAGCCAGAAGATTGCGGACGGTACGCAGGACGATAAGGCCGTCGTCGCTGATCCATCGGCGCTGCCACCCGCCAATGCCGAAAAATAATGCAATGGTGACAATGCTTAGCCACGAGGAGACCGCAGGGAGTGCGGAACCTGTGTCCGCACCGGAGCGTATGCCAGTGACGCTACCGAATCGAAACTGCTTAGGATCCCTTGTGGCCATGTCAGGATAGTAACACTTGCTTCACATCGTGCTGGGCCAAATCCTGCCGCTACCCGTGAGGTGAAGTATGTGCGTGAGATCTGGTGCGGTGACAGTAATCGGACGCTGGAGTATGGGATCAATCCAGGTCAACTCGGTAGAACGTAGACATAGTGGTTGGTGCCAGGCTTCATTAATGCGTCGCTGGGTGTCGATAGCCTCTGGAAGTATTCGCGGATATACCTGATCGCCGACAATTGGCACTCTGAGAGAATTGAGGCAGAGGCGCAGTTGATGTGTTTTTCCAGACAGAGGATGCAGAGTATAGAGAGCGTGTGGCCCCTGGCCTAAGGGTTCACCACACCAGCCGTCGAAACGTTGACGAAGGGCATACTCTTCGTCCTTCGTTAATCTGCGTATTGATGAGATGACGGTCTCAGCATTGGGTTCCCCCTCCTCCAATCGTGCCTGAATGTGTCCGTGTGTTTTCCCCATCCTCTGGCGTATATGGAGTTGGCCTGCCTGTGCACATGTATCGGCAAGATCACGGCGAAAAGGGGCAATAGCTTGGTATGTTTTTTGTACCTCGCGACGGGCGAACATGGTTTGATACGACGCTCGGTAGCGACGGTCCGTGGTAAAGAGTAAAAGGCCGGACGTTGGCCGATCGAGACGGTGCGCGGGAACCATGTCGTTGTTGCCGGTGGCACGTCGAAGACGAACAGTGGCGGTTTGTGTGATGTGTCGTCCCCGGGGCATCGTTGCCAGAAAGGGGGGCTTGTCTACGACAAGGAGGCCCGGTGACGAGTACACCGGGGTGCACTGTCCGGGAACTCGTGTTTCTTCAGCAGGGATGCGATAGAACCAGATTTCGTCATGAGGGTGAAGAATGTCGCAGGGGGTGAGAATCCGGCCACGCCCGTCACGGACGAGCCCATGGGCAAAGCGTTCGGCGCGGGCAGCGTCAGTATCGGAGGGGTGGCGGTGGCGCTGAGAGGAAATAAGGTGCTCGAGGAACTCGTCGGCGCTGATGGGCGATGCGTCTGCTGGTAAACGGGCATGTGATGGGTTGAGGCCATCACGAATTCCAAGTGCACGAACCATGCACATCAGCATAAACGGCTAGTCGACAGTGCAAGAACATGAGGACCTTGACTAGTCGACGCGTACCGTGGATACACGTATATGGTGGTGAGCCCACGAACAACACTGTAAGTCAAAGGAAGAAATAGCGATGGTACACCCTGGCAATGAGATGATCGACCAATCGGATGTGGATCTCAGCACGATCGAACTTGGGCTTCTTGACCTCGTCCCTCTTACTGACGCTATGACGGTGCGCGATGCTCTCCAGGCGACAATCCGTTCAGCTCAGGCGGCGGAGCGTTCTGGGTATGACCGTTTTTGGTTGGCTGAGCATCACAATTCACAGGCGTTAGCGTCGTCTGCGACGGCGATCATGATTGGGCAGGTGGCGTCGACAACGCATTCGATGCGTGTGGGGGCCGGGGGGATTATGTTGCCCAATCATGCCCCATTGCATGTGGCGGAGGAATTTGGGACGTTGGATGCTTTGTATCCGTGCCGGATTGAGTTGGGGCTCGGACGTGCGCCGGGAACGGATCCGTTGACGGCGCAGGCGTTGCGTCGAGGGAAGTCTGATGTTCCTGATTTCGAGTCTGATCTGGAGGAACTGCGCCAGTATATGGGGCCGACACCGCGCCAGGTCAGCGCCTATCCGGGCGTGCGGAGCAATGTGCCGTTTTACATGTTGGGCTCATCTGAGGATGGCGCGATGATTGCTGCGCGGGCGGGACTTCCATTCGTGTTTGCCAGTCATTTTGCTCCGTTCCGGATGTCGACGGCGCTTGAGACGTATCGTCAGAATTTCGTGGCAGGGGCCTATGGTGAGACCACGGGCAGTGGTGTCTCTGGGGCGTCATTATATAAACCGCATGTAACGGTGGGGGTTAACGTGATGGTTGCGGAGACGGAAGAGAAAGCTCGCCATCTTTTCACGACGCATGAGCAGGCGTTTTATGGAATTGTGACTGGATCTCGTGGGATGTTTACGCCGCCGTGCGATGAGCGTGTGGGCAATGCGATGGTGTGGCAGCAGGTGGATGCGGCATTGCAAGTTAAGGCTGTGGGGACGCCGGATCAGGTGAGGGAGAAAATCAGTCGTATTGTTCGGGCGACGGGGGCGGATGGTGTGATGGCGTCTGTTTATGCCTACGAGATGGATGATCGGTTGAGGGCAATTGAGATGTTGGGTGACGCAATGAGGTCTGCCTCGTCCGCGAGAAACTAGTACGTCATTGTGGGGGTGACGTTGTGCATATCGGGGCTATACCGCCATGATCTATGGGGGTATCGTGGGAGGTGAGCAACATGATGTGCGAGCACTAACGCTCGCATGAGTGGCCTCGAAAGAGAGATGTCATGGTCAAGCAGAACGTTATTGTTGTTGCCGTTGATGGCTCCGCTGCGTCGCAGATAGCGACACGGTGGGCTGCGCACACCGCGGTGAAGCGGGGTGAACCTATTCGCCTGGTCAGCACCTATTCTATGCCTCAGTTTTTGTACGCAGAGGGTATGGTTCCACCCCAGGAACTCTATGATGATCTTGAGGCAGAAGCCATGGAGAAAATTGAGGCCTCACGGACGATCATCTCTGAAGTTGATGATTCGGTTGAGGTTAGCTACCAGGTGGAAGAGGGGAATCCTATCGATCTGCTGCTTGATATTTCTCCGACTGTCACGATGATCGTGATGGGTTCTCGTGGTTTGGGGGGCCTGTCGGGCATGGTGTTGGGGTCGGTGTCGGCTGCTGTGGTGAGCCATGCACAATGCCCGGTGGTTGTGGTTCGTGAGGATTCAGCGGTCTCGTCGGCGACGAAGCATGGCCCTGTCGTTGTGGGTGTTGATGATGCGGGTGTTGCCGACGCAGCGATTGAGATGGCTTTTGCTGAAGCTCGCGCCCGGTCGGCACCGTTGCGTGCAGTTCATACGTGGATTGACATGCAAGTTCAGGCTTCCCTTGCGGGGTTGAATGCAGCGTATAAGCAGTGGGAGGATATTGAAGACGATCAGCGGCGTCTGCTTGCTGAACACATCGGTGGATACAGGGAAAAGTACCCTGACGTGGAGGTTGAGGAAATCGTTACACGTGACCGTCCTGTTCGGGCACTTGGCGATGCTGCTGAAGATGCGCAGCTGCTTGTGGTTGGTTCTCACGGTCGTGGTGGATTCCGTGGCATGTTGTTGGGCTCGACATCACGTGCTCTCCTGCACGAGGCTCCGTGTCCCTTGATGGTTGTGCGTCCCGAAAGCACAGTCTAGGCCTGGTGTCGTGTGGCTATATAAACACTCTAAGTAGTAAGTTGGTCGGATGGTGGTTGTTGATGCCATTGGGCTGGAGAACCCGGCTGTAAATCCCAGTAGACCCCTGTAGGCAAGGAGAGTGACGGCGACGTGCCAGCTGCAAAAACAACGACTCGTCGTCGCCGTGATCGACCTAGCCCTCGTCAGCGATTGTTGACGGCAGCGACTCGGTTGTTTACGACCGAGGGTATTCGTGTGATCGGTATTGACCGTATTCTCCGGGAAGCTGATGTTGCTAAGGCAAGTTTATATTCTCTCTTTGGGTCGAAAGATAACTTGGTGATCGCCTGTGTGGAACAGCTTGATCAGGAGTGGCGAGCCCGGTGGCATGAACTTGCAGATCAACGTGAGAAGCCGCAGGATAAGATTTTGGCTTTTTTTGACGTGTGTATTAATGAGGAACCGGGGAAGAACTATCGAGGGTCTCATTTTCAGAATGCGGCAAGTGAATATCCGCGGCCAGAGAATGATGGTGAACGGGGAATCCGTCAGGCAGCATTGGAACACCGACGGTGGCGTCGTGACACGATGGCTGAACTTCTTACGAAGAAATATGGCTATGCATCTCGGACGATTGCTGAACAAATCATGGTGTTCTTGGATGGTGGTTTAGCTGGGGCAAAGATGAGCCATGATGTTGTTCCGCTTCAGATTGCCCGGGAATTGGCGCGGCAGTTGTTGTCAGCGCCCCCCGGCAACTATGTCATCTAGCAATGATGTTGGTTCTCTCACACTATTCTCTCGTGGTGGTGCACTAGTCTGATCGTGGCGCAGCTTTGAGAGGTGTTGCATGTTCTACAGTGTTTTTGCCTATCCTGTCTCGGGCGTGATCAAACTGTGGCATGTGCTCCTAATCTCATTGGGTGTCGATCCGGTTTCGTCGTGGATCGTATCGTTGCTTTTACTGGTGATGACGGTCCGCCTCATTTTGCTTCCCTGTGCCTATGCGCAATATAAATCGACGCGGATTCATGTGAATTTGCGCCCAGTTATTTATCGCATACGGAAAGAATATGAGGATAGGCCTGGTCGTGCGGCGCGGAAAGAACGCATTGCTCGTGAGAACCAAGCGCGGAAGGCTGCTGGGTTTCGGGTGAGCGCGGGGTGTCTCCCGATCCTCATTCAGTTATCATTTTTCATAGGTTTGTATCGTGTGTTGATACATATGGCCCGCCCCATGGGGAATGATGATTCTGTTCGACATCAGCCGATTGGGTTTTTGACCAGCGCTGATGTGAGCCAGTTTCTTGAGGCGAAGGCGTGGGGGGTGCCTCTGCCAGCATATGCCGCGCTGTCGTCGCACCGTTTGAATGAGATGGGGACGGATAAATCAACGATCTACGCTGTAGTCATACCACTCGTGCTTATCGCGTCGATCGTCACGATGATAAATGTGACGTATTCGATATTTCGGAGTCACCGCCAGCTTGAGCATGAGAATGTTATCGCTGTCAGGATGCACAAAGTTATGGTTCCGGTGTCGCTGGCTGCTAGTGCAAGCCCCTTGGTGTTTGGGCTCATTGGTCCAGTGCCAGTGGCTATATTGTTCTATTGGGTGGGGAATAATTTATGGACGATGAGCCAAAATATTCTTCTCTATCGAACACTTGATAAAAAATATCCGTACACCCCGGAATTTGTGGAACATTATGAGCTCACCAAGGCTGCGCATGATGAAGACACACGGATGAAGAAAGAGAAAAAACGTGCTCTGGTGAGAAATGCGTGGCGGCGTCGGGCGGTGGGGATTGCCCATCCATGGCACATCCCGCGTTTATGGGTGGAGGGGCACCATGAGAAAGCGGTCTATAGGCAGCAGATGAGGCAGCGGAAACTTGAGAAGAAGCAGAAAAGGCTAGCCAAGAGAGCCGCGGATCGAGCAGCCGATAAACATGCGGCGGCACACTCGGCGGCGAGAACTATGGTGACTGACCAGGGCGGTCGTCATGCTCTGAAAGAAAATGTGGCGGCGCCCATGAGGTCACAGCCACAAGAAATCATTGACACACAGACTCGCGCTGCAATCGTGCCACAACGGGTAGCGCATACGATGGCAAAACCAGTGGAGCTTCGTGGCCCCTTATGCCCTGACTGGATGCCTGCTGAGCGCATTCATAAAAACTGCGATGAATAGCGCGGCATGCGCCATTCATCGCAGGAGGGCTTACGTTACGTAGACGGCGGGCATTGATTCCGGTTTAGGAATCCTTGTTTACAGGATGTGCGCGATCGTAGGCCTCGATGATGTCTTTCTTAATCTGGCCACGGGGGGCAACATTGTAGCCATTGTCGTTGGCCCATTTCCGGATTGCGCGGTTACGAGCCTTCGTTGCCTCTGACGACACGTTGTTGCGGTATGAGGAGCGTCGGCGACCACGGCCGCTTTCCTTTGTTGCCGAGGAAATGAAGGGCTCTAACACCTCGTGGAATTTACGGGCGTTGCCTTCGGACACCTCCAGCATGTACGCCGTGCCGTCAACGGTGAAGTGGATTTCTGTCGCATCGGACTCGGTAAGTTCGGTGCCGTCAAGGTCATCAAAAATTTGCGGAACGTATCGACGTGCCATTGTGATCTCCTCTTGTCAATGTTTTTCTAATGGTGAGAGAATCAGCCCGCTGAACCTTATGGTTGTAACCATATGTTGATAACACCATCTGCTACACCATTATGTGTACAACCTTGGACAATGTCTAATCAAGTGTCAAATCATGCTGACCCGTCATTCCTTGATTAATTGAAGTGACGTTTTAACAATCCGGTAGTGAGATAGAAGAAAAAAAGGGGGAAGAGGTTCCGAAATGGAAAAACCGGCCAACGGTGTCGGCCGGTTTTATTCTGGAGGGCTCATATCCCAACAGAAGGCATCTGTAACTTTTGTGACGTGAATAACAGGGAATAGGCGGAACACTTACCTCTTTGACAATGACAACCAGAGATGACGGTTAGTGTGAGATTATCGTGTGATTTTTCGATGAATCTCAGACTGCATAGCATCAAGTTCGCCTGATGCCTTGGATAGTGCCCTGTCGCGCTGCTGCTTCGGCATTTTCTCGGCACTCTCAATGTTGTTGAGCAGAAGCGTGAGCCGCTGATTGACATCCTTGGCAAACCCAGACGGGGTATTTTTCGCTTGATCGCGGATGTTTTCAATTCGAGCTTTCAGTGGGCCACCGTCACCACGAAACCGTGAGAGCTCTTGTGTGGAAAGGCCAAGTTTCTTGGCTTTGGTTGCCACGCCACGACCTTCAATCCCGTTGACGGCGCGATATATCAAAGGGATAACAACCGGTGCCGCAATGCGAATGGCGCTGGCGAACTTGACTGCCTTAGCGGGGGAGAAGCCTCGAGCGCGAATCTGCTGAACAGCTGACTTCGCAAGATCCTTCTCATGCTTGCGTTGATCCTTGCGATCCTTCGCATCCTGCTTCATGACCTTTTTGGCGGTCTTGTTCAGATATTTCTCTTTTTTCGCGTTAAGTTTCTTTTCGTCCTTCGCGCGGGACTTTGCCTGACGCTTCGCGATCTTCTCAGCTAATTTACGGTCACGACGTTTCTGACGTGCTCGCTTCAGTAATCCCATGATCCGTCCTCGTTGAGTCCAGAGTCGACGCCGTGGCGCGTCACCGGCCGGCCGTCGCACTGCGCTGTCGTGTTGGAATGGTCAGTAGGTCATCTCAATATGAACTACTTCTCTCCTTTTCTACTCTAACGGCTATCCTGCCATAGAGCGTTAATTCTGATCCCCTCATCACAGATTGCGCCTATCACCTGAAATAATGAACATAATGACTGCACCGACACCCCACCCCTCGGAAATACCGATAGACGCAACAGAGCTATCGGGATGTCGGTATCGCATTCGGCAGCGACGTACCCTTGAACGAGACGGAAACACACGACCATCACGCGGTCCCAGTTGTGCGCGACGGGCGCGATCTGAACTTGAACGCGCACGTGTTTTCAGCCAACTATGTGCCGATGGCGATGTCATTCCCGGTGTTGGCATGAGGCGCTCCCTCACCATGACAACCGCCGATTGTGCCGGCTGGTCATTGATATCTGACAGTGCCGGCCATAGCAGTTACGATGCACCACATGGTGATGGCCAGGCACAGGACGCTGCGGAGCTTTCCACCCTGGAAGCCTTAGCAGAGGGCGTTCGCATTATCGCGAACCCTCAGCTCACAGTGCGGATCCCCGTCGCATTGTTGCAGGACAACCGGCCAGGAGTTGATATTGTCAATCCGTGGTGGGCAGCTGAACCCACGAATCCGGCATTACGCGCGGATGATGACATCATCATTCGTACTGCTCCTGATTTGCTCGTTCGTGTGGATTCATCCCCCATCCCCCATGAGGCACGGTACATGCCAGTCAACGTGAGCACCCATCAGGGCATCATCCCGGATCCCAAGAACCGCATCATGTCCGTTGCCTTAGCACGATTGGGTGTATCGGCTCCCGTGTGGCGTCCTGGACGTGCGAAAACTCACTCGCCAGACGTCTACCCCTTAATTGCGGCTCATTATGCCCTCCGTGAGGTGGGATTATCGTCAGGCATGGTCGGTATCGTTGGGCAAAATTCTCCCGATGTCGCGGTATGGCCTGTCGACAAGGCAACCGGAGGATTCGCGGACGCAGTCCGAGTACCTATCTCTGCACAGCCACGAAAAATCAAAGCCTGTTCAACCTGCCGCTTCGAGGATGATTGCCATGCTGAATTGGAAGCCATGGATGATATCAGCCTCGTTCTTCACGGGGGACGAGCCGACACCTACCGTGCCGACGGCATTACCACTGTTCATCAACTCGCGAACGCTGCCTACGGTGAGGTGAGCATCATGGCCTATGCCTATACACAAGGCTGGACTGCCGTACACCGAACCGTCCAACCACAAGAAGTGGTACGCCGAGCCGACGTCGAAATCGACGTGGATATGGAAGCCTACCTTGATCGTGGATGCTACCTGTGGGGAACATGGGACGGTGTGGAATACCGCCCATTCATTACCTGGCAACAACTGAATACCGTTGCTGAAGCGCGAAATTTCGCACAGTTTTGGGCCTGGCTCATGGATCAGCGACAGCATGCCCACGAGCGGGGACAAAGTTTTGCTGCCTACTGTTATGGGGCACAGGGGGAGAACATGTGGCTCAAACGATCTGCTCAGCGTTTCGGAGGACTCACCTTCCCCCGAGACGCGAACCCGACCTCCATCACAGGCCCCACGCCCACTGTTACTGCGCCTACCCTTGCAGAGGTTAACCAATTCATCCGCTCCCCAGAATGGGTTGATGTCTATGCCGCCGTCAACAGTGCATTAATTGGCTCCTCCGGACTTGGATTGAAAACGGTGGCACCACTAGCGGGATTTCACTGGGAGGACTCCGACATGGACGGTGAAGCATCCCTAGCAGTGTTCATGCAGGCCCAGGGTATCGACCCACGCACCACGTTGACGGCCTCCACCGAAGCGCAGCCCGACGGTTTCGCTACCATGACTGACACCGACGCCCGTGCTCTCCTTCTCCGATACAACAGGGACGACTGCCGTGCCACCGCTGCGGTCAGGAACTGGCTCACAGCAGGCGCACCCGGAGTACACACCATGCCCACCGAGCCACGTTTCACAACTGACGTATTGTGATGTGAACCGCATGAACCCCCATCCAACTAGACTGCACGTATGGGATTTCTCTTCGATGCGCAGCCCACACCAACACACCTTGTGAGCAAGGACGACGCCCTCGTAGGGCGTAAAGAGTCAATCGTGCCGGTCCCCTCAGCACATACCGTCACCGGAGCACCCATCGATGGGCCGTGGCCTGATGGACTGCACAGTATCGTCCTGGGATTAGGTTGCTTCTGGGGAGCAGAAAAACTGTTCTGGACGATGGATGGTGTCTGGAGCACTGCAGTGGGATACGCTGGCGGCTACACCCCGAACCCCACCTATCGGGAAGTATGCACGGGCAAGACAGGCCACGCGGAAACGGTCCGTGTGATCTATGATCCGGCAACGCTGCCCTATGCGCAGCTCATTCGTGCATTCTTTGAAGCCCACGACCCGACCCAGGGCTTCCGGCAGGGCAACGACGTGGGAACCCAGTATCGCTCAGTGATCTATGCTGAGAATGAGGATGACGTGCGGGCGGCTCGCGAGATCGCAGAGTCCTTCGCTCACCGCCTTGCTGCCGCCGGTTACGGCGACATGACCACGGAGATTTCGCTGCTTAGCGACACCCCGACGGGCATGATGTACTTGGCAGAAGACGAACATCAGCAGTATCTCGCCAAGAACCCTGGTGGGTATTGCCCCGTTCACTCAACAGGTGTCGAGTGCCAATGAGAAATACGGCGGCAGAATAGTGCTGGTTGCGTGAGGACACCGAATGCTACGGTTTCGGCTGTGGCGAGGTATCTGGCACCGATGCTGACGATGGGGTAGTGGCTGCCATCAATGCTGCGATCACCATCGTCACAGTAAGGCTGGTGAGCAGCCACATGACCAAGCCGTTCCATCCCCACGCGTGAAAGATGCGGCCAGACAGCCAGCCAACAAGGGATGACCCCATGTAATAGCAGAACAAATACATGGACGACGCCTCCGCGCGGTTTCTCGTCGCGGCAACCCCAACCCACCCGGATGCCACGGAATGCGCTGCAAAGAAACACCCAGTGAACAGGACGATCCCTAGTACGCTGCTCATAAGCTCAGGGGAGAACAACAGTGCCATGCCAGCTATCATGCCGATCGTTGCACCGACAAGGACACGCGCCCGACCATACTTCTCAACCATCGCCCCCGCGCGGGTCGAACTCCACGTGCCGGAAAGATAGAGGACAAAGATAGCGCCAGCAAGCCCCTCGCTTAGGTGAAAATGGCTGGTCAAACGGTAACCCACGTAGTTATAGACCGATACGAATGCGCCCATGAACAAAAAAGCGAGGGTGAACAACGCGCTCAGCCGTGGATCCTTCACATGCTGGGCAATAGCGTGGAACTCTGAACGGAGGGTCAAGCTTTTTGGTTGAAAACGACGCTGATCGGGTAACGACCAGGATGTAATCAGTGCGACAATAATCGCTACCGCGACTGTCACTGCGAGAGCCCACCGCCATGATGCGAATTCGAGAACACCCGATGGAATCACACGCCCAGACAGCCCGCCAACCGACGTCCCCGCTACATATAACCCCATCACATGAGGAACATGCTTGGGATGGATCTCCTCCGACAAATATGCCATCGCCGTTGCCGGTACGCCAGCAACCGCCACTCCCTGAAGAGCGCGCAACGCAATCAGCATCTCGACTGACGTCGACAAGGGAAGAAGAAGACCCACCACTGTGGCGCACACTGCGCTGACCATGATGACACGCCTGCGTCCGACATGCTCAGAGACCACTGACGCCGGGATGATCGATAACGCGAGCATCCCTGTCGTTGCAGACACCGTCAATGACGCCGTCGCTGGGGTGACAGTGAGATCCTCTGACAGCACTGGCAAGAGGGCCTGTGTGCAATACAGGGCATTAAACGACGCTAACCCCGCACCCACCATGGCAAGAATGACCTTGCGGTACATGGGTGAGCGCGGGGTGTAGCCGTCAGGAAAGTCTTCACTAGTCATATCCTGACACCTGACTGGGGTGCGTTACTTCGCGACTGCCTTGGCGTAACGCTCGGCAACGTCCTCCCAGTTAAAGACGTTCCATACTGCCTTGACGTAGTCAGCCTTGACGTTCTTGTACTGCAAGTAGAAAGCGTGCTCCCACATATCGAGCATCAGCAGGGGAGTGAAGTCAACCGATACGTTGCCCTGCTGGTCGGTCAATTGCTCGATGATAAGTCGGCCGGCAATGTGGTCAAACCCAAGCACAGCCCAGCCGGAGCCCTGAAGGCCAGTTGCGACGGCAGAGAAATGGTCCTTGAACTTGTCGAAGGAACCGAAGTCGCGGTTGATAGCCTCGGCGAGATCGCCGGTAGGCTCGCCGCCACCGTTCGGAGAAAGGTTCTTCCAGAAGATCGAGTGGTTGGTGTGTCCACCGAGGTTGAATGCGAGGTTCTTGGAGAGTGCGCGAATTTCGTTGGCATCAGCGCCCTCTTCGCGAGCTTTTTCTAAGTTTTCCAACGCCGCGTTGGCGCCAGCAACATAAGTTGCATGGTGCTTGTCGTGGTGGAGTTGCATAATCTCACCAGAGATATGGGGCTCAAGAGCGTCATAATCGTAGGGGAGGGCGGGAAGTTCATAAACAGCCATATCATTACCTTTCATTCGTTGTTCACGCGCGCCCTCACTAACCTGGCGCGCACGTTCGTGCGCACTGTGATTATTTCAACATTGTGACCTGCACAACGAATCTGTGCGCGCCACCCAGTGTTGTGGAAGCTGAGGGGTTTTGCAAGCTTTCTCGGGGAGAAATTTCTCTCTATTTTCGGAATTGTCACAGTCAATGAGTGCAGGTGTAGGGCACAAAATAAGAAAAACCCTTATCAATGGGGAAAAATCCATAAGGTTAGGTGACCCTGGGTGGAATCACAACCATACCCCCTCAAAGAGGGGGAGTGTGGCAATGAGAACCCTCTCACCCACGACAAGAACACCACACCGAACCAATCAGAAACGGGGGACCGCTGTGTGATTGCCCACAAACTCACTAGAAAAACCGGACAAAAGCGGGCACACTGACACGACAAGGACAACCTACGGCACCCCACGCCGTCGCCCTTCACAGTTGGCACCCCATCCACTGGAGGAACCCCTCATGTCAAACCACACCACCCGTCACCTTGGCAACAAAATTGTCCTCATCGGCGCAGGCGACGTGGGAATCGCCTACGCATTCGCCCTCATCAACCAGGGCATCTGCGAAGAACTCGCCATCATCGACATCGACCAGAAAAAAACCACCGGCAACGTCATGGATCTCAACCACGGCGTCGTCTGGGCCTCCGGCCCCACCAATGTCACAGTCGGAACATACGATGACTGCACCGACGCCGCCATGGTCGTCATCTGCGCCGGTGCCGCACAAAAACCTGGTGAAACCCGCCTACAACTCGTCGACAAGAACATCACGATCCTCACCAGCATTATTAACGAAGTCATGACACACGACTTCGACGGCATCTTCCTCATCGCTTCCAACCCAGTTGACATCCTGACCTACGCAACCTGGAAAATCTCCGGCCTGCCGAAAGAACGCGTCATCGGATCAGGCACAATACTTGACTCCGCACGATTCCGCTCCATGCTAGGCGACATGTACGACGTCGCGCCCACCTCGATCCACGCCTACATCATCGGCGAACACGGCGACTCCGAATTACCAGTCCTATCCTCCGCCACCGTCGGCGGCGTATCGATGCGCAAAATGCTAGAGAAAGACCCCGAACTCCACGGACGTTTAGAAAAAGTCTTCGAAGAAACCCGCGACGCCGCCTACACCATCATCAACGCCAAAGGCTCCACCTCATTCGGCATCGGCATGGGACTCGCACGCATCACACGCGCAATCCTCCACAACCACAACGTCGTTCTCCCCGTCTCCGCATACCTCAACGGCGAATATGGCGAAGACGACATCTACATCGGCACACCAGCCCTAGTGAACCGCAGCGGGATCCAACGCGTGATCGAGCTAGAGATGGACCAACACGAAACCGACCGCATGAAAGCATCCGCCGCACAACTCCGTGCCATCAAAGATCGCTTCTACGGACCACACGCCGACCACCAAACAACGACATAACACCGAGACCCACCACTGTGGGCCCCACCACCCAGAGAACAGTT
Organism: Corynebacterium sp. PCR 32; assembly: GCF_037464985.1. Taxonomy (NCBI): domain Bacteria; kingdom Bacillati; phylum Actinomycetota; class Actinomycetes; order Mycobacteriales; family Corynebacteriaceae; genus Corynebacterium; species Corynebacterium sp. PCR 32. The sequence continues at coordinate 30,390 of NZ_JBAHVL010000008.1, forward strand.
AACGCGCGCATTCGCAACCATCACGTTATGCTAAAAGTCACATCTGACGAATGCGACAACGACCCACCCAATGCAGTGACCGCACCGCTCCATCCCCAGCGCACCCGTCCATCATGGCACGCGGTAAACAACCGATGGACCCCGGATCCCACTGCATGCCCCAAGCCTGTACACGGATCACGGATGTGCCCCACGCCCCACATTCCCACCATCGACGCGACACACATCCGCGACACCACCGCACACACCGGGCTGCCACCACGCGCAGATAACATCGACGCCGACAAAGGACGCCCATGGAGATCATCGCCCACCGTGGAGCCAGCTGGGACCAGCCTGAACAAACATTATCCGCCTACCACACCGCCTTGGACGACGGAGCCGACGGAGTCGAATGCGATATTCGCCTCACCAAAGACGGCCACATCGTATGCGCTCACGACCGCACCTTCGAACGAGTCGCAGGAGACAAACGACCAATCGCAGAACTAACCCGGAGGGACCTCGACAGCATCAACGTCGGAACCACCGACGAACCACAACAACCACTACTGTTCACCACCCTGCTAGACCTCGTCGAAAAACATGACTGCGGACTCTTCGTCGAAACAAAACACCCCTCCGGTCATGGCCGTCTCGAAAGCGAACTCGCCTCACTACTACGACAACGAGGACACCTCGACAACCCCCGCCTCCACGTCATCTCTTTTTCACCCCGATCGCTGACACGAATGCACAACCTCACACCCACCGTCCACAGAATCCTCCTACGCCGCGAATTCCACCACCCACTGAGCCCACTCTTTGGCCGATTCGATATTCCGCAAGCCTACGGACCCTCTATCCTCAACGCGAAGCTATGGCCACGCCTCATCCACCGCGGCGACGGCTGCTACACATGGACAGCCAACACACGAAGTGATGTCATATGGGCAGCGACCCACGGCATCGACTGGCTAGCCACAGACAAACCACGCCAAGCCCGCGCCTGGATGAACGAAGCAACCATGAACTAGCTAGACCAAGGACCAGCCAGGTAGCCTAGGCCAGGTGTCGAGGAAGAAAAAGAAGAACGAGAACCTGCCCGAAGGAATGACTCGCCGTCAGGCGAAACTGGCCAAACGAGCAGCTGAACGCGCCGCATTAGACCGCGATCCACGGCCCTTCGGAGGCTTCGCCTCAGAAGCCGACCTTATTGCCATGCAGGAATTCGCCCCCTCCGCGCGAGCGAAAATCTCAGTGAAAAACGTTGACTACCCCGTCTACCTCGTGACGGTACTCCCCGGGGCAACGGCAGCCATCGTCCGCGCCGCCGACGGCGACGACACCCCCGCCGCCTTCGTCGCACTACAAAGACAACACCGAGGACCCAACCCCCACAAGGACCTAGCCCATAGCCTCATCTGGCTCCAGAGCGCCACACCAGGACAGACACTAGGAACCTCCATCGCCGACGGCAACGAACCACCCCTCAGTGACCTCATCGACCCCTCTGAGGAACTCAACATCCAGGTCGAAAAAGATTTCGACTGGTGGCTTCCCGAGGGGCAGGCCGTTGACCCCGCTATGCAACACAACATGAAGCAAGTGAACGAATCGATGCTCCCAACAGAACGCATCGATGTCTCCGTCCCAGGAGCTGTCTGGTGGACCGACGGCGGGGACAAAGCCTACATTCGATGGATCCGCCCAGACGACGAAGACACACTATTTACCGCACTAGCCCGCCTCTACGCAGCAGGCAACCTGACCCTAGGGGAGAGCACACGCTTCGCCGGCGCGTTCCGCACCCACGGCGTTGCTGTACCTGTCTTCGACGTCGACCCGACCATGCCCGCACAAGAATTCCACACACCCATCAAGGAACTCGCTGTCGAGCTCGAAAAAGCACTGGCCATCGACACACCCCTAACAGCGGACGAACGCAAAGCACGCGACACCATTCGCTCCCGCCAAGTCACTATCCGCTAGGAACACACCCCCGGGGGCGAGCGTCCGCACTGAGGCCACTCATTGCCGCCACCACGGCTGGCGCACACGGGTACGCCAGCCGCACTAGCGCAACGATCTGAAAAGTTCCTGGGCGGCCTCATCATCCCACACATCAACATCACCCACGTCAGTCGACTCATACGATGCGATGGGGATGGATTTCGTCTCCGGAGACCGTCCCAAGCCGATACCCAGGCGCGCTAAATCCCACACATGATCATGCTTATCCACCGTGAATGAATCAGACATCCGACTGACAAACGGGAAAAAACGGAACGGGTTCATGAACGTTCCAGGAGAAATAGCTTTCTTCACCAGCGCAGCCAGGAACGTGCGCTGATTCCGTGCACGCCCAATATCACCATCATCCATAGAATGCCGTGACCGAACAAACCCCAATGCTGTAGGACCATCAAATTTTTGACACCCTGGCTGCACATTAATACCCGCTAACGGATCATCCATGGGCTGTTCAACGCAAATATTGACCCCACCAACCGCGTCGACCACACTCGCAAAACCGCCAAAACCGATTTCCGCATAGTGGTTAATTCGGAGGCCAGTTGCCTGCTCTACGGTCCGCTGAAGGAGCTTCGGGCCACCCAAAGCAAACGCCGCATTAACCTTATTTTTCCCATAGCCAGGTATGTCAACGTACGAATCACGAGGAATAGACACCATCGTCGCCTTCCCCAAGAGAGGAACATGCGCCACGATGATGGAATCGGTGCGGCCACCACCGGTATCACCACCAGTCGCCAACTTGGCCTGCTGATCCTCAGACAAGCCTTCACGCGAATCCGAGCCAACAAGCAACCAATTCGAACCCGACCCTCCGCTAGGGCGACCAGCGTAATTCTCTAACGCATCAACCCTGTGAAGGTGAAGATCCACCCATACCAACGTCCCGATCGCAACAAGAAACAGAACACCCACCAGCGCTCGTAGCTTGCGCCACCACCCAGACAACAATCCACGGCGACGACCAGACGACCGCCATCGACGTCGAGAAGGTTCACTCCCCGGCCTCGACGGACGTATCGGACCTGACGGACCCACCGGCCCCGGAGGATCACCCCAATAGGGCTGAGATGACGCCTGATCAGATAGTGAACCGTAGGGGTCCGACTCGCCCATACGGCGACGATGCTCTTCAATCCCGCGAGGAGGCACAGAAGGGGACGTAGGACGACGCTCCGGAGAATGCACAGCGCCATGACCACCACTCACCGTGGCATCGGTGTGACGTGGCCGGCGTCGGATAGGACGACCATAGCGGTCGACGAGCGGACGGCCGTCGGGGCCGCGGAGGTAATCGTCATCGCTCGTGATGCTCATGTGGATAATGCTACTGGGTGCCGCATCACAGTGCCCCGTGACGCCTCCTGACCAGCCACGACGCGCCCGCCGCAACCGGCAACGACCCAGTCAAATCACGACGATACCGGCGAGGAAGAGAAGCACTCGACAACTCCAGCCCGCGACCACCACCATCATAGGCCTCCCACCACTGATTGACACCGAGCCGACGACGAGACCGAACCGGGGCCCTCCACAGCGCCATCACGCACATCACAAGAATCAACCCGATCAACGCAATCAAACCGCCGGGCACCACATGCACTTTCGCATGAACCGTCGATCCCGCCACATCAGCAAGAGGTGGAACAAAGAAAAGCCCCAAACACATCACAAGGAAACCAGCGAGCCGACGCCGCACCGCCAGAGCAAGGGCCCCACACGCGGGCAAGAGAGCAACCTGAAAATAATGTGTCCACACCAAACCAGAACACGCCGTAGCGATACTCGTGATCCCCACCATCATCAACGGAAACGCATAATCCCGACGCTCATACGCCGCAATCAGGACCAGCACAGCAAGAAGAAAGGCCACGATCAGAGGAATAACCACAACCCACATGGGAGGGTCAGTCACGATAGGAACCAACACGTGGGGATTATCGTTACGACGATCCCTCATCATGATCGACGCAAAACTCTGGCTCTCCAGTGCCACAATGCGTGAACTCGACAATGTATGAATGACCTGAATCCACGTACGAAATGCACCAAAACCAGCTGTCACCACCGACAGCACGAACCCAACAACCGTGGTCACCGCAGCAATACTCGCCGTCATGCGCGACCGCCGGAACAAGAACATTGCGACCACCAACGCAAACGGGCTCAACTTCACAATGCTGACCACGCCCAACACAACACCCGCCGACCGCGGCCGAACACGCGCCGCCGCAATAGCGTAAGCAATTCCCGCATAAATCAAAGTGCTCGTCTGGCCAAGGAAAACCGCCATAGAAAATGGTGCCGAAACCCACACCACCACAACAACAGGCAGCAACACAACCACAGGAATTGTGCGCCCCACCCACATCCGATAAGCACACGCAACAGTGATCACCATCGCCCAGCCGGAGAAAAACCCTAACAAGACCGTCGACAACCCATAACTCATGATATGGGTAAGCACACTGACCGCCTCAGCAACCACAGGTGCCTGAACAAACGGATGCGGAAGAAACGACGTCACATGCTCGTTAGCAAACGGCGCCCAATACTCGCCAGACCAGCGAGCAAAATCATGATGATCATAATCATAAATATGTGCCTCATTGCCTTGAGCCACCAACTTGCCCGCAATCCACAACGACGACCAATCATCCGTCTGCCGGTGCGAATTCCACGCCAGAACCGTGATCAGACCCGACACCACCGCGACAATATGCCCCGCCCGGCCCACAATATGCTCACTCGACGACACCAACCTGGCCACGACACCACCACGCGAACCCCACGACCCACGGCCACCAGCACCCCTCGCACTAACAACGGACACCCCGCCCCACGGCACCCGAACGCCTGACGGCACCCGATAACCACGCCCCACACCACGCTCACCAACGACACGCCTACCCGGCACTAACACCGCAACAGCCAACATCACGAGCAACACAACCGTCGCCAACAAAGGACCACCAGGACAATAAAGACCCGCCTGCACAAAAAAACGCTCACGATGCTCCGGCGACACCACATCAGACAACGGCGGAAAATAAAACACACTCACCATAACAAGGCCAGCGACCGCCCACCGCCGCCACGGCATCAACGCCCACACACCAAACGCCGGCAACACACTAATAAGGAAATAATGCGTCCACACAAAACCAGAAAAACACGTAGCCACACAAATAGCGCCAACCACAACGATCTCAAACGCACGCTCACGACACCGATACGCAGCAAGAGCTAACACCAACGCCACAACAGCAGCAACCACCATCGGCAACGCCACCATCCACCCAGGAGCATCCCCCACCGTCGGCGCGCCCGCAGGACCCTGGCCAATCACATGACGCTTCATAATCGACACCAACGTCTGACTCGTCGGCGCAATCACCTTAAACGTGGAAAACGTATGAATACGCGCACGCCAAATACCATGCAGCGACCACCCCACAGTCACCACAGAAAACACACCACACACCACCGCCGTTGCGATGGCAACAAGCGACGCCCGCCGCGAACGACGAAACAACAACATCAACGGAATAAGCACCAACGGCGTGAGCTTCACCACACTGACTAAACCCAGCCACACACCAGCCAACCACGGACGATCACGTGCCGCGGCAATACTATAGGCCACCCCAGCCATCACAAGAGGCGTCGTCTGCCCCAACGTAATAGACCACTGAAACGGAGTAGACAGCCACACCACCAACACCACACCCGCCAACAACCCCCACGGAATCGGCCGACGACACCACACATAAAACGCACTCGCCACCAACACCACAAGGGCCCACCCCGACGCCACCGTCATCAGGAACACAGAACCACGAAACGACGTCACAAACGTCAACACCTCGGCAAGCTGCGCAACAAACGGCGCCTGAACAAACGGATGCGGAGAAAACGCCGTCACATCTTGACCAACAAATGGCGCCCAGAACGGGCCAGCCCACGCAGCAAAATCATCCGGCACAAAATCATAAATATGCGGACCATCACCCTGGCGCAGAAGCTTCCCCGCAATCCACAACGCTGCCCAATCGCCATTCTCACGGGTTCCCCGCCACACCACCTGTGTCACAAGCCCCACAACAAGGCCCACCACATGCACCGGCCAACCAATGATCACACCCGGACCGCGTTCCCAATTCCGGCCAACCACACTGCTCAACGCCCCACGAACCCGACAAACGTCAGACCGCCTACCCCCCTCAAGCGACAAAGCAGGCACAAAGTATCCTTCCGATAAAAATATCGCCTACCAGCTATAACACCCATACCAACGCGGTTACGGCAACAAAAACAACCTCCGCGGGTGTGCAAGCGACGCAACCACAGTTCACACTCAGCGTTCAGTATATCGAAACGCATGAGGCCACAGTTACAACACATACACCGCACACCCACCCCACGCCGGCAACAACCCAGCCAACAACACCCGTGGTTTAGAGTTAACCATAACCACAACGACGCAGGCAGGTGTAATGAACAACGACCACTCACACGACACAACCAACGACCCAGCGCCCAACCACACCACCCCCGTCGTAGCATTCCTCGGACCATCAGGAACATTCACCGAAACCGCAATGCGGAACTTCGCCTCCCGCGGATGGTGCACACCACCCCGACACAAACCAGCCCAACATACCGACACCGCGCCATCCATCACCGTCCATGACCACCGCATTATCCCACTCCCTGTCGAATCACCACAGCACGCCATCGACGCCGTCGCCCACGCCCACGCTGACTGGGCATGTGTCGCCATCGAAAGCTCAGTCGAAGGCCCCGTCACCAGGACATACGACGCCCTCGCCGGCACAACCCCACTACAGATCTACCGCGAACTCATCCTCCCCATCGAGTTCTCCATCCTCGTCCGCCCCGGCACCCGCCCCGACGACATCCGCACCTGGAGCGCACACCCCGTCGCCCACCCACAAGTGACATCCTGGATCACCCACAATCTCCCCACAGCCACATACCTCGCCGCCCCTTCCAACGCCGCCGCCGCAGAAATGGTCACCCTCGGCACAACCGACGCCGCCGCCGCACCCGCCCACGCCGCACAGCTCTACGGCCTCACCCCTCTCGCCAACGGAGTAGCCGACATCGCCAACGCACAAACCCGCTTCGTTCTAATCAGCACACCAGGAGAACCCACCCGCCACACCGGAGACGACCGCACATCCGTCGTCTTTAACGCACGAAATGAACCAGGAGCACTAGCACGTGCGCTCACCGTGGTCTCCTCACACGGAGTGGACTTGACCAGAATCGAATCACGCCCAACCCGAAAAAAACTCGGTGAATACCGCTTCTCCATGGACATGCGCGGGCACATCAACGACCCACACATAGCCGCCGCAATGCAACACCTCTACACAACCGTACAAACATTACGTTTCCTCGGATCATGGCCCGCAGACAACAACCCCCACACTGACACCACACAAAAATCACCCGCCCACACGCCAGCGACACCACCCGACCGGTTGTCAGCCGAACAATGGGTGGCTCAACGGGCACGCGGCACCACACCAACGAACGATGTGCTGTGGTAGCGATACACCAGGATAAGGGCCACGCACACTGATTTAGCAGGCGTGTAAACCCCCATGGCAGCCCGACAACTACTCACGATCAGTGGACGAGAACGGACAGATAACGTGAATACAACACGACACAGACGCACAACAGATGGACATACACACATCAACCAGCGCGGCCAGCTCATCCTCTTCCGCCACGGACAAACAACCTCCAACCTCATCACCGCACTCGACACCGCTGTTCCTGGCGCCGATTTAACGACAATGGGCGTTGAACAGGCATTCACTGGCGGCGAACGCATCGTCGTCGATCGCGCACTCTCAAGGGCTGCTGTAAACCTCGACAAAAATGACGGCTCGCCTACCCCAGACGCGCCGCGACCTGTCATCATCAGTTCCGAAGCACTCCGAGCCACGCGTACAGCGCAGCTTGTTGCACAGGGAATGATGAACCAGGGAGCGATAGTGTCAACAGCATCACCAACCCCTCACGGGCTGGTGCTCACTCCCATCACCGACAACCACAATGACCAGACAATACCTACGGCAATTCCAGGATTAACTGAAGTCGTTGCCGGCGACCTGGAAATGAATACGGACCCTGAGTCGATCGAAACATATCGGCACACACAACTGCAGTGGTCGAAGGGGAGCATGCATGTTCGCATGCCGGGCGGACAAACAGGCTGGGAGACACGTCGACGTGTCCTCGAGGGACTAGCGCCGCTCCTCCCCATCCTCATGCCAGGGGCTGTGAACACCGAACCCCGTACCATCCGTGATCTCATTGCTGTTATTCACGGTTCCCTCATGCGCTTTATCGCAGGCCAACTCGCCGGGGTGGAGGCACACTTTGTGCAGGATTCCTACATCACGAATTGTCGGTGGATTGTACTGGAAGCTCCGGCCAGACTCGATCTCGCTCACGCGACATACCACGATATTGAACAATCGTGCGGCACGTGGCACGTGAAACAGTGGGCATGGTTGCCAGGTGAACATGTTCGCTTGCAGAATTCGGACCGTTAGTATAATTCTATGCGTATTCTCGTTGTCGATAATTATGACAGTTTTGTGTACAACCTTGTGCAGTACATCGGCCAATTAGGGGAGCATTGCACGGTATGGCGCAACGACGACGAACGTCTCATCGATTCCGATGACGATCGAGCCGCTGGCCGATCAGTAGTTCAGCATTTCGACGGAGTATTGATCTCACCCGGGCCGGGAGCCCCCTCAGCAGCGGGGCACTCACTTGCGATTATCCACGCGTGTATTCGCCATGAGATTCCGATGTTTGGCGTGTGCTTGGGACACCAGGCACTGGCTGAGGCGTTGGGCGCCTCGATAATTCGTGCTGGCGAACTGCTGCACGGGAAGACATCACCGGTACATCATGACGGCACTGGAGTGATGCGGGGATTGCCGGACCCCGTGACGGTTACGCGATATCATTCGTTGACCGTCGATGAGCAGTCACTGCCGAAGGAATTAGTGGTGACAGGCCGGTCGGATTCGGGAATGGTGATGTCCATGCGGCATGAGACTTTGCCGATGCATAGTGTGCAGTTCCATCCAGAGTCCATTATGACGAGTTATGGCCACCGGATTGTCGCCAATTGGATGGCATGTGCGGGCTTCCCGGTTGATGAATCTCGTGTGCAGCAATTGGAGAACCAGCATCACGCTGCCCTGGCTGGGCTGTAGAACCCAGTGCTACATACTGGTCGTGACCCAATAACGGTGATACGGCCACGCACCTGTGTTGGGCCTGTCCGTGATGCGGAGACCACCGCGCAGGAGCCGATCATGGCCCTCAGAGGGCGCGGTGGTCGCGCTACCCCGATGCTATGGCACGAGACTGAAGGTGCCGACTCCGACATCGATGGTGGCATCCTTACCAACGGGCTGACCAGCGGGGACGGACTGGGACAGGATTTCGTTGAGCCTGGTGATGTCGTTGGTCTTCTGATCGTGGGTGGTTAAATGTGATGCCCCACCGGTCCATCCGGCAGCGCGGAGCGCAGAGAGCGCCTGGCTGGTGCTTTGCCCAAGGATATTGGGCATAGTTACCTGGTTGCCTCGTGACACTTGGAGCGTGACGGTGGAACCCTTAGGCAGTTGGCTTCCTTCGTTGGACGCGTGGAGAACCTTGCCTTCGGGTTGGGGAGAGTCAACGTCGCTAATGACGACCTTGAACCCTGCTCCTTCGAGGTTGCCGCGCGCGTCATCGACGGATTGCCCAGTGACGACGGGCACGCGGACACGCTCAGGCCCGGTGGACACCGTAATGGTCACAGAACTTCCCTTGGACACATGGGAACCAGATGTTGGAGATTGTTCGATGATCTGACCCGAGGAAACGCTGTCAGACGGTGCTTCTTTCACAGTTTGGTCAAGGACAAGCCCCGCCTCTTGCAGCAAGCGTGATGCTTCTTGTGTGTCTTTTCCTGTGAGGTCGGGGACAGCGGTTTGTTCTTTGCCGGTGGAGACCGTCAGCGTAATTTGGGTGCCTTTGGGTACTTGTGACCCGGCCGCCGGGCTGGTGTCAATAACATGACCCTTTTCGACCTCAGCGTTGGACGTTTCCCGGGTTTTTACTTTGAATCCAGCGTTTTCGAGTTTGGCGATGGCTTCGGCTTCAGGAAGGTTTTTGACGTCGGGAATATTGACCTTCTTATTGCCTCCCACGTAGGGAAGACTGGTTGAACCGTCGCCTTCATGGAAGTACGACCACGCGAGCATCCCACCAAGGCCAAGGATAAATACGATGACAAGAGTCCAGATGATTCGCGTCCACGTGGAGAGTGCGCCGCGTGTGGGTTGTGTTTGATTCGCGGCGGGAGCGGTGCTGCCGTAGCTGGTGTTGTGGCGGGGAGGGGGAGTGGGCGCGCCCATCGTCCGTGGCTGGCGTGTCGACGCGTGTGTGCTGCTGTAACCGTTGGAGGGGTCATCTCCCGCGGCGTAGCCAGCTGCAGCCGCCCCGGCAGTGGGCATGATGGTCGTGGCGGCTTCACTGGCTCCATCATGGCGGGGTGGTGTGGTGGGAGGATAATCGTTGATGGTGGAGGGGTGGGGGGTGATGTGGTTGTGCGCGGCCAGTGGTGTGCGGTGGTCGGCGAGGCGTCGAAGTTCGTCGGCGAAGTCGGCTGCGTTGTCGTAGCGGTCGGCGGGGTCCTTCGCCATGGCTGTCATGATGACCGCGTCCACGTTGGTGGCGGTGGCGGGTGTGAGGCTGACACCGGGGACGTGGGATGGGAGGACGGGCGTGCTTTGTACGTGTTGGTAGGCGACTGAGAAGGGGGATTCGCCTTGGAAGGGGGGGCGTCCTGTGATGAGTTCGTAGAGGACGCAGCCGCTGGCGTAGATGTCGGATCGTGGGTCTGCGGAGCGGCCGCGTGCTTGTTCGGGGGAGAGGTATTGGGCTGTTCCGATGACGGCGGCGGTTTGTGTCATGGATGAGGTGGCGTCGCCGAGTGCTCGGGCGATGCCGAAGTCCATGACTTTGACGGCTCCGGTGGCCGTGATCATGATGTTGGCTGGTTTGACGTCGCGGTGGACGATTCCTGCTTCGTGGGAGAAGTGGAGGGCGTCGGCGACGTCGGCCATGACTGAGGCTGCGTATTCGGGGTTGAGAGGGCCGTCGTCGCGGACGATGTCGCGAAGGGTGCGGCCGCGGACGCGTTCCATGACGATGTAGGGGACGGAGCCGTCGGCTTCGCTGGTTTGGCCGGTGTCGTAGACGGCGACGATGGCGTGGTGGTTGAGTTTGGCGGCGTTGAGTGCTTCGCGGCGGAAGCGTTCCAGGAAGGTGTTGTCGCGTGCGAGATCGGGTCGCATCATTTTAACGGCGACGTCGCGTCCGAGGAGTGTGTCAGTGCCGGCGTAGACGTCGGACATTCCTCCGGTGCCGATGATGTCGGAAAGTGTGTATCGGCCGCCTAATAGAGTGTTCGAATCCATGGTTTAGACCCCGCTCCGAGCGTTATATCCGTTGTTTGATCCGGCCTGGGAGTTGCGTCCTTGGCCGTTGGCTCCTCGTGTTCCAGGTCCTCCGTTGCTAGCGGAGTTTTGGTGATTGTTGTTGGATCCTGTGCCCCCGCCTCCATTGGGGTTGCCTTGTCCGCCGTTGCCGCCGGTGGTGCCGGTGGAGTTGTTGCCACCGGTGGTACCGCCACGGTTGTTGGGGCTGTAGTCAGGGTCGTCATCGGTGGTGTCGTTGGAGTTGTTGCCACCGGTGGTGGTGCCGGTTCCGGAGCCGGGGTTGTAGCCTCGGTATCCGGGGTAGGTGGGTTGGATGGGACTGGTGTCGTAATCCGGGGTGGTTTGTTGTCCGGTGGTGCGTTGAGGCGGGTCGTAGGTTTCCGCCGGGTTGGTGTTGTGGTTGTCGTTCTTGTCGGGGACGACAGTGGTGATGACGCTGGTGACGGTTTCTCCGGTTTCGTCCCGTCCGCCGTCTCGGTGGATACCGAATGCCATCCAGGCTCCGATGGCGACGACGATGAGAACGAGCAGGCCGATGAGGGCCCAGAGCCAGTGGTTTGCTGCGGCCGCCTTGGGTGTGGTGTGTCGTCGTGCGGAGGTGGGGGTGGCGGATGTGTTGCTTGTTGTGGCGCCACGGTTGGTTGCCGCGCCTCCGAGGGAGGGGCGGACGGTGCCACCAGGTTGTGGTGCTGGCCCCTGGACATCGGGGGCGGGGGTTTGTGGTGTGGTGGTGACCTGTGCGATGGATTCGCCGGGGGACGGTGGTGTCACGAATTGCGTGGTGGGGAGGGGGTGTCCGTCGGCGGCGAACATGGCGGTGGGGGCGTCGGCCCCTTCGGGGGTGACCATGCCGTCTTGGTTGATTTGTTGGTGGAGTTTTTCAGGGAGGGGTGGCATGTTGCCGTTGCGTACTTGGGCGACGGCCATGGTGAGTTCTGCGCCGTTGGCGTAGCGGGCGTGGGGGTCTTTGCGTAGTGCGGTGGCGATGAGTTCCCGGGAGGCTCGGGTGATGCTGTCGGGTAGTGCGGGGGGCATCGTGTTGATGTGTGCGATGGCGACGGAGACGGTGGAGTCTCCGCGGAAGGGGCGTTGGCCGGTGAGCATTTCGTAGCCGACGACGCCCAGGGAGTAGATGTCGCTGGCGGGGCCGACTTTCATGCCTTGGGCTTGTTCGGGGGATACGTATTGTGCGGTGCCGACGACCATGCCGGTGCGTGTGAGTGGGACGGCTTCGGCGGCTTTGGCGATGCCGAAGTCGGCGACTTTGACGGTGCCGTCGGGTGTGATGAGGAGGTTTCCGGGTTTGATGTCGCGGTGGACCATGCCGGTGGCGTGGATGGCTTGGAGTCCGAGGGCGCTTTGTTGGAGTACGTCGAGTGCGAGTTTTTCGGGGAGTTTCTTTTCGCGTGCGATGACGTCGGCGAGGGATTCGCCGCGCACGTATTCCATGATGATGAAGCAGAAGGTGAGTCCGGCGTCGAGGACTTCGCGGTAGGCGTGGGTGTGGACGACGTTGGGGCTGTCGATGAGTGAGGATGCGTTGGCTTCGTTGCGGAAGCGTTCGCGGAATTCTGTGTTGTCGGTGTATTCGGGTTTGAGGACTTTGATGGCGACGGATTCGCCGTTGTCGTTGTCGGTGGCGAGCCAGACGGTGGACATGCCGCCTCGGCCGATGATCCAGTTGAGGCGGTAGTGGGTTCCTACGAGGCGTTGGACGCGCTCAATGTCTGAGCGATCTGGTTGGAGATCGTTGTCCTTGGTCATGGTTTACACCCCGTCCTTGAGTGCCTGGGCGATGACGGCGCGGCCGATGGGGGCTGCGACGGATCCGCCTGTTGCTGCTTGTCCTCGGTTGCCGCCGTTTTCGACGACGACGGCGACGGCGACGTCGGCGTCGTGGGAGGGGCCGAAGGCGACGTACCAGGCGTGTGGGTTGGAGGATCGTGAGTTTTCGCCGTGTTCGGCGGTGCCGGTTTTGGATGCGATGTCGGCGCCGGCGTAGCCGCTGGTGCGTTTTTCGGATCCGATCATGAGTTGGGTGATGCGGTTGGCGATGTCGTTGTTGACTGCGGTGGTGATTTGTTGGGGTTTGGTGGTTTTGATGGGTTTGAGGCTGGAGTCGGTGATTTGTTTGACGAGGTAGGGCTTCATCCTTTTGCCTTTATTGGCAATGGTGGCGGCGATGATGGCGTCTTGGAGTGGTGTGATGGAGACGTCTCGTTGGCCGATGGAGGATTGTGCCAGGGAGGGTTTGTCGGGGATGTCACCGACGGTGGAGGTTTGGACGGGGAGTCCGAAGCCTTTGGTGTCTTCGCCGATGCCGAATGCTTTGGCGGTTTTTTTGAATTGTTCGGCGCCTGCTGCCATGCCGAGTTCGGCGAAGGCGGTGTTACAGGAGAGTGCGAAGGCGGTGGAGAGGGTGGTGACGGATCCGGTGCCGCATCGGTGGCCGTCGTAGTTTTCCATGGTGGTGTAGCTGTCGGGCAGGGTGATTTGTGGTTCTGCGGTGACAGTGGTGTTGGCGGTGACGTTGTTTTTTTCCATGGCGGCGGCTGTGGTGATGAGTTTGAATGTGGAGCCGGGGGGGAGGGTTTGTTGGGTGGCGTGGTTGAGGAGGGGGGAGTTGTCGTTGGTGTTGAGGTTGGCCCAGGTTTGTTGTGCTTTGTCGGTGTCGGGGGTGACGATGGTGCGTGGGTTGTAGCCGGGGGTGGAGGCGAGTGCGAGGATTTCGCCGGTGGATGGGCGTATGGCGACGACGGCTCCGGTGTATCCGCGGCTGGTCATGGCTTCGTAGGCGGCGCGTTGTGTTTTGGGGTCGATGGTGAGTTCGATGTTGGCGCCTTGTGTTTTTTTGCCGGTGAGGGTGTCGGTGAATCGTTTGGTGAATAGGGAGTCGTCGGTGCCGTTGAGGATGTTGTTTTGGCTGGCTTCGATGCCGGCTGTTCCGTAGCGGTCGGAGAGGTAGCCTTCGATGGGGCCGAAGGCGTCGGGGTCGCTGACGTATTCGCGGTTGTAGGTGTCGTTGTCGCCTTTGATGGAGTGGGCGAGGATTTCACCTCCGGCGCTGATTTGTCCGCGTTGGCGTGATTTGAGGCTGTAGTACTGGCGTCGGTCGAGGGGGTTTTTGGCGAGGTGGTCGGTTTGGAATCCTTGGATCCAGGTGAGGTTGGCGACCATGGCGACGACGAGGAGGAGGCAGAAGATGGTGACTGCGCGGATGGAGCGGTTCACTGGTTTGCCTCCTTGTGGTTGGTGGTGGGTTGGGGTCCTTGGGGTGTTTTTGTCGTTGACCCGCTTACGCTAGCTGGTTGTCGTGCTGAATTGGAAATGCGCACGATGATGGCTAAAAGCATGTAGTTGGCGAGGAGTGATGATCCGCCGTGTGCGACGAATGGTGTGGTCAGTCCGGTCATGGGGAGGAATCGTGAGATGCCTCCGACGACGACGAAGACTTGGATGGCGATGGTGAGTGATAGTCCGGAGGCGACGAGTTTTCCGTAGGTGTCGCGTGCTTTGAGTGCTGTTTTCATGCCTCGTGTGACGAAGATGGCGTAGAGGATGATGACGGCGGAGAGTCCGACGAGGCCGAGTTCTTCGCCGATGGCGGCGAGGATGAAGTCAGAGTGGGCGACAGGGACTGATTCGGGGTATCCGCGTCCGAGTCCGGTTCCGGTGATGCCGCCCCAGGAGAGGCCGAAGAGTGCTTGGGAGAGTTGGAGTCCGCCTTCGTGGTAGTGGCTGATGGGGTCGATGAAGTTGTCGACGCGGGTTTGGATTTTGGCGGAGATGTTGTAGATGCCGACGGCTCCGATGGCGGCGAGGCCGAAGCCGATGATGATCCAGGATGGGCGTGAGGTGGCGATGTAGAGCATGCCGAGCACTGTTCCGAAGAGGAGGAGTGCGGGGCCGAAGTCGTTTTCGCCGGCCATGATGAGCAGGGCGATGCCCCAGACGACGAGGATGGGGCCGAGGTCGCGGAGGCGTGGGAAGCGCATGCCGAGGAATTTGGTTCCGGCGACGTTGAAGAGTGCGCGTTTATTGGTGAGGAGGGAGGCGAAGAAGAGGAGGAGGAGGATTTTTGAGAATTCTCCGGGTTGGATGGAGAAGGGGCCGATTTGTACCCATACGTTGGCGTCGGCGTTGAGGCTGGTGGGCCAGACCATGGGGATGGCCATGAAGATGAGTCCGGCGATGCCGAGGAGGAAGGAATAGTCCTGGAGTGATCGGTGGTCGCGGAGGCCGACGATGACGGCGGTCATCATGGCGACGCCGATGACTGTCCACATGATTTGTGACCTGACGAGGTTGTTTTCTGTGGCGAGGTCGAGGCGGTAGATCATGACGAGGCCGATGGCGTTGAGGAGTGCGGCGACGGGGAGGATGATTTGGTCGGAGTGGGGTGCTTTCCACAGGATGACGAGGTGTGCGACGGTGAAGATTGCGATGAATCCGCCGAGGACGTAGGCGACGTCGGTGGTGATGGTGTGGTCGGCTGCGATTTCGACGGCGATGATTGCGAGTGCGAGGATCGCGGTGACGGCGAGGAGGAGCCCGAGTTCGATCCAGCGTAGTGGGCGTCGTGTGGTGGTCATTTATTTCACCTCCCGACAGGTATCTCCGGGGGTGGTGAGGTCTCCGGGTTGTGGGGTGTCGGCAGCGGTGTCGGGGTTGTCGGGTTTGCCGTGGGAGGATTCGCGGGTGACGCAGGTGGGGAGTGCTTGTTTGGCTAGCCGTTCCATTTGTGATTGGACGTCGTCGTAGCTTCCGGAGGGAAGGTTTTTGATGGTGGCCCGTACTGATGGCGGGAGGTCGGTGGTGTGGAACCGGTGGCATTCCTTGGCGGAGTTGGCGTCAAGGAGTGTGAGGTTCCCTTTGGCGTCGAGGCATGCGCGTTGGTAGGTGTGGTGGAGCGGTTGTCCGAAGATTGACTCGCTGGTGCCTTTGTAGACGACGAGTTCTTGGTTGTCGTCGGCGATGTAGTAGCGGGTGTCTAGTGTGGATTTTGCCCACCAGAGGCCGCCTCCGATGAGGAGTGCGAGGGTGAGAGCGATGATGCCGCTGGTGAGGATGATGCGGCGTCGTTTTTTGCTGCGGGTCGGGGGTGTTGTGGTGGGGTTTGGGGCGATGACGGAGCTGCGGCGGGTGTATGTGTCGGAGGTGTCTTTCGGTGTGTCTTCCGGTTCGTCTGTGTGTGTGTTGGGTTGTTCTTGTGGGATTCGTCGTTCTGCTTGTGCTTTTTTGTTTTGTTGTATGAGTTTCATGCCGACTGCTCGCCCTGCGGCGGTGTCGGGTCGGGCGATGTCTGTTTGTTCTGGGTCGAGTGCGCCGACGAGGACGGGGGTGGTGGGGAGGTGTTCGGTGGTGGTGTCGTCGACGATGTCGCCGAGGACGACGGTGACGTTGTCGGGGCCTCCGCTGCGGAGGGCGAGGTCGATGAGGCGTTCGGCAGCGTCATCGAGGGTGCTGTTCGAGAGGATGTCTTGGATGGTGTCGTGGCTGACGGGGTCGGATAGGCCGTCGGAGCATAGTAGGTAGCGGTCGCCTGGTTGGACGTCGCAGTACATGAGGGTGGGTTCGACGGGCCGCCCGGTTAGTGCTTTGAGGATGAGGGAGCGCTGGGGGTGGTTGGAGACGTCTTCGGGGGAGAGTTGGCCTTCGTCAACGAGGGATTGGACGTAGGTGTCGTCTCGGGTGATTTGTTCTAATTTGTTGTTGCGTAGGCGGTAGCCGCGGGAGTCGCCGACGTGGCAGATGGCGAGGGTGTCGTCATGGAAGAGGAAAGCGTCGAGTGTGCAGCCCATGCCGTCGGTGGCTGGGTTGATGTCGATTTGGTTGGCGATTGCTGCGTTGCCGTCAGCCATGGCCTCGGCTAGTTGGGCGCACATGTCATCGTCGGGTCCGATCTCATCGACGTGTGCGATGTGGGAGATCATGAGTTGGGAGGCGATTTCTCCCGCTGCGTGCCCGCCCATGCCGTCGGCGAGTGCGAGGAGGTGGGGGCCGGCGTACGCAGAGTCTTCGTTGTTTCCGCGGATGAGCCCGACGTGTGATGCCGCCGCGTAGGTTAGGGCGTAAGCCATCTACTCATCCCTTCTTACTGCACGTGCAGTGTTGTTCGGCCGACGCGGATGGTGTCTCCGCGGGTGAGGGTTTCCAGCTGGTCAATTCGTTGTTCGTTGAGGAATGTTCCGTTGCGTGATTCTAGGTCTTCGACGTACACGTCGTTTCCGTTGCGGATAACGCGTGCGTGGCGAGACGATGCGAAGTCATCGGAGAGGACGAGGGTGCAGGAGGATGCTCGTCCTATGAAGACTTCTGGTTGTGAGGTGAGGTCGATGGTGTGTCCGCGTTGTGGTCCGGTGCCGATGACGAGTTCGGACAGTGGTGTTCTGTTGCGTTGGTTGCGTCTGCCATCGGGGTTGTGAGAGGCGGTGGGGTCTGTTCCGCTCTGTGGGGCGGCCGCGTGTGGCCCGGTGAGCATGGTGGCTGCGGGTGAGGCTGAGTCACGCTTGAGGGCTCGTAGGGTGAGGGCGATGAAGAGCCAGAGCAGGATGAGGATGGCGAGTTTAACTAGGAACAACACCGTGCTTTGCATGGTGGGCATCCTCCTTGGTCGTGCAGGTGCGCCGTCTGTGTCGACGCGGTGCTCGGTGTGTGCGATCGGTGGTTCATGTCGGCATCGCGCGCCGGGTGTCCAGTGGCCTTATTGGCGCATGTGGACACCCCACCGACTCAAGTCGTGCCCTACTTTACCTTCTTCGGTAGGTGGGGGTGCCAACCTGGCAGCGTAAAGCCGGTGTTCGCAGACGTGCGGTAGTGGATTTGCTCGTGGCGTTGTTCGGTGGGCTGGTGTGTTAGCCCTGGGGTTTGTTTATTCGCACCTCTATATAGGAGTGTCCGATGGTGATGACGTCGCCGTCAGCGAGGAGCCAGTTTTCGATGGGGGTGTCGTTGACGGTGGTGCCGTTGGTGGAGTGGAGGTCGACGAGGACGGCTTCGTGGCCGTCCCATATCAATTCAGCGTGTTGTCGTGATACGCCGGTATCGGGGAGTCGGAAGTCGGCTTGGTTGCCGCGGCCGATCGTGTTTGTTCCCTCGTGGACGTGGTACGCCCGGGAGGATCCATCTTGAAGGAGGAGTGTCACGACCGCTTGTTCGGGTGTGGGCCCGTGTGGTGATGTGTGTCCGGTGTTGGTGCTTGCGGGGTCGTGGGTGGTGGTGGGATGTGTAGGTTGAGGGACTTCCGACCATGCTTGTGCCTGCTGGTAGTTGTCATAGTCAACGCTGTGGGGGAGGTTGTTGTGTGGTGTGGAGCGTTGTTGTGCTTGTTCGTGGGCTGCGTCGTTGACGTGTTGGGATGAGTAGGCCTCTGTGGGTGGGTGTGCTGGTCGTGCGGTGCGTTGTTCGGAGACTGCGGAGTGGCACTTGAGTTGGCCGGTGTGTAGTCCTTTGTCGCTTTTGAGTTCGACGGTGGTGGTGGCGTAGGTGTGCCAGCCTTCGTTGCGGATGAAACGGCCGAGGAGGTCGGAGAGGCTGAAGTTGAGGTTGGGGTCGGCGTCGTTGAGTTTTTCTAGATCGGTTGTTGCGAGGTAGACGACGTACCGGTCAGGGGCATATAGAGTGCCGTGGGGTCCATACACCAAGGAATCCTCGGCTTCTTGCTTCAAGAGTTCCTCAATTTCGGCGGGGATGACGGATCCGCCGAAGACGCGTGCGAATCCATTGTCCATGCCTCGTTGCAGGGAGCTATCGAGCTTGCGGAAACGCCCGAGCATATCCATATGAATAGGGATACCTTTCTTGGCGGTGCGTGAGCCTTTCATGGGTACGCTTCTGCGCGATGAGCGCGGTGACGGTACCTCTATTATGCGAACGTGCTGTTCGCCACGCGGTGCCATTCGAGAGAAGTTCTGGCCATTATACGAATTTCGTCTGTAAATACATAGGAGAGCAGCGTAGTCTACCGAGTGTTTGGTGGGGTTGGCTGCGGATTGTGCGAGGTGTTGAGGGTATTTTGTTGCAGGATTGTGCTGCGTGTTTGATATCACAGTCCTGTATTTTTTATATCGTTGACCTCTGTTTTTGTTTTCGATGTGTGGGGGCGTGCTATGCTAACGGGCGTTGTTTCGGGCGAGTGGCGGAATGGCAGACGCGCTGGCTTCAGGTGCCAGTGTCCTTTATGGACGTGGGGGTTCAAGTCCCCCTTCGCCCACCATATGCGGTGTAGAAACCGCGCTAACCGGAGATTATGAGCGTACGGCGTTCATGATCTCCGGTTGTGTTTTTCCTGCGACATTTCTGACGCGTCAGACTACGGCGAATTACGCTGGTGGTTAGCTCTGCCCCGATTCGTTGTGTGAAAGGTGTCGTCGTGTCTGTTGATGTGAAAGATCTTCTTGGTCATACTCCGACTCAGTTGTTGATTAATGGGACGTGGGTTGATGCGTCGGGGTCGGAGACGTTTCCTGTGGAGAATCCTGCGACGGGTGAGATCATCGCGCAGGTCGCGAGTGCGAATAGTGATGATGCGATGGCGGCATTGGATGCGGCCTCACAGGCTCAGTATGAGTGGTCGCATACGTCGTCGCGGGAGCGGAGCACGATCCTGAGGACAGCGTTTGATCTGGTTCAGGAGAACTCTGAGGAATTAGCCACGTTGATGACTGTGGAGATGGGGAAGCCGCTTGCGGAGTCTCGTGGTGAGGTCGCGTATGGCGGGGAGTTTCTCCGGTGGTTTTCTGAGGAAGCGAATCGGATTGGTGGCCAGTATTCGACGAGCCCTGAAGGGTCGTTGCGGTTATTGGTGTCTCGACGTCCGGTGGGGCCGTGTTTCCTGGTGACACCGTGGAATTTTCCGTTGGCGATGGGTACGCGCAAGATTGGTCCTGCGTTGGCGGCGGGGTGCACTGTTGTGCTGAAGCCTGCGCGTCTTACGCCGCTGACGTCGTTGTATTTCGCTGAGTTGCTTCGTCAGGCGGGTGTTCCGGATGGTGTGGTGAATGTGGTGCCTTCGGCGTCAGCGTCGTCAGTGTCGGATCCCATCTTGGGGGATTCACGGTTACGGAAGGTCTCGTTTACGGGGTCGACGGGCGTTGGTAAGCATCTGTTGGAAGCTGCATCGAAGAATGTGTTGCGGACGTCGATGGAACTGGGTGGTAATGCGCCGTTCATTGTTTTTGATGACGCGGATCTGGATAAGGCTGTCGAGGGGGCTATGGCTGCGAAGATGCGGAATATGGGGGAGGCTTGTACGGCGGCGAACCGGTTTATTGTGCATGAGTCGGTGGCCGAGGAGTTCTCGGAGAAGTTGGCCCTGGCGATGAAGGGCTTGACGTGTGGAAATGGGTTGGATGAGGGGACGACGTGTGGCCCGTTGATTGAGAGGAAAGCTCTGGATAACGTGGCCGCTGTCGTTGATGATGCTCAACAGAGGGGTGCGACGGTGCTCTGCGGCGGTGAGGTTCTCGAGGGCAAGGGTTATTTTTATACGCCGACGGTGCTCTACCCTGTGCCGACCGATGCGCGAGTATTTGGTGAAGAGATTTTTGGGCCAGTAGCACCGATTACGACATTCTCTACGGACGGCGAGGCACTTGAGTTAGCCAATGACACCGAATATGGATTGTCATCCTATGTGTTTACGACGAATGTTCAGCGGGCGTTGCGCTGTGCGGAGGACCTTGACGCGGGGATGACGGGTGTGAATGTGGGGGTGGTGTCTAACGCGGCGGCTCCATTCGGTGGCGTGAAGCAGTCCGGGCTGGGCCGTGAAGGTGGTGTCGTGGGTATTGAGGAATACCAGGAGGTTCGCTATATCGCGATGCCGACGGAGTGAATGCACCGTGTAAGCAACACGACGGCTGGAAATGCAATCTTATAATTCCGCTTCGGTGGGAAGGAAATGGGTAATCTAAAAGACCCAAACGGGGGTGAGATAATTAGTTCAACGGTTATTTTAACATAGTTGTTGTAAGCTAGAACACAACTCAGATATTGTTAGCGCTATAAAAAAATCCCGAGCCTTATCGCTTAATGCCGAAGGGGCAACATGGAAGTAGGCAAAGTGGCCGAGGTGGAGGAATAAAGTAAGCGAAATTAGATTCGAAATTGAAGAACTCGCTTTCTTATGTATATCGCCCATGGTTGTGGGTGCGTCAGGTTGTGTGAGCACTGTCGGCTCTTCTGACTGTCCGATATGCCGTGGGTGCAGCGGGTTGTTTAAGAAGTAAGTGGAAAGGAATTGTGATGAATGTGGCGGTTGAGTTTGATCAAGTTACAAAAGCATTCCGAAAACGGAGAAAAGTAACTACTGCTCTCGACAACTTTACGGCGCACATTCCTAGTGGTGTGAGTTGCTGTTTTATAGGCCCGAATGGGTCAGGGAAATCCACGGCATTCAATCTGCTTACAGGCTTGCTCGCTCCGGGGGAAGGGAGCGTCAAAACATTTGGGCATAATCCAAGTGCAGATCAAAAAGCTGTGGCGAAGTTGTCTGCAATACAGCTTCAGTCGAGCAAGCTTTTCCCGTCGCTTACTGCAGAAGATATGTTGACACTATGGTCCCATATCTACGGAAACGCAAAAAGTCCAAAATCCATCTTGACGAGCTTAAAGATGGAATATTTTAAAGATCGACCAATTGAGAAGCTATCTGGAGGTCAATATCAGTTAGTCAGCGTGGCTTCAGCGCTGATTGCCAACGCTCCGTTGACTATTTTGGATGAGCCAACCAACAATCTTTCCCCTGAAGTAAAAGCAAATGTTTGGGATTATATAAGCAAATACGCTAAAGATCGGGAAAAAACACTTATTTTTTCCACTCATACGATGGAGGATGCCGAAAAATATAGCGATTGGGTGGTGTTGCTTAATGGGGGAAAGACACTCTATGTGGGCCCCACTAATGAACTAATTTCAAAGGCTTTTCCTTTAAGTCAAGAAATTTCCTTCACTGTCTCACTGGAACATTCAGAAGATGAAGTGTTTAAAAATGAGCTTAATAAGATAATGAAAAATGAGGTAAACGTCGGTCAGGAGAAGGTGGATGATGGTATCGCGTATATTATATCCACGCAGCCTGAGGAAAAAGACAGAATTTTGCACGACATTGCTCGTCTTGACAATATTAAAGATCTAAACTGGCGAAAAAAGAATCTTGAAGACACTTACAATGAAATAGTGATGAAAGCGACCCCACTGGAGCTAGATTAATGAAAAATGTAAAACTGGTCAAGACTCTTATGCTGGTTCAGTTGAAAGAAATGTTGTTTGACCGAACGCTTATTATTTTTGTAACGTTGTTCCCGTTTTTCTTTCTTTTTTTATTTTATTTTCTTTCCCACCTCAATAGTGGCAATGGTGGTAGTGGTATACTGGCTACATCATTGCCTTTGGGCTTAGTTGTTTGCTCTGCTAATTGTTCTATGATGATTACCTCTGGTCCTTTAGCGAAGTACCGTAAGAGTGGAGTGTTGACAGCGTTGGCGACAACGCCGCTATCGAAGAGTCTTTTTATGGCGACCCACGCCGTTTTACGATTTGTCTTTGTCAGTGTTCTCTCGCTGATCGTGATCACGTGTGGAATATGGCTGAATATGGTTTCAGGCTCGAAGTTTTTGCCGGCTTTTCTCGCTGTGACTGTGGCGAACCTCTTTTTCCTTAGTCTCGCATATCTGGTGGGGGCTCTTTCATCTTCAGACCAGGCTGCAGGGTACTTCGGAAGTCTTGTCATGATTCTGGCGGCTTTGGGAAGTGGTCTAGGATTTCCACTCAGCTCCTTGCCGTCGTGGTTAGAACTCGTATTTAGGATTCTTCCGACATCCGTCGGGGGTGGTGTTATTACACAGACCGTAGGGGCGCCATGGCCAGTCGGATATGACAGGTTTTGGGTAGTAGCGGGTTGCCTTGCATGGACTGTAGCTTTTTGCGCTCTCGCCATCAAGGCGTTTAAATGGAAGTGACGTGAATCATTGGGTGAAGAAAAGAACTCTCATGTCTTTGGTGACATTGAGTTCTTCAATTTTTCTCAATCATATCCGCTATCCTTTATCCACTTTCGTTTCGAGCCTCCGTGCTCGTAGCGCTACCAATAGTGCAATGTGATGAACGTGTATTCTTAAATACATATTCTTAAATACACGATGCTTAAATTGTTAAAGGTGTGTTCCCTGGCGAACTAAGAATCCCTGGCGTGGCGAATAGCGCCGAACATGGGGGTTGTCCACCGCGGCGGTACCGTGTGGTGGCGTGACGCAGTCTGGGGATGGGCCGCGGTGGTGGCGCCATGGGCACTGAGGGATACCAGGAAGTTCGCTACATCACACTGCCCATGGAGTAGAGGCGGCCCGCCTGTGGATTAGCGTAGGAGTTTCGTTGCTTTGCCAGCTCGGAGGGCCAGCGAGACAATGCGTGAGTACGCTTTGCGGCCAAGCGCTGGGGGGCCTTGGATGGGCATGATTCGTTGTTCGGCGATGTTTTGGGTTTCGGTGTATTTCATGAGCCCCTCACGACCGTGCCGTCGGGACATCCCAGATTCCTTGACACCACCGAGAGCAGTGTCCACGGAGCCCCACGTTGCTGTGTAGCCGTCATTGATGTTGATGGATCCCGCTTCGATCCGCGGGGCAATATCCCAGGCGGTTCGGGGGTCGCCGAAAATGGATGCGTTAAGCCCGTAGGTCGTGTCGTTGGCCCGGCGGAGAGCCTCTTCGACGTTGCGGACCTTATCGATGTAGATCACGGGGCCAAAGACTTCTTCCCGGCGGAGACGAGCCTCGGGTGGTACATCGGTGAGGACAGTGGGCTCGTAGAAGTATGGGCCAAGATCGGGGCGGGCACGGCCACCGGTGACGACAGTGGCGCCGTGTGCTCGAGCATCGTCGACGAATTCGGTGACGGTGTCAAGTTGTTGTTGGCTGGCGAGTGACCCCATCTCGTAGTTCCAGTTGAGTCCGGTGCCGAGGGTAATAGCGTTGACGGCGTCGGTGAGCCTGTGGAGGTAGTCGTCGTAGATCTTCTCTTCGACATAGATCCGCTCAATAGAGACGCAGAGTTGCCCCGAATTGGAGAAGCAACCATGGATGGTGCCATCAACGGCGCGGTGGAGGTCGGCGTCAGCCTGCACAATCATGGGGTTTTTGCCACCGAGTTCGGCGGAGAACCCGACAAGCCGGCGGCCGACGTGTTCGCCGAGTGTCTTGCCCGTTGCTGTGGAGCCGGTGAACATGAGGTAGTCGCAGTGGTCGGCGATAGCGGTGCCAACGACTCGGCCGGGCCCGGTGACCACTTGGATAACGTGTGCCGGGAGCCCTGCCTCGAGCAGCAATTTCAGGGCAAGGAGGGTGCAAAAAGGGGTGGAGGAGTCCGGTTTTGCGACGACTGTGTTTCCTGCTGCGATAGCAGCGAGTGCGTCGGAAATCCCGAGGGTGAGGGGGTAGTTCCACGGGCTGATCTGGCCCACTACTCCCTTGGGGTAATGGTATTCGCGGGATCGGGTAACTATGGGGAGTGCCCCGGGATGGCGCGAGGGCCGGAGGAATGACGCGAGGTGGTTTCCGTAGTAGCGGGCGTTGATGGCGACGTCCATGACTTCGTCGAAAGCGGAGGCGCGATTTTTGCCTGTTTCGAGTTGGATCATGTCGAGGAGGAGTTCACGGTGTGTGAGGACGAGGTCGTGGTAGCGGAGGAGGATGCGTGTGCGTTCTGCGAATGGTGAGGCCCGCCAGGATCGTTGGACCTGACGGGCAGTGGTAAAGGCATCCGCAACGTCTTCTTCTGTTCCTGTACCAACCCAGCCGAGGGTCGAGCCGTCGAAAGGGCTCTCGATGGCGGTGGGTGTGCTGGAGTGCAGGCTTCCAGTGCGGGCATTGACGGTTAGGCTACGGAGAGATTCTGCGAACTCATCGGGGAGGGGACCGAGGGGTAATCTTTTAAAATTCATAAAGCGAGTCTATGACATTGGGTCGCGTGGCGCGGTAGATTGACTCCATGGCAAACACCCACAGCAAAAGCATTTTCATTTCCGGCGGCGCCGCAGGCATTGGCCGGCAGGTCGTGCTCCGATTCCTGTCGGCTGGCTGGACGGTTGGCGCGTATGACATCGATGAGGCGGCACTCGCGTCACTACAAGAAGAATTCCCGCAGGTAATCACTGGCCGGCTTGACGTTACTGATGCTGGCCAATGGGAGGATGCTCTTGCTGACTTCACGTCGCACACCGGGGGCACGTTGGATGTCCTCGATAACAATGCTGGTGTAATTGGCGACGGTGACATTGTTGATCAGTCCCCAGAGGTCATTGCCAGGCAAATTGATATCAACTGCACCGGGGTGGTCTTGGGGGCGCGTGCGGCGCATCGCTATCTTAAGCGGACGAAGAATGCTCACATGGTCACCATGGGATCGGCGTCTGGAATTTATGGGCAACCGCATATCACCCCGTACTCCGCCTCCAAGTTTTTTGTACTTGGGTTCACGCAGGCAATGGATTTGGAGTGGAGGAAGGATGATATTCGTGTCGTGAGCCTCATGCCGTTGTGGGCCAAGACGAAACTTGCTGACGTTGAGGCTAAATCGACGAAGAGGCTTGGTGTGAATATCCGCCCGGAGGACGTTGCAGAGGCGGTGTGGAAGGCTGTGCATCCGGCGAACATTCTGGAGCGGCACCGTCACATGTATTCCGTCTCGACGCCTGATCTTGTTCTGCGATATCTTGCGCGGCTTGTGCCAGCCCCGATTGTGCGCTTCGCAAACAGCATTATTGCTGGTTGATTGCTTTCAAGGATGTGAATGGTGAGGGTGGTGTACCCCAGGGGCGGGTAGGTGTCGCGTCGGACGAGTGAATCGTGGAGGGGCGACATCATTTCTCAGTAAGTACACAGGTGTATACCGCTAATTATTCAGTAAGCCTTCGTAGATTGTGGCATTGTCAGCGAAACAGAGAAGTGGTCCACCTCTTCTCGCGAGTGAAAGCCTGGTGATTCATTTCGAACTTTGAGGGAGCAATGGGACAAAAGGGACGTGCCGCACCTGTCAACATGGTGCGGCACGTCCCTGTGTGATCTCGTATTTGCGCTCCCCGGCCGATGGCCCCAGGAGCGTTGTTAGACTCTCCAGATATGCCTGTGATTCGCGTGAGCGCTGCCATTATCAGAGACGTTAACGGCAATTTTTTGCTCGTACGTAAAAAGGGAACGTCAGCATTCATGTTTCCCGGTGGCAAACCGGAACCGGGGGAAACGCCAGACCAGACGCTTATTCGTGAGCTTGATGAAGAGCTTAAACTCCGTGTGGCACCGGATGATCTCACTTTCCTGGGCACCTTCCGCGCCACTGCCGCCAATGAGGCCAACACCGACGTTCTTGCCGATGTGTTTATTGTCGACGGTATGCCGCTCGGGGGGACCAGTAGCGATGCCACCAAGGCTGCCCGTGACGCGCACCGCATTGTCGTGACACCGTGTGCGGAGATCGACGACGCGCGGTGGGTGAGTAGCCGTGATCGTGATGTGACCATCGCGCCCTTGACCCGTGACGTCGTGCCCACGCTGAAAGGCCGGGGATTTTTGTTGTTCACTGGGTCGGCGGAGGGCAATAGGCCTGAGTATCGTGAGGCTGTCGAAGACTTCGTTCACGCGATCGGCGCACATGGTGACCATATTGTGTATGGCGGGGGGCGCGCCGGGTTGATGGGGGTGGTGGGGGATACCGCTGCTGCTGATCGAACATTGTGTATTGGTGTGATTCCGTATCTTCTTGCTGGTGTGGAGGGCCCGGAGGGGTTTCATCACGGTGGTCGGACGTATGTTCTTCCTGCCGATGATGGGTGTGTGGTGGCGCCGAGGCGAGGGGAGATTGCGCATGGCGGTTTGACGAGATTGGAATTGGTGCCGACGATGTCCGCTCGGAAGGCGCGCATGGGGGAGCTGGCTGATGTGGTTGTTGGTTTGCCTGGTGGGGTGGGCACGGTCGATGAGTTGTTTGACGCGTGGACGCAGCAGCAGCTCGGGTATACCCAACATGCGGTGGCATTACTTAATGTGAATGGGTATTGGGAACCACTGATCGGCACGATTAAGCACATGGTGGCAGAAGGGTTTTTGAGCTCAGTCTTTCTAGAATCCCTGATTGTTGCTGATAACCCGAGCGAACTGTATGAGAAAGTTAACGCGTGGATTCCTCCAGCACCAAAATGGGGGTAGGGGATTTATTGCTGAAGGACATGTAAAAACTTTTTCATTATGTTATTTCTGGCGAGATTAATGCGAAGCCGGGGAAAGCCTACCCGGAAACACACTCGCTGCTCGATTCCGAAGATCTGGGGTTGATATTCATGGAAACTTCTCACACAGGACGTGAGGTGGCAGAACTCCGACGTAGATTCGATATGATGATGCTCGAGGATAATGCGATGTGAATGGGGTACACGTGGTCACAGTGCCATCACATTGAACGCCAACACTGCGGTACTCAGCACGGTCATCCCAAGACAATTGACCCAGAATTCCTGCCCCAGGAAATGTGCCTTGATATGGGCAATGAGGGGACCACCCACCTACCCCCACGGTTCGACAGCGATATCGTGACACTAGAGCGTGGGCTCAAGCACAGTCAGTGACCCGGCAGACCCATCGACCCTCACCCGAGTTCCACTAGTCAGTGCCGAGGTAGCCTGCCCAACACCAAGCACAGCAGGTATCCCACGCTCCCTCGCAACAATAGCGGCGTGCGACAACGCACCCCCACGATCAGTAACAACGGCACTGGCAAGGGAAAAGAGCGGAGTCCATGTCGGATCGGTGTATCGGCACACGAGCACATCCCCTTTGTTGAGCTTCTCAAAATCAGCAGGACCATCAATGATCCGTGCGACACCAGTCACCGTTCCTGGACTACCCGCTACACCTGTGAGACCACGCCCATCCTGCGGACGCGACGGTTGGCGGGATGTTTTCCACCACAACACCTCCGCAGTATTTCTCCACTGACGTCGCGTCGCCACAATGGATCTGAGCTCCTGACACGACTCGTGCGACTGACTCCCCGCAAGAAACTCGAATACCTCAGGAAGAGTCAGAAATTTCGCCTCATCACGAGCATCAATGACATGGGCGTCGCACAACCTCGTCGCGCAGGAATAAAAGGCTAAACGTGCGATTCGAAGACACCGTTCTATGAGGTAAACACTCTCCTCCCTGCCAACATGGAAGCGACGATACAGGTCCGTATCTCGCATGAACCGCCTGTACCCAGCCGCCGATAGCTCATCCTCGGCCGCGGCGAGGATGCGATCGACCTGCGGCGGACAAGAATCAGCCTCCTCGTTGGCTGCACACGCGTCGACCACAGCGTCGAGCGTGCGAAAATCCTCCGACCACGACAAGGACCCAAAGGGAACATACATTTTTGATGTACGCGCCCCATGCTTATCGAGAAACGAAGCATAGAGGGCCCTCAACTCGGAATCATTCTGACGTGCCTGGACAGCACTGTCGAACGCATGGTCCCGTTTGATCATCGCATACCGGTGGGCAAGGCTGGCCAGATCACGATCAATCAACGCCGTCTTATACTCCAGATTGCCCAGGAGGTCCTCAGGAGTCCAGCACTCATGACTACGCTGGTTGAGTACCCTGACCTTCTTCTCCAGCCGCTTCCTACAGGGAATAAGAGGGGCAAGATAGAGCCGAAAACGAAGATCCGTCAACGCGCTTGCCTGCTCAATAGCGGCAACCACAAGTTTCTGCGCATCAGGATGAGACAAGCCAACGCTTGATGCATCAATCTGCCGGGAGGATTGGATTCCGAGCTCGTGTTCCTTATGCTCAATCCAATCGATATGCTCCGCGAAAGCAGAATAAGGATCCTGGGGCTGCGTTGCCCACACCTGCCGTATCATTGTCGGCGCTTTCCAGAGCATAGAAAACGTTGGCCTCGGCACCCGTGGGGCTACGCCCGCGATGCCTCGAACGTCCATCTGGATAGTGTCCTCTGCCGATGGGGCAGACAATCCCAGATCACCCATCAACGACTGGATAGAGGATTGGATGGCGCGAATGCAATAGATATCAGCTGGGTACGGGCTTGGGTAGTGCTCAATAAGATCGTCGCGGAGAGTGTGCTCGACCCTGTTCTTTGGCGTGCGATGAGCACAGTCGCGCGGAGGGAAAGTCGTGATAGGGCGTGTCTGGAGGAGATACGCGGTCCCATTGGCAATGCCCCATTCAATATCCTGCGGTGCACCATAGTGGTGTTCCACGACGTGGCCAAGGCTGACCAATGATTGAATAGTGGTCTCATCGAGGCTCCACTGGTCACGCATATCATCATCAACAGGGCGTGTCGCCGTTCCCTGTGCAGTGTCCTGTGCGGGCACAATCATGATGTCTTTATCGCCCATGACCCGATCAATGACATGGCCATCAGCTTTCCTAACCCGATATTGATCGGGGGAAACCTCGGACGACACTACAGCTTCCCCAAGCCCATAACTGGCATTAATCACAAGCGTGGATGTGTCGATACTGACGGGATCTGAGGTGAACAACACGCCCGACACCTCAGGCGATATCATCCGCTGGATCACCACCGCGATATCCGGGACAGTATCGGACTCCGAGAGCCCACGTTCACAACGGTAGTGAATAGCACGCTGAGACCAGAGCGACGCCCAACACCGTCGCACGGCACCCACAACAGTGTCGACGCCGCTGATGTGTAAGAACGTCTCTTGTTGACCAGCGAAACTAGCCTCACTGGAGTCCTCGCCGATGGCTGATGAACGAACAGCAACCCGCCCCTCACCAAGTGACCTATACGCCTCGACGATCGCATCCCGAACCACACCTGGCAGGGGAGAATGAAGAGACATCTCACGAGCATCACGAGGACTAAGCTCCTCAATCGACGTTATCCCGCTATCCTGGCATAACTTCTGAAAAGCATCCGTAGTAACGCACACCGCCGGGGGAACCATGATACCCGCGCGAACCATCTCGCCCAGGTTACATGCCTTACCGCCAGCACGGTTCCGCATATCGTCACCGATATCGCGCACTGGCGTCCAATATATAGTCATCGTATTCGTTTCTTTTTTATAAAATGCTCATCATGAGCACGACACGGACACCTACATCGCAGGGGAGAGACCTCCACCATTGGGCGTGTCGCTGATACGGAATAGATGCTCATTGGCGAATTCTTTCACACCCCACCGTTCCATCTCCCGCCCATAACCAGACCGGCCGACACCACCGAACGGCAACCCAGCCGCAGTCACCGACGCCTCATTGACAAACGTCATACCATCTTTCAATTGACGAGCAACCTCCCACGCCTTATCAACATCAGACCCCCACACAGAACCAGACAGGCCATAGTCGGAGTAATCATTGGCAACGTGAACGGCCTCATCGGCGTCTTTCACCGCATACACCACCGCCACCGGACCAAAAATTTCGTTGCACCCCACATCCGCCCGCGGATCAACATCAGTGAGGAGAGTCGGCTCCATGAAAGCCCCCTCACGGTCCAATGCATGCCCGCCAACTTTCACCGTCGCCGTGCCTTCTCTAGCGGCCTTCTCCAAACGCTCAACAATCTCATCACGCGCACCCATCGACGACAACGGCCCCACATCAGCGTTCTCGTCATCCCACGTACCGACCGTCAACGCGCTGATACGATCTTCCAACCCGGAAACAACCTTGTCGTAGAAAGACTCCATCACGATCAACCGTTTCGGCGCATTGCACGCCTGCCCCGTGTTATACATGCGGATGGTGACGAAGTTGTCCAGAATCTCATCCAGGTTGGCGTCGTCGAGAATGATGAAAGGATCATTCCCACCCAGTTCCAGCACGGACTTCTTATAGTGCTCACCAGCTGTCTTAGCGACGGCGGCACCGGCGGCTTCCGAACCAGTCAGAGACACACCCTTAATGCGATCATCAGCAACGAACGCGTCCATCTGTGAACCAGAAGCATACACATTGATAAAGACATCCTTCGGTAGCCCCGCATCCTCGAGAAGATCCTGGCACGCCTGGGATGAAAGAGGACAGATGGACGCATGCTTGAGCACCAAAGAATTACCCAACAGAAGATTCGGTGCCGCCCACCGAGCAACCTGATAGTACGGGAAGTTCCACGGCATGATACCCAAAATCGGGCCTATAGGATCATGGCGGACAAACGACCGGACCGCACCCAGGCGGGGTAGCTCGGTATCCTGCAGGAGCTCATAGGCATGGTCCGCATACCACCGGTAGATACCAACAACAACCTGAATCTCAGCCTGACCCCACCGGGTAAGCTTGCCCATCTCACGCCCGATATAGGAGGCTAGCTCGTCGGATCGCTCTTCATAGAGATCCGCCACCGTATGAAGGACAGTGACGCGTTCCTCAATGGACGTGTCCTTCCACCGCGTGTACGCTGCTGTGGAACGATCGAGGATCGCGTCACGGTCGGTATCCTCGATGCGGTTGAAAGTGTCTTCTGATTGGCCTGTGCTGGGGTTTTCTAGCGCGAAGGTACTCATACCACAGTCATACACCGGCTTACCAATTTTATCAGAAGCGCAGGTCAGTGGGGCGATTCTCTCCACATTCTCCACGACGCGCGAATCATAGGCACCTGCAAGGGTAGGCGCGCGATCCACCCAATTTGTTCAGGCCACGGACGGTCGAGCCGCTGACGGACAGATTCCACATTGCCTGGCCACACAGCGATCAAAAGTACTGCAGACATGAGCCCACCGAACCGGTTGGCCTTGGTATGAGGAGCAGCGAGAAGAGCCGCCGTGCCGAGCTCACCAGCACCGGCAAGGTAGTTCCAGAACCGCGGCGTGCCAGGCGCATAGGTAGGGACGATGTCCTCGAAAAGCGTGGGAGTGACAAAATGACCACACCCCGAGACGGTGTAGAGGGCGGTGAGGCCCCAGCGGGCTTTATCAGACGACATACCCTAGTTCTAACACGGGTTCACTGCTTTCGCCTGTCCGCGCGGCACTGTCACGCTAGCGGCACAGCGGAATTATTGCGTGCCTATTGTGTTAGAGAGGAAGACGCCCGGCCAGCGCGCGGGAGAGCGTGAGTTCGTCAACATATTCGAGGTCCCCACCGATCGGCATACCAGATGCGAGACGGGAGACAGTGAGGTCCGGGAAATCCTTGAGAAGCCTGGCGAGATAGGAACTAGTGGCCTCACCTTCCGTATTAGGGTCGGTGGCGATGATGACCTCGCTGATGGTGGGGGCATCATCGTAATCGGGTTTGTCAGGTGTGGAATCGGCTGTTTCCCGATCGGGAAGAACACTCGCGATGCGTTGGAGAAGCTGCGTGATGGCAAGATCTTTGGGGCCAACATTAGCTAGAGGATCAAGCGCCCCACCAAGCACATGATAGCGGCCACCATATTCACCGGTGGCCTCGATAACTTCAATATCCTTGGGCTCTTCAACGACGCAGATGGTGGTGGCGTCACGGTGGGGGTTGGCGCAGACCCGGCAAATATCATCGCGAGAGATGTTTCCACAGATGCGGCAGAACGTGATGCCATCGCGGACAGCGGTCAGCGCGGCACGAAGACGGTCGATGTCGTCGGGATCGGTGCGGAGCACATGGAACGCTATACGCTGGGCGCTTTTGGGGCCGATTCCGGGCAGGCGAGAGAACTCATCAATGAGGTCTTGGAGTGGTCCTTCGAACAACGACGTCCTAATTTCGTAAGGTTGATGGTCGGGCTCGTCACGACGAGCAAGGGGCTGTGAGCCACCCGTGGGATACCCATGCAGGTGGCCAGGCTCATTTTAGACGCCAAGTCCACCGAGGCCTTCAGAAAAAGGCCCCATCTTTTCTTGCGCGTAGGACTGTAGTGAGGAGTTGGCATCCTGAAGTGCACCCAGGACGAGGTCTTGAAGAGTATCGACATCGTCAGGGTCGACGACAGACTTGTCAATGCTGACAGCGGTCACCTCACCAGTACCTTTCATGGTGACTGTGACAAGCCCATTGCCGGCGGTACCACTGATCTCAGACTCAGCAATTTCACCCTGAACACGCTGCAATTGTTCTTGCATTTGCTGTGCTTGAGCCATGATTTCGTTGAAGTCGGGTTGTGACATGGTTGTCTCCTTAGGTGGTCAATGGTGGTTGTGACGAGCCGATTGCTCGCAGTCGTGCGGTTCAGTGTAACCAATGCTACGACCCACGAGCGCGTGGGGGACACCAGGTTCCTGAGGTGAGGCGACATTGCCGAGGGGGACCTACAAGGGTTGTGCCCCCAGCTCGTTAATCAGGAGCTCCATCGCTATTTCTTTCGCAGAACGACGATCGTAGTTGGTGTCATCACGACTGGCAGTAGCCATCTCCTCTTCCGCTTCTTCTTGCGTATATTCAGTATCAACCGGCTGGCGCACCCCACGTGGATGGTCAGCAACCCCCGGCGCCGAACCAGCATCCGCCGTGATGTTCTGATCATCGGCGGGGGCAGGCGTCATGCGTGAGCGGGGGTGGTAGTCCTCAGGTGGAGCACTGTCGGGGTCATCTTCAGGCTCGGGAGGCAGCGGTGACCCATCGCTGAATGATTGTGGAGTGCGACTCTGAATCCGCGGTGACACCGGGCCTGTATCCGGGGCCGACTGGAGCGTTGACTGCTCCGCCGTCGACGCGTGTGGTTTCCTCTGCTCTTGGGCCTTCTTCCACTGGGCGGCTGCTGTTAACGCGGTACGAGCAGAATCGGAGAGCACCGCCGTCGTGGACATGAACGCAGATGCAGGAGCTGGCGCGCTAGCACCCACCGACGAATCCCCGGAGATGGTCTTATTGGTAGTGGGTGCGGTAGCAGCGGCGTTAGCTGCTACCGCGGAGCGAGGGTGGTCGGGGTGAGCGTCCTTCCATCGTTGAAGCGCGGCGTCGTCGGTACCGATGACAGCTTCAACGGTGACGGTATGGCCAGTTGCCTCGGTAATGGCGTCTGCAATAGAAGCATTGTTGTGCCCATCATTGAGCCGCTGCGCAAGCGCACCAGTGTGATGCCCAAGGACAACATGGTTGCCAAATACGCCGAGAACAACGGCTTCACTGACCATGACGTGCGCGACCTTGCTTCGTGTACCGACAGCCTGCTTGATTGCTGTCCACTGTGGCCGCAGGTCATCCGCCGCGAGACCTCCATGATCTCCCTCAGTAGATTCATCAACAGACGGTGTCGGGCCGACATGCCCAGTCGGCGTATCGTCCGCTGAGTGTGCCTCAGCCACCCCGGCCGCATCCGTCCGACCCTCGGCCGATGATCCATCACTGGTACCACCATCAGCGGGCATAGAGCCTTCACCTGCCGACGCCTCACCAGCTGATCCTTCACCCGGCATCTCTGACCGCGAAGCACTAGGGGCAGAGGCACTCTCAGGAAGAACAACAGCGGGACCCTCACGCTCCTCGATCTTGCTCATACGCTCGTGCGCCTCACGAGCGCGGATCTCCCGCTCCTGCTGCATAGCTTGCTCACGCAGATACTTGGAAAGCGCTTCCCGATCCATCGTGTGCGCACCACCACCCAGCCCCAGAGGTGATGATGCGGCCATATCAGCCCCTGCCACCTCACCGCTCAGCCGGCCCTGCTGCTTCTCACCAGGAGTATTCGCCCTCTCCCCGGTCTTCTTATCGTCGCCTTTCTTATCCTTGGGCTGCCAAATAATCCGCCCACCCCCCTGGGCCCGCCGCGGAACTGTGCCCGCGCCCTCCCCAGTGGTTCCGCCGGTACTACCGGAGTCAACGGCACCCGCTGCCCCTTCCACACCACCAGAGCCCCCCGTCGCCTCGCTCACAGTGGGCCGCCCACGCTCCAACAACTCAACACGCTGGGCCAGTGCCTCGACCCCATCGGCCGCGCCGGGCATCACCATCCGGGCGCACATGATCTCCAGAAGGAGACGCGGAGACGTCGCTCCTTTCAATTCGTTGAGGCCATCACTCACGACGGCTGCGCACCGCGTCAGCGTTGCCGGGCCAAGGACCTGCGCCTGGTTACTCAACGCATCGCGCTGGTCGAGTGGCGCATCGACAAGACCGTGGTCGAACGCGTCCGGGATGGACTGGAGGACAAGGAGGTCACGGAAGCGATCGACAAGGTCAGTCGCGAAGCGGCGTGGGTCGTGCCCGGCGTCGAGAACCTTAGTAATGGTGGTGAAAAGGCCAGCTGGGTTATTGTCGGCCACAGCATCGACGGCAGCATCGATCAATGAACAGTCAGTGATGCCAAGAACCCCGGCGGCGTGGGCATACGTGATGCCATGATCATCGGCACCAGCGAGGAGCTGGTCAAGCACCGAGAGAGAGTCACGGGGAGAACCACCACCAGCACGGATGACCAGCGGGTACACCGAGGCCTCGACACGCACATGTTCGTCACGACAAATACGCTCCAGCAAACCGCGCATATCGTTGGGCGCGAGCAGACGGAATGGATACTGATGCGTCCTGGATTTAATGGTCGTCAGGACTTTTTCAGGTTCAGTCGTGGCGAAGATGAAGACAAGATGCTCAGGTGGCTCCTCGACGATCTTGAGCAGCGCGTTGAAACCTTCCTTGGTGATCATATGAGCTTCGTCAATGATGAAGACACGGTAGCGGGATTCCGCCGGGGCGTAGATAGCCCGGTCGCGGAGATCCCGCATGTCATCGACACCGCGATGACTGGCTGCGTCAAGTTCCGTGACATCGAGAGAACCCGGCCCCCCAGGGGCAAGAGCCAGACAGGATTCGCACTGACCACAGGGCGATGAGGTGGGACCATGAACACAATTCAGCGATCGCGCCAGGATTCGAGCTGAGGAAGTTTTCCCACACCCGCGGGGCCCGGAGAACAGGTATGCATGGTTGATGCGCCCGGCGTTGAGAGCCTGGCTGAGGGGCCCGGTAATGTGTTCCTGGCCGACGACATCAGCGAACGTTGCGGGACGGTACTTCCTGTAAAGAGCCACGTGTGTATGCTACCGCCCGGCTAGGACATGCCGCCCACACCGTGCTAAACGACACTTCCTCGACGCAGATCACGAAGATCGGCATGCCCCCCGGCAAGGCGTGCTTGGAGAGAATCAATGCCGTGGGTCATGCCGTGCAGGAATTCTTGTTCGGTGAGCATAATAACCTGGGCGATAAGCGTCATACGCCCCGGGTGCGTGGGGGCGACGGGCTGACCATCGGCGGTGGTGAGGTCAGGGTGCTCGGTGACAGTGGGTACGCCTTGAGGCCAAATGTAGGGGACGACGAGAAGACCATGTTTCGTCGTGAGCGCGGGGTTGACCATGGCACCGAGACCAGGAAGAAACGTTCCAGGTTGCGCAAGCCTGCCTGATCCTTCCTCGCTCAGCATGGCAGCCGTGGCGGAGACGAGTTGCGCTATTTCACCTGGTCGTTCGAGTCCAACAGCGAGGATTTCTGCACGCACATCCATTCCGTCGGGGCTGGTCAACCCCGTGGAATATCGTGCGGCGTCAGCGGTGCAGGCGAGAACCTGCCGGAGGTCATCAGCCACGTAGCCGTGCCCGCTGCTCGCGGGGTTCTCGTCCTCATCGTGAGGGGCGATGGGCTCAGCTGACCCATCGTCGTCAATGAGAAGGGAGGTTACTGTAAATGGTGGCTTTTCTGGGCCGGCGGTGACGCTGGACCACTGGGTGTCGCTGGGCAGGATGGATGCAAGCCAGGTCTGCGTTTCCAGAAGGTTCATAGGGAAGTAGCTGCCTCAAATATGGTGGTGGGTGGGCTCTACTGTGCTCCGGCGTCAACTGCTTCAGCGGCTGCGAGGAGGACACAGGTCGCCACACCATCCATTGCTTCCTCGACCTGGTCGATAGGTGGTAGCGACGGAGCCAGACGGATATTCCGATTATGAGGATCCTGGTGTAGCGGGAAGCTAGACCCAGCCTCAGTCAGCTTAATACCAGCCTCATGAGCAAGCTCAACGACACGCGATGCCGTGCCATCCGGCACGTCCATGCTGATGAAGTAACCACCCTTGGGTTTGGTCCACCTGGCAACACCATAATCATCGAGCCGTTCGTGCAGTACTGTGTCGACGGCCGCGAACTTGGGTGCTAACGAGACAGCATGCTTGCGCATCACGGCTTTAACGCCCTGTGCATTGTGGAAATATCGTGCGTGAGCCAACTGGTTGATCTTGTTTGGCCCGATGCTACGAACCCCGGCGTGGCTCACGTACCACTCCAGGTTACTGGCTGATGATGCAAAGAATCCCACCCCTGAACCAGCAAATGTGATCTTCGAGGTTGACGTGAGGAACCAGAACCGGTTGGGATGACCAGCCTTCTCGGCGAGCTCCACGACGTTGATCGGTTCTGGGAAATCCTCTGTCAGAGTGTGCACGGCATAGGCGTTATCCCACACGATACGGAAATCGGGGGCGGCGGCATCAAGGGAGGCAAGCGTGTTACATGTGTCACGCGAGTAGCTAATGCCAGTGGGGTTACCGAACACTGGGACCGTCCACATGCCCTTGACCTGTGGGTCTGTGAGGAGTTCTGCGACGGCCTCAAGATCAGGTCCCTCATTTGTCATCGGGACGGTGAGCATCTCGAACCCAAGGTGTTCGGTGATGGAGAAGTGTCGATCATAGCCAGGAACTGGGCAGATCCACTTAACGGTCTCCTCATCCTTCCACGGGCGTGGTGAATCCTGCGTGCCGAAGATATATGCCCACACGATAAGGTCGTGCATAATGCTCAAACTTGAGGAGTCACCGGCAATAATGTTCTCGACGGGGATATCGAGCAGTTCAGCGTAGATTTTCCGAATATCCGGGATACCTCGAAGACCACTATAGTTGCGGCAATCTGTACCATCCTCGGCGGTGGTATGCCCGACACCAGGCAGGGCGAGGAGGCTGTCGGCGACGTCGAGCTGTTCAGCAGAAGGTTTACCACGGGTGAGGTCCAGAGCGAGATTCTTGGCCTTGAGTTCGTTGTAAGCCTGCTCGAACTTCGCTTTCGACCCTTTGAGAGCGTCAACATTCATTTTCGACGGTGCGACCTGCGGTGACATGCGTGCCTTCCTTCAGAGCAAGCGATTCGCGTTCAACGTTTTAAGCAACTCCACATCGTACAGGGTGATCAGGGCGCAGGAACGGGAGGGAAACGTCGGAAGGGTCTCGGTGGCAACAAAAAATCCTGGCACGGTACTGAACCCGTGCCAGGATGTGTGGCGGAGGATGTGGGATTTGAACCCACGAGGGTATTACTACCCGCACGCGTTCCAGGCGTGTGACATAGGCCGCTAGTCGAATCCTCCAAGCGTGGAACGCACCTGAAGTCCGCGTTCCGGTGGGCAAGCCTACCGGATGGCCGGTGCAACGCCAAAAAAGAACACGTTAGCCTGGTTGAGGTGCGTGATGTCCAGGGTGAAAAGCTACCCTGCGGTGACGCTAAAAGCGTAGCGTCGAGAATGAATAATGAGTGGTGGGGCCCGTTCCGCGCCGTCGACACGGGGATGACAATGGGAAAAAGGGGGTTGGCTGGCAGGCCGGGTAGGAATATGCGCCACGGTGAGTTACTATGGGGTCCGGATTCCGCGCGGCGTCCATCTTGTGAACTCCCCCAGGGCGGGAACGCAGCAAGGGTCAGCAAGCTCTGACGGGTGCGCGGGGTCCCCCTTTTTTATGCCCACATTCGGGCGCGTTCCCCCTCGTCATTCCTCGCCACATAGTCGCGGGAACCATTGTGTGGCTCTTGTCGTCTAATTTCTACGCACGAGACACGGTGGGGTGCTGACTGTGTATCGCCCAACGTGTGAAGGGGCGCAGTGCACGTTGCGTTGAGTTAACCAGGGGAAGAAGGTGGGATTCCATGCCGTCAGGTGGTCAGTTGTGGTGTGGTCGGAGGGTGCAGCCTATGGAGGGAGCATCGTATGCACGACACGCATGTTTACGCGTGTTGTCGGTTGTTGTGGTGGTGGGTGTGTTGGCGGGGTGTCACCACGGTGGTGAGGGTGTGAAAGATGTTTCGACCTCTGGGTCTGCTACGGGGGCGGGTGCATCGCGGAGTCCTGATGATCTGCCACTGTGGGAGCAGCCTGAGCTGCTTGCTAAGTACCCGGTGCGGGCGAAGAAAAACCCGGACGGGTCTTATGACTACTC
>NZ_JBAHVL010000009.1:0-5848 GCF_037464985.1 Corynebacterium sp. PCR 32
TTGGTGTGTGTTTTTGTGGTGTGTGCTGGGGGTTTGTGGTGTGTGGGTGGGGTGTGTAGTGTTTTGTCTCGTCGTTGAGGCCGCGGGGTTGTTGTTCTGGTGGTCTTGATGGTTGGTGGGATTCTTTCTCCATTGTTTGTGTCTGCTGGGTGGTGTTTGCGCTTGGTGGTCGGGTGGTGTTAGGGTTTCTGCTTGCTGCGTGACATGCTTTCCTGTTGGTGGGTGTGTTGTGTGTGCGTGTGTTGTGTGAGAACTCGATAGTGTGCCAATGTACTTTTGTGTTGGTCACGGCAGGTGCCACGATTGTGTGGTGGTTGTTGGATCATCATGATTTTTGATCACTGTGGGCATGGTCATCGTTTGTGGTGGTTGTGTTTGTGGTGGACATGCATTCTCCATGTTTTGTGGTGGGTGTGTGGGTTGTGGCTTGTCGCGCCCCGTGTGGCGGGCTGCAATTTTTTGTTTTGGATTCTGATGCAGAATTTTTTGTGTCGGGGTTTGTTTTTTGCTTGGTTTTCAGGCTTTTTGTGCATGTTTTGTATGGAGAGTTTGATCCTGGCTCAGGACGAACGCTGGCGGCGTGCTTAACACATGCAAGTCGAACGGAAAGGCCCCGCTTGCGGGGTACTCGAGTGGCGAACGGGTGAGTAACACGTGGGTGATCTGCCCCTTACTCTGGGATAAGCCTGGGAAACTGGGTCTAATACTGGATAGGACCATGCTGTAGGTGGTGTGGTGGAAAGATTTTTCGGTAGGGGATGAGCTCGCGGCCTATCAGCTTGTTGGTGGGGTAATGGCCTACCAAGGCGTCGACGGGTAGCCGGCCTGAGAGGGTGGACGGCCACATTGGGACTGAGATACGGCCCAGACTCCTACGGGAGGCAGCAGTGGGGAATATTGCACAATGGGCGCAAGCCTGATGCAGCGACGCCGCGTGGGGGATGACGGCCTTCGGGTTGTAAACTCCTTTCAGCCATGACGAAGCCTTTGGGTGACGGTAGTGGTAGAAGAAGCACCGGCTAACTACGTGCCAGCAGCCGCGGTAATACGTAGGGTGCGAGCGTTGTCCGGAATTACTGGGCGTAAAGAGCTCGTAGGTGGTCTGTCGCGTCATTTGTGAAAGCCCGGGGCTTAACTCCGGGTTGGCAGGTGATACGGGCATGACTGGAGTACTGTAGGGGAGACTGGAATTCCTGGTGTAGCGGTGAAATGCGCAGATATCAGGAGGAACACCGGTGGCGAAGGCGGGTCTCTGGGCAGTAACTGACGCTGAGGAGCGAAAGCATGGGTAGCGAACAGGATTAGATACCCTGGTAGTCCATGCCGTAAACGGTGGGCGCTAGGTGTGGGTTTCCTTCCACGGGATCCGTGCCGTAGCTAACGCATTAAGCGCCCCGCCTGGGGAGTACGGCCGCAAGGCTAAAACTCAAAGGAATTGACGGGGGCCCGCACAAGCGGCGGAGCATGTGGATTAATTCGATGCAACGCGAAGAACCTTACCTGGGCTTGACATGCACTGGATGCGGTCAGAGATGATTGTTCCCTTTGTGGCTGGTGTACAGGTGGTGCATGGTTGTCGTCAGCTCGTGTCGTGAGATGTTGGGTTAAGTCCCGCAACGAGCGCAACCCTTGTCTCGTGTTGCCAGCATTTGGTTGGGGACTCGCGGGAGACTGCCGGGGTTAACTCGGAGGAAGGTGGGGATGACGTCAAATCATCATGCCCCTTATGTCCAGGGCTTCACACATGCTACAATGGCTGGTACAGAGAGTTGCGATACCGTGAGGTGGGGCTAATCTCTTAAAGCCAGTCTCAGTTCGGATTGGAGTCTGCAACTCGACTCCATGAAGTCGGAGTCGCTAGTAATCGCAGATCAGCAATGCTGCGGTGAATACGTTCCCGGGCCTTGTACACACCGCCCGTCACGTCATGAAAGTTGGTAACACCCGAAGCCGGTGGCCTAAACTCGTTAGGGAGCCGTCGAAGGTGGGATTGGCGATTGGGACGAAGTCGTAACAAGGTAGCCGTACCGGAAGGTGCGGCTGGATCACCTCCTTTCTAAGGAGTTTTTGTTTGTGTGCATGGTGCGCCGGTGGCGTGGGTGTGCACAGTTTGTTTTTTGTGGGTGGATGGCCTGTTGGGCACGCGTGTGGCGTGCGGCATTACATGATCATGCTGTTGTTGGTGTGGTTGGGGTGGTGTGTGGTTGACACGAGAGCTTTTGGGGTGCGTTGGCGCATTGTTGGGTGTCTGGGATGGCACATGTGTTGTTCCTGGCCTGGCTGGGTGTGGCTGCTTGCTGTGTGTGGGTGGTTGTGTCTGGTGTGGGTGTGTTGTGTGAGAACTGGATAGTGGACGCGAGTAATCTTTCTTTTTTGTAGTTTTGTCTGGTTTTTCTGCAGCATCATTGCGTTGTGTGGTGGTGTTGTGTTGCCTGTTTTGTTGTTTTTGTTTTTATGGGCGCACGGTGGATGCCTGGGCACATTATGCCGATGAAGGACGTGGAAGGCCGCGATAGTCCTCGGGGAGTTGTCAATCGAGCGTTGATCCGAGGGTGTCCGAATGGGGAAACCTGGCCGCAGTTGTGTGCGGTGACCTGCCGGTGAATGTATAGCTGGTGTGGGGGTAACGCGGGGAAGTGAAACATCTTAGTACCTGCAGGAAGAGAAAATAATAATGATTCTGCGAGTAGTGGCGAGCGAAAGTGGATGATGGCTAAACCATGTGCGTGTGATACCTGCTAGGGGTTGCGTGTGTGGGGTTGTGGGGCCGTAGTGTTGGGTGGCTAGTGACGCCCTCCTGTGCGCGTTGTGTTAGCGGAAGTGGTTTGGAATGGCCTGCCGTAGACGGTGAGAGTCCGGTACGTGAAAGCATGATGTGTGTGGGGTGCTGTGGTACCCGAGTAGCAGCGGGCTCGTGGAATCTGCTGTGAATCTGCCGGGACCACCCGGTAAGCCTGAATACGTGATGTGACCGATAGTGGATAGTACCGTGAGGGAATGGTGAAAAGTACCCCGGGAGGGGAGTGAAATAGTTCTTGAAACCGTGTGCCTACAAGCCGTCAGAGCCTTGTGGGGTGATGGCGTGCCTTTTGAAGAATGAGCCTGCGAGTCAGCGGCGCGTCGCGAGGTTAACCCGTGTGGGGTAGTCGTAGGGAAACCGAGTCCTAATGAGGGCGGTTGAGTGGCGTGTCCTGGACCCGAAGCGGGGTGATCTACCCATGGCCAGTGTGAAGCATCGGTAAGACGTTGTGGAGGCGCGAACCCACGTAGGTTGAAAACTGCGGGGATGAGTTGTGGGTAGGGGTGAAAGGCCAATCAAACTCCGTGATAGCTGGTTCTCCCCGAAATGCATTTAGGTGCAGCGTTGCGTGTTTCTTGTTGGAGGTAGAGCTACTGGTTGGTTTAGCGGGACTATCATCTTAGCGACATCAGCCAAACTCCGAATGCTGACAAGGTGAGAGCGTGGCAGTGAGACTGCGGGGGATAAGCTCCGTGGGTCGAGAGGGAAACAGCCCAGATCGCCGGCTAAGGCCCCTAAGTGTGTACTAAGTGGAAAAGGATGTGGGATCGCGAAGACAGCCAGGAGGTTGGCTTAGAAGCAGCCATCCTTGAAAGAGTGCGTAATAGCTCACTGGTCGAGTGGTTGTGCGCCGATAATGTAGTGGGGCTTAAGTGCACCGCCGAAGCCGCGGATGCCGCACATGTGTGTGGTGTGGTAGGGGAGCGTCGTGTTTTCGTTGAAGCTGCTGGGTGACCGGTGGTGGAGGGGATGCGAGTGAGAATGCAGGCATGAGTAGCGAATGACAAGTGAGAATCTTGTCCGCCGGATGACTAAGGGTTCCTGGGTTAAGCTTT
Organism: Corynebacterium sp. PCR 32; assembly: GCF_037464985.1. Classification (NCBI taxonomy): domain Bacteria; kingdom Bacillati; phylum Actinomycetota; class Actinomycetes; order Mycobacteriales; family Corynebacteriaceae; genus Corynebacterium; species Corynebacterium sp. PCR 32. The sequence goes on from NZ_JBAHVL010000009.1 coordinate 3,856, forward strand.
TCTTCCCAGGGTGAGTCGGGGCCTAAGGCGAGGCCGTCAGGCGTAGTCGATGGATAACGGGTTGATATTCCCGTACCCGTGCATGCGCGCCCATGGTGAATCAGTGATACTAACCACCCTGAGCCGTTCCTGCCGCCCTTTTTGTGGTGGTGGGGGTTGGTGATGCGTGGGGCCTGAGCTGGTAGTAGTCAAGTGATGGGGTGACGCAGTGTGGTAGCCGAGCCACTTATTGGATTGTGGTGTAAGCGTGTAGCCCGTGTTCTAGGTAAATCCGGGGCACTTTGTGGGTGAGGCGTGATGCGTACCCGTTGTGGGGATGTTGGTGATCCAGTGCTGTCGAGAAAAGCCTCTAGCGATGTGTGTGTGCGGCCCGTACCCTAAACCGACACAGGTAGTCAGGTAGAGAATACTAAGGCGACGGGTGAACTGTGGTTAAGGAATTCGGCAAAATGCCCCCGTAACTTCGGGAGAAGGGGGACCATTGCTGGTGATCCATCTTTGCGTGGTGAGCTGGTGGTGGTCGCAGAGAGTAGAGGGAAGCGACTGTTTACTAAAAACACAGGTCCGTGCGAAGACGTGAAGTCGATGTATACGGACTGACGCCTGCCCGGTGCTGGAAGGTTAAGAGGACCTGTTAGATCTCTTTTGGGGTCGAAGCGGAGAATTTAAGCCCCAGTAAACGGCGGTGGTAACTATAACCATCCTAAGGTAGCGAAATTCCTTGTCGGGTAAGTTCCGACCTGCACGAATGGCGTAACGACTTCTCTGCTGTCTCAACCACAGGCCCGGCGAAATTGCAGTACGAGTAAAGATGCTCGTTACGCGCGGCAGGACGAAAAGACCCCGGGACCTTCACTATAGCTTGGTATTGGTGTTTGGTTCGGTTTGTGTAGGATAGGTGGGAGACTGTGAAGCTGGCACGCTAGTGGTGGTGGAGTCGTTGGTGAAATACCACTCTGATCGTATTGAGCATCTCAACCTCGGCCCATGATCTGGGTTAGGGACAGTGCCTGGTGGGTAGTTTAACTGGGGCGGTTGCCTCCTAAATGGTAACGGAGGCGCCCAAAGGTTCCCTCAGCCTGGTTGGCAATCAGGTGTTGAGTGTAAGTGCATAAGGGAGCTTGACTGTGAGACTGACGGGTCGAGCAGGAACGAAAGTTGGGACTAGTGATCCGGCACTGGCTTGTGGATGCGGTGTCGCTCAACGGATAAAAGGTACCCCGGGGATAACAGGCTGATCTTCCCCAAGAGTTCATATCGACGGGATGGTTTGGCACCTCGATGTCGGCTCGTCGCATCCTGGGGCTGGAGTAGGTCCCAAGGGTTGGGCTGTTCGCCCATTAAAGCGGCACGCGAGCTGGGTTTAGAACGTCGTGAGACAGTTCGGTCTCTATCCGCCGCGCGCGTTGAAACTTGAGAAAGGCTGTCCCTAGTACGAGAGGACCGGGATGGACGTACCTCTGGTGTGCCAGTTGTTCTGCCTTGGGCATGGCTGGTTGGCTACGTACGGGAGGGATAACCGCTGAAAGCATCTAAGCGGGAAGCCTGTTTCGAGATGAGGTTTCTTTTGAGGTTCCCTAGAGATGATGGGGTTGATAGGCCGGATCTGTAAGCATTGTGAGGTGTTGAGGTGACCGGTACTAATTGGCCGATATGAAAACAACATGTGTTGTGAAGAGGGAAGTGTTACTCGCGTCTGCTGTTTGGTGTCTCGCATAGCACGCTTGTGTTGTGGTTGGGTTGTGTGTTGTTCCTTGTGGTTGTGTTGGTGGTTATTGCGGTGGGGTCACGCCCGGTCCCTTTCCGAACCCGGAAGCTAAGCCTGCCTGCGCCGATGGTACTGCACCTGGGAGGGTGTGGGAGAGTAGGTCGCTGCCAACCTTTGTGTGAATTGAATATGTGTGTGGGGTGTGTGGTGTTGTGTGCGCCATGCACCCCCCTTTTTTTTGTGTGTGTGGGTGCCCCGGGGGTGCGGGCGACACCACAGTTACAC